>NZ_CP072454.1 GCF_019343475.1 Providencia sp. R33 | reverse complement strand
TTCAGGAGGTTGTTCTATGAGAAATAGAAAGCCACTTCAATCGGAAGATCAATTTATCAATAATGCAACATCTATACCTGAGATTGCTAATAATACAAACAAAAGAGTAAGAAAATACAAGGCAATATCAACTAGTTTAACTGAACAGTATATAGAGGATATAGATAATTTAATCCATATTTCTGCGGTCGATGGGTTACTTAATGTATCTCGTTCTGATGTGATTAAAGCTGCATTGGATAATTTTAACAACTTATCAAGCGATGAAAAAATATTAAAAATCAAAGAGGTTAAAGGCTAAATTATTAATTTATTATAGCTTAATAGCTTAATAGCTTAATAGCTTAATAGCTTAATAGCTTAATAGCTTAATAGCTTAATAGCTTAATAGCTTGGAGCTAAATAAAAAAGATTTGGACATTTGTGTAGTGTAAAAATATACAGTATATTATTACTGTGTATTTATACAGTATTGGTGCGCTATGCAAATCCCTATTTTTGAAAGTCTAATCGCCTGCGGATTTCCCAGTCCCGCTCAAGACCACGTCGAGCGTCGTTTATCGCTTGATGCAGAACTTATACGCTATCCTGAAAGTACCTATTTTCTTCGAGCTTCAGGGGACTCGATGAAGGATGCGGGGATTTTTGACGGTGACTTATTAGTCGTTGAAAGTCACCTTACTGCGCGTCATGGGGAAATTGTGGTCGCAGAATACGATGGCGAATTCACCTGTAAGTACCTGCAAATCACACCAACTAAAGCGCTTATTCCCGCTAACAGCCAATTTCCCGCTACTCCCATCAATGACGATACGGAAGTGCAAATTTTCGGCGTCGTTCGTTATGCCGTGCATACCTGTCGGTGAAAGACATGTTTGCGCTCATCGATGTCAATTCTATGTACACCTCCTGTGAATCTGTCTTTAGGCCCGATTTAAAAGGAAAGCCAATTATTTGCCTTTCGAATAACGATGGGTGCGTCATTGCGCGTTCAGCTGAAGCGAAACCCTATATCCGTATGGGAGCCCCTTATTTTGAAATAAAGTCGATAATCAAACAAAAGCAAGTAGTTGTTTTTTCTTCGAATTACCCGCTATATGCCGATTTTAGTAACCGATTTATGGCGGTGGTTGCTCAAATCGTGCCTCAAATTGAGGTTTACAGTATTGACGAGAGTTTTTGTAACCTGACAGGCATGGATGCGTTGTATTCCTGGCATGAACTTGGCCATAAATTAAAAGAGGATGTATTCCGGTGTGCTCACTTGCCTGTGGGAGTGGGGATATCCAGTACCAAAACGTTAGCTAAGTTGGCGAATCACGCCGCCAAAACATGGAAAAAAACAGGGGGTGTTGTTGATTTAAGTTCGCCCAGCCGTCAAAAAAAACTCATGGCGCTCGTGCCAGTGGGTCAGGTTTGGGGGATAGGACGAAAACTGGCAAAGCGCTTAAATCAAAGTGGGATTGAAACTGCCTTGGATTTAAGTCGGCTGCCAACGTCCCAGGCGCGTAAACTGTATTCCGTCGTTTTAGAGCGAACGGTGCGGGAGCTCAACGGGGAATCCTGTCTTCAGCTGGAAGAAATCGCGCCTGCCAAGCAACAAATCATTTGCTCTCGTTCGTTTGGCCATAAAGTCATGGACTACGAGTTAGTTCGCCAATCGGTATGTGCGTTTGCCGAACGTGCAGCAGAAAAACTGCGTGAAGAAAAACAGTATTGTCGATTAGTGACATTGTGGGTGCAGAGTAGCCATTTTTCTCATCATGAGCCGCACTATTATCGGCAAGAAACCCAAGCCCTCATATATCCCACACAAGATACACGCGAGATTATTCAGGCGGCTATCACTTTGTTTGAGCGACTTTGGCTCCCAAATGTGAAATACAGTAAAAGTGGTATATTGCTCAGTGAATTTTCTCCATCAGGGCAAGTACAACTGAATTTATTTGAGAGTGGTCATGCTTTTCGTAAAAGTGGCGAATTAATGCGGACAATTGACCAAATTAATCATGTAAAAGGCGCAATTTGGTTTGCTGGACAGGGTATCCAAGCGCAATCTGCTTTATGGAAAATGAAACAGCAATTTCTCTCTCCTCGATGGACAACAAAATTTTCAGATATTCCCATTGCGAAGTGTTAGTGTGATTAAAAAACACCCAGTCAATTGTTTGATTGGTTAATCAGACAATTACAGTAATTATCCCCACTAAAAGTGGCAGTTATCCCCTGAAAATAGGGATAATGCCCGCAAAATTAATTCAGATTAGGGCCTCATTCTTTCAGAATGAGCCACATTATTTAAGTGCTTTGGCCATTTTTCCCATCTTCGTCCACTTGCCTATGGGGTTAAAGCCGTTAAAAAAGGAATGAAAATTCGACGTTCTATGCATCCCATTGACAAAAATGATTGATTTTAAAACTATTTTTAACAAACACTAACATCTTATGGATTACTTAAATCAAGTTGTCATGGATGCCAAAAATAATACGCTTAAAAATACCCAATGAGGAATGAAGCCACGAAAATTAAAGTGGCTTTTTTTACATTCTGAGAATTGCATTAAAACGCAAATTGCAGTATAATGCAATTCAACAAGGGGATAATATGTATACCGTCAGATACCACAAAGAAGCAGAAAAAGAAGCTAATGACTTACCGATTAAGATAAAGGTTAAATATGACCGTATTGTACAAAAAATGGAAATCAATCCACATATATTAAGAGAGCCCGACACAAAACCCCTAGGGGATGGGCTATTTGAACTCAGAACAATGGGAAATGATATCGCACGAGGAATTTGGGTATACCATAAAGGAAAAACGATTTACATGTTACGGATTTTTATAAAAAAATCTCAAAAAACGCCAAAAACAGAGTTTGAGATCGCTAAAGCTAGGCTACAGGAGATACTTAATAATGAAAACGCATAATGAATTGCACAACGAATGGATGAAAAACCCAGAATATAAAGCCGCTTATGAGGAAGAACTACAAAAAGAAAAACTCCAAGCTCTGCTGACAGAATGGCGCACTAATGCAGGTTTGACAAAAGCGGAATTAGCCAAAAAACTGGGTGTTAATCCCTCTACAGTCACGCGCATGGAATCCAATGTCGATAACGCGAGTATCAGAAATATTATCAAATATGCAGCTGCTTGTGGTGTTAGAAACCCGACTATCTCATTGTAAGGAAATTTTTGATGATCATCACTCATGCGAGCTTCAATAAAATTACTGAGGTAACAAAGGACATGGATGTATCCTTTTTAAAAGGCTGCCTGTGCTTTGGTAATGAGGGAAACGAATACAATCTATCGGCTTGTAATTATCAATACAATATCGAAGTCGATAATATCATTGATACTAAGTCATTTTTTTATCGACACGACGTTGATGAAAAGGTAGTGCAAGAAGTCTTTCAACAAGTGAGAAAAGACTTAGGACTATTAGACGTTGATGATGAGGTGATAGCACAATTATTAGATGAGTCTATTAGCGTGTGGGACAATGATTTTAATTACAGCCATTCTTATGATGATGATGGTGAAGCATCCTGGGCTATTCAACAATATCAAGGCATTCTAGCGCATAAACTTGGTTATGATTGCGCAAGATCGACAGATGAGCAAGGAACTGTGTATATCGCTTATTGTGTTGGTCGCCCATTGCTCGAAGTGCCATGCGAGTAATGTTCCTTCAGCTATCTTTCCTTCACGCATCCCCTACGAATTAAGCCAGGCATTGAGCCAAGCTTAATTCGAACACCCGTTACCCACTTTGACACACAATCGGTGCAGGTTCCCCGTACACTTTCGTGAGGCCAGCTTTTGAAGACTGTCCTCACTGGTTCACCTCATGTGGACAATGTGGATAACGGGCTTAACGTCAACCACTGCGCTTTTTAACGTTTTCAACGTGGCGCAAAGGGCCGGGGTGCAGCTCCCTGCGGGACCGCCCCAGATTCACTGCTTAGCTTTGCTAAGCGTTAATGACAACTTGCCGTTCGCTTCTCTCGCTGCAAGTCGGGTGCTGCCATCTTCATCACCTGTGTGATTAATCTTTCATCGAGCACCACCGCTTGGCCTAAAACATAGCCTCGTCTCGTCATACAGCAAGCGTAAAGTGCACTCCACCAAAATTCTTGCCGCTGCGCTTTCCAACAATTTTGTCTCCGCCCTTGCTTCCTTCCTCGTCTCGGCTATGTACGGCCTTTGCAGCGGAGGAACTCGACGAAAGAAATCATTAATACAAAGGGGGATTCAAAAATGTCATCACATCAAAACCTTGCAGCTCCAGAATCTAACGAAAGAAGGGGTAAAACCCCACTGACTGACGGTCAGAAAGCGGATTTATTGCATTACATTGCACCGTTGACACGGTTATTGGATTTATTCGAGGGGGATATTTCACCTGAGTTATACGACGAAGAAATCACGCTGCACAGTGATGCGTTCGATTCCAACAGTATTTTTATGAAAGACGGCTATCCGATTGGCTTTAGTGACAATTTAAACAACATGTTCTATCTGCGTCCTGAACTCATTCAGGCATCTTAGGTGCTAAGGGAGTTGTTGAGCCTCCCTTAGCTTAGACACAAGAAACAACTAGAGGTATTAATTATGTCTACATTAGAAACTAGCATTAACCCAAAACAACGTAAAGCAAAAAAAGGCGCAAAATCCGCACAGGCCGACGCGATTTATCAGGCATTAGACAGCATGGAAGCGCATGTGTTGCCGTTATCGGTATTGGTACAGAGTGAACTCAATGTGCGTAAACGTCCGATGGATGAAAAAGCCTTGGCAGAACTGGCAGACAGTATTCAATCGGTGGGCGTATTACAAAACTTGGTCGTTTACCCGATGGATAACGAGGTTTACGGGGTTGCTGCGGGTCAACGTCGATTAATGGCGTTGCAACAATTGGTGGCGAAAGGGCATTTAGCGTCAAGTTTTCCAGTGCCTGTCAAAATTGTGCCTGAATCCGATGCGCTGATTATTTCCCTGACGGAGAACAGCCAACGTGAAGCCATGCATCCCGCTGACCAACTTCATGCTTTTATCGAGCTACAAAAAACAGGCAAAAATGCGTCTGAAATTGGTGACTTATTAGGGTTTAGCACTCACCACGTTAAAAAATGTCTGCGTTTGGCAAATATGGCGCCCGAGCTGTTAGCCGAATTAGATGCGGATAATATTACCCTCGATCAACTGCAAGCCTTAACAGGAACCACTGACCACGAACGCCAAGTCATGGTGTGGAACAATGCAATGGGTTGGAAAAAAGAGCCTCGCTATTTACGTGACGCGGTCGAAGAAACTAAAACCTCTGTCGAAAATAATCGACTGGTGAATTTTGTGGGGTTGGATGCCTACGAGCAAGCAGGGGGAACCCTTGAAATTGACCTCTTTACCGAGGCAGGATTCATTGAAAATGCCCCATTATTAGAAAAATTGGCACTCGATAAACTCACGGCATGTGCAGAACTGTTAGCCTTTATTGAGGGTTGGCAGTGTGGGATTGCACGTTTAGATCGCCCGAGTTTTGGGGAAACCTTGTCTATCTGTCGCACCCCTGATGCGGTGTTCTCGCCTGAATTTACGGAGTTAATGACTGAGTTAAGCGCCCTAGAAAACGATTTACGTCAACAATCAAAAGAAGCAGACGACGAAAATGAGAAAACAGCCCTTTATAGAGCAGCGAAAGATTGTGAGCAGCAAATTGCCGATATTAAGCATCGCGCCAAAAATCTGACATGGCCAGCCGATGAAAAAGCGACTAAAAGTGTGGTGATTTATCTCGACCGTGACGGTGAACCGTGCGTGGTTCGTGGGGTGATTGACCAAGTACAACAGGAACAGCAACGCATTGAGGATGAAAGCACCTCCGAAAACCTGAGTGAGCCTATGGTAGAAACGGTTTCTACCTACAGTGCAGCCTTGTGCAAAAGTTTGTCCTCAGAGCGCACATTAGCGGTTCAAGCGGCATTAACTCAACACCAAAACGTGGCACTGGCGATTTTGGTGCATGATGCGTGCATTCAGGTGTTTGGTTCACCGTATGCCAAAACCGCGTTTAACATTAAGTTTTTACGCTCTCAGGAGGAATTACTTAAAAATGCCCCGACAGCTCAAGACAGTGAAGCGTTGCTAGTATTAAATACGCAATTTGAGTCATGGTCAGCGCGTTTACCCGAAGCATGGCAAGCCGATTTCTCATGGTTGTTGTCATGGGAACTAGCGGACTTAGTCGCATTACTGGCATTTTGTTCCGCGCAAACCCTAAGCGAAGTGAACCATCATGCGCCGAACGATAACTCGTTAGCCAAAGCCCTGCGCCCGATTGAACAGGCGATTGCTTTTGATTTTCGCCAGTGGTGGCAACCGACGAAAGCCAATTTCTTTGGGCGTATCAGTAAAGACCAAATCAGCGATTGTTTAGTGGATGCAGGGGCAGCAGATAAAGCCCTTGAAGCCGCCAAAATGAAGAAAGGGGATGCCGCTGGGTTGGCTGAAAATACTCTTAAAGATACACATTGGTTGCCGAGCTGTTTTCTCGATGTAAAAGCCGACACTCACCACACCGATAACGCTCAATAATAAGACGGGAGACACTGCCCGAAAGGGCAGTGTGTATAATCATGACAACCATTCCAAACCATTTAGCCCTTGTTCCCTTTAATGACCGTCAATATGCCGCTGCAAAAGCCATCCTCTTTGTCGAAGATAAATTGCAAAAAGGGCAATACCAAAAACGGTATCCGTATGCGTGTGCGTTAATTCGATTTTTTACGGGGAATAAAGGGGCTATAACCGCAAAAGATTTGCACTATACGTTGGTATTATCCTTTGATGATAAACGTGAAATGCCATCAAAAAATCGCTATCTTGCCGCCCTTGATACGTTTATTCAGTCCCGAGGTTATCTTTGTCCGTTGCCGTTGTGTGATCATCATGTGCGCGATTTTTTTCCTGAGCTGGATTACCGTGACCGTGAACGGCAGGGGCGAAAAATTCAGTCTCAAGTCCAAGTTGTGAGCCGTGCCCGACAAAAAGCCCAAATTAAAGCGCAGCAACAGTATCAAAATCGATTAGCCCAAGCCGAAATTGAGTTAGCCTTTATTACGCCCAGTGAATTCAAATCGTGGTACAACCGGTTTAATCATGATGGGATTGAAGAGTATGATTTGATTGAATTGCTTGTAAACTGGACGACGCGATTTAACAATTTAAACTTGCGGAAATACCTTGATTTTGCCCCGTTGTGGTCGGCTCTCTTGGATTTCAATGAAGATATCGATACCCGATCATACGGTGAGCAATTACTGGATAATTATACCATTCCCAATAAATTAATCGGTAAAAAGGGCGTTGACCATGAATGAATGGAATGTGGTTTTACTCGAAACTGAAGACTCTTTGGTGCTAATGATGCGCGGTGAACACACAAAAGAAACGGTGATTAATTCGGCAATTGCCGCGAATGAAATTTCTGAGAGTGACCGCGAAACGTGGTTAGCCAGTGAAGATATCAACGTGGGGTATTACAAGGCGGTGCCTAGAGAAGGGTATGCAACCTATTATTACCCCGCCAGTCAGGACGTTAAAGGGGCATTTTTGGCAACCAGTCTTGTACTATTTTAAGGATGAGATAAATGAATAATATTGAAAATGACGTCGCTGACATCATCGAGGAGCAGAGGTTTGAGTTTGCCTATCAGGATTTATGCAAAATAAAACACGGCGTAAAAACACGCTATTTTGCTGAAAAAATAGGACTTTTAGTTTGGTTTTTAACGTTAACTGTGGGTTCTGCATGGTTGATCATGACGAATTTACCGATAGTGGTTTTAGTTGTACCTGTGGTACTGGTCTATTGGTGCCTGAGTATCACTCTTTTCTTTCAATTAAAGTTATTTCTCTTTTTAAATAGTGAATGGAAACTTAATGCATTATTACATCAATATTCACCAATGAATGTCGAGTTATACCGCGCGTTGCAAGAAAATGTTCGGTATTCACCCGAACATTTTCTTGTTGAGCTTAAGATATGGTTAGCAAAAGAAAGTCAGTATTTCGGTGAAAGACCAAAGAGTTTTGCAAAAAAAGGACTGGATTTCACTGAACGAGAGATTTAGTCAGTTCAGCTTTAACTGTAATAACAATGAGTTGAAAATTTTTATCATAAAAATGCAATAACTCTTATGGGTTCCTACGGCAGCTCGACGTTATCGAGCTGTCGCCTACACTTCAACGCCATTCGTTTTACGAATGGGTTTCCGCAGAGCCGCAAGCGTCTCTGTCCTTCGGATAGCAAGCGAAAACTAACTGCACGGCATTTCGTGCTTCGCACGGCCGTTAAAGACGCCACGCGTTGCGTGTCGGCCGATGGCTTCCTCACCCGACGGTTATTTTCTTACTATCAGCCCATTCGCTAGGGCTGTTGATTAATCCATAAAGCTCAAGAACTTGCAAGGGTTCGCTTCGCCGCGTTGCGCCCCTGCAAAACCTTTCCCTTGATGGCTTAATCGCCCTTGCCGCGACTGAACTGACAGTAAGATGAATTAACACTTTCAAAGAGAACTACGAGGCCATCGGTGAACGTCAACACCGCCACGCCAAAACCTCCAGAAAGATGAGTTAAAAGCCAAAAACAAGGAGTTTCAACATGAATTATCAAGTTTTTATTGCAGAAACCCATAAACAAAATGTGACAGGGCAAGCGGATGACGTTTATCACTTCAATTCCATTGCCGAATTCTTCACTTTTCTGAAAAAAACGAAATTCGCGGAAAAAATGAACATGAATTACCACTATGCCTTAACCGATGGGACAAAAAACACCGATTTAACTTACCGTGAAATTGAAAGCGCCAATCACCTTAAACCGTTTAAAAAACAGGTTCGCAGATACCGTTAAAGCGACCTATTGAATAGCGCGAAACATTAACGCGCTATTCAATATCGAGCCAGTTCGATATTAAACCAACCACTAAATCATAAAAGGAGAAAGAGCATGTATCACGCATTAGAGCAGTACGAAACAGACAGTTACCAAGAAACTCAAAGTGCGGAATTGATGTATTGGGTAGGGCGTGAACAAGCAGCTAAAACTGCCCCGACAGAGATTACTTTAATGCAATTTATGGATGCGTTATCCGTTATGCCCCCGTTGGATTGGCAAGGCAATAACAATACGGAGTCCTTTAAATTGCAAGAGATGTTTTTGGGGAACGTGACTGACATTTTTGTCAAAGTGGACGGACGTTATTTTACGTTTCGAGATGTATCTACGTTATCTCACGCGCAAATTATTTCGCGTGTGCGTTGTGCTGGATTGCTGGCGCAACAATGAAAAAAGCAGGCTTGCGCCTGCTTAATCCAAGCCTGAATTTGCTTGCGATAGAAAATTCAGGCGGTTCATTGATACACATGGAGATCAAGCCATGCACCAACAAAATTTAACATCCTTAAATCATGCTGTAAAGCCCCAAATGCCCGTCGTGTCAAAACGTCGGGTCGTGCGTCACGATATGACAATCAGCGAAATTGAACCGTGTTATCGGGCAATGGCGCGACATATCGACAAACAACTTAAACGTAAACAGCCCGTTCGCATTCCTGCAATGAATAACCATTGTTTGGGGCAACTCTTGCGCTGTTTAGAACTGCGTAAATCGTGGATTTAAGTTAATTCACTGCCCCTTTTCAGGGGCAGTTTTGGAGCGTCGATATGTCACAATTGAGTTTTTTTGATGTAGATTTAAGCCAACCCGCGAAAACACCCAGTCCTATCATCTCAGGCTCACCCAGTAAGATAGATACAAATACAGACAAAACAGTCGAAAAAGCAACCCTAACAATGGCTAGTACCAAGTCAAAGCGCGATTTTTACACCGAGTTTATTCAATTATTTAATCAAACCGCATGTTATCACGGTCGTGTAGAGGTGTTTCGGGATTTTATTCATGTTGCCGCGATTTCATTAGAAAACAGTGTGAAACAGTGCCCTGAATTGGAACAAACTTACTTTAACGTGATTGCGCGTTATGAAAGAGCTGATTTGGATGCGTTCGCGAAACTATTAGCCCTTTGTGTTAACGCCTTAGACCATCAAGCGACCGATTTTTTAGGCGCGGTGTTTATGTCACTTGAATTAGGCGAAGGGGCGTGGGGGCAATTTTTTACCCCATTTCATATCAGCCAGCTCATGAGTGATCTCATAATCGGGGATTGTGGGGCGATAATTGAACAAAATGGCTATATCAGTGTGTGCGAGCCTACGTGCGGCGCGGGCGGAATGGTAATTGCCTGTGCTAATTCTGTGTTGCAACAAGGTTTTAATCCGCAAATGCAAATGATCGCAGTGTGTACCGATATTGATGAGGTTGCCGCCCGAATGTGCTACGTCCAACTGGCATTATTGGGGATCCCTGCCATTGTCAATATTGGTAACAGTTTAACACTGGACGTTCGTCAAACGCTGTATACCCCGATGTTAATGTTAAATTCATTTCGCTTTAAATCCTTTTTAACAGCTTAATTCACGTTATTTCAAGGGGATTTATTCCCCTTTTTTGCGCATCGGCTTAATCCTGGCATCGAGCCAGGCTCAATCCGACAACGCCAACCCCTGCGCCTTTTTACGCTGACGCGTGGCGCAAAGGGCAGGGATGCAAGCTCCCTGCGGGAGCTGCCCCTGATAAACCGCTTAACGTTGTTAAGCTCAAAGGACGCCTTGCGGTTCGATTCTCTCGCCGCAAGGCGGGTTGCGTCATTTTCAGCCACTGTGTTGTTAATCTTTCGCCAAGCCCCTCCGCTTGGGCTTTAACATAGACTCAACTCGTCATACAGCAAGCGTAAAGTGCACTCCAGCAAAATTCTTGCCGCTGCGCTTTCCAACAATTTTGCTTCCGCCCTTGCTTCCTTCCTCGTTTCGTCTATGCACGCCCTTTGCAGCGCAGGAACTCGACGAAAGAAATCATTAACCCAACGGAGGCACTAAAATGACTCAACAACAAAACCTTGCAGCTCAAGAATCTAACGAAAGAAATGGAAAAGACGAAACTGTAATCACCGCTATTGAAGTGACTAAACCGCAAGCCCGATTAGATTTTTTATTCTCTAAATTGCGGGATAAATGTATTGCCTTTGAAAATGCCATTTTTAATTGGATGGACAGGAACGCGCTGGCGTATAACGGCGGGTTTTGGGATTTTTTTAAGTTGTCTAATGGCGGGTTTTATATGCAACCGCCAAAAGGTTATATGATCACTTCTCCAAATGGATTTATGGATGATGTAACCGCACAAGAAGCAGGGATCATTGTCACGTTAATGATGCTAAGTCATTTCTCATTTGTCACATATGAAAAAGGGCAACAAGAAGATTGTGAGCGTATTTCTGCTTATTTTCACCAATTACGCGATTTTATTTTCACATTACCCCCTGAATCACAAACAAAGATATTGAATGCGATTGATTAATTAAATCCTGCGCAAGTCTCAGACTTGCGCTTAATCAAACTTCATTAACAAAAGAGAGAAAAATTATGGAACAGCAAACATTATTATCAGTCGGGCAGGTTGTTTATACGAATTTATATAATCATGGCTTGGGGGTGATCACTCAAATCCATGGAGAACAAAGACCCGATACAGTGACGAATCTATGTAATGTCATTGTGAGTGGAGGCAATGCAGAATTTGATATTGTATTTTACAATGGTGATAAATCGAATCGCTTACCAGAATCTATTTTAAGGGGGGGGATTCAGTGGGAAGTTAAAAATGAATTTGTTGATAATGAAACAATTGAATCACTAATTAAACAGTCAGAAAAATTTGAACAAACGGAAAAAGCCGAGGAAGAAAAAAAACAAACTGAATTTAATCAAGGTGTCGAATTTCAAAAAAACAATAATCAATATTCACACTTAACTCAGATAACTTCTAATTTAGACAATGAAGTAAAAATAGTCGGTAAAAATATCCGTGCTGAATTAAAAAAACATTTTCCAAACACTAAATTTTCGGTACGTAAACAATATTACAGTTCTTATTATGTGTCATGGACTGATGGCCCGACAGTGGATGAAGTCGACTCGATTGTCAAAAAATATAAAACGTCACGGTTCGATTGCTATACTGATTATTCTTACAATGAAAGCTCGCCATTTAATATGGTTTATGGCGGTGCTGATTATATTTTTACAAATCGTCATTACAGTGATGAAATAATCGCGTTGGCAATCAAATCACTGATTGAAAAGTATGGCGAGTCTTATGAATTTGATACTGCGTTAATGACCGTTGAAAATTACCATCAAGGGAAGTTATACAAAATTGGACGAGAACAAATTATTGGAAATGATGGGGTAGGCGGAGAAATATACCGTGTATTAAGAAAAACAAGTTATTAAAGAAATCGCGCCATAAAGGCGCGTTTCTCGTTTTAATACTAAGCCACATGCATTACTTAATATTGAACCTGATTATAGCGATAAAAAAAGAAAGTAAAAGCGTTAAATTTATTTATTTTGTTTAATATTGAGATAAATGTGATAGACCTCAAGCGCGTATTGATTTCTTTTTTGCTCTTGAACCGCAGATTTTTTTAACCCTGCATTATATGCGCCAACCCCTTTCCAGATATCCCCTTGTATTCGAATAAACTTCGCCAGATAAAATGCCCCCGTGTAAATATTCATGCATGGATCTTGCCTTAAATGATTTTCGGTAATGCCATACTGCGCTAACTCATTAAAGTTTTGCGAATGAATTTGCATTAATCCAATAGCGTATCGTGTCGAGGATGCTTGATTAATCGCATTCGGTTGGAATGAACTTTCACGAAAGGCAACCGCCCGTAATAAATCAGGGTCTATTTTATAATCTTTTCCTGCTTTATCATAGCAATCGAACGAAAATGAAAATGGTGAAAAAATTAATGCAATGAGAATAAAGATCATTCGCATGTAAAACCCCATTAAATAATGAATTATCTTAACTCAGAATCGCCCATTTTAATTAAAAAATAAAGCACTATTTAAATGCAAGCCAAAAGAAAAGAGGAGCAATAAATACGCTCCTCTGACATTAAGACATCACACCCCACGCAAAATTTTATTTTGCAAGAATTTATCATTAAATCATGGTGTTAATTGAAAATAAATGGGTGAGAATTTCAAAAATCTTTGTGTTAAGTGCTAAAACAGTGCTGAATTGTGGCTAAGTTAGTGCTGTTTTGTGGCTATTATGTGGCTAATCTAATAAAAATATTAAGTTATAAATATCAGTGCTCTATTGGTGCTTAGCTTTTAGCACTAAAGTAGTGCTTAAAAAATCCATGATTAGCACTTTTAAAGCACTAAAAATGTGATAGTATTAATTATTATAGGCACTCAATTAGCTCTAAGATAAATAGGTTAAATAAATGGCAAGACAAAACGTATATATGTCACAAAAAGTTTATGATGCAATTAGAACTATTGTTGATGAACGGCGAGCTGATGGGGCAAGTCATGCAGACGCAAATATGTCGAGCGTTTGTTCTGAAATGTTGGATATTGGTGTTCGAGTGACAATGAATTTAAAAAAGAAGGCTGAAGAAACTGATGATGATGGAATGACATGGGAAGAGCTTTATAAGAAGCAAATATTAGAAGATTCAACCAAGACACGACAATGCATTCAAATGATTTTTCAGATGTTATTTAATATTAATGAAATAAAAGAAGATAGTCGCTATGATTTTAGGGAAGGAATTTCAGAGATGAAAAAGGAGACTGAAAAGCTGATTGAGCAATTTTTTGATATTAACGATAAGTGATATTAGTTATGAAAACATATTTATATAAAATTTAGAACAGTATTATTAATCATTAATAAAAGCTAATTTATATTGAGTGTGTTGAAAAACTTTAAAACAGAGCTTAATCTATATTAGATGAGTATTTTTCTTAGAGTTAGGAGTAATATATGGGATTATTTAACACAGAGCCAAAAATTTATCGAAACTTTGACAAGAGAGTATTTATTGGAAATTCAGTAAGTAATGTAAAGTCAATTATAAATTTAGGATTGGTTAAAGCATCTATAACAGTTCAAGCTGGTAAATTTTTGAATGATGATGAGTTTTTAAAAAATGAATTAATGAGTATTTCTATTGAAAATGGTGGGAATGCAATTATTAATTTTAGAGTGGAAACAGGGCCAATCCAAATAGTAGGTAGTAGTTGGATCTCAAGCTATATTATAGCGTATGGAGATGCAGTTTTTATTGAATATAATGATTGATTTAATCTGTAAATATAGGTATATTTACCTTAAGTAATGTTAATTGCTTAATTGAAATTTAAGAGTCGCCCAATAAAGGAGGTACGAACTCCCTTATTGAGCTAAACAGATAACCGAAGCCTAAGAGGATGGTTACATGTCTATTCATGATCCTATTGATCTCGACGCAATAAAACAAGCGGTTTTTCGTGAAAACCTACCTAATTTTTTAAATCATGCTTATTTTTGGATGATTACTGACCAAGATAATCATGTCTTATCCTGTAGCTCTCATGAAAATGTTAACTCAATTTTAAATTCTATAAAAATCCCACCTAAAAGTGATAAATTTATATTTCCATCTATTGAATTGGTTCCACTTCCTCATTCTAACATTGCAATATCATTAGAAGTTAATTGTTTTAAAATGATAATTAATAGTCAAATTGTTTTTTTGAGAATGTATAACTTTATTAGAAATACTAATATTAAATTTAGAATTTTTTATTCTGACCTTTTCACTAGGAAAGATAAGTTTGATAATAAATTATATTTTTCAGATTCGATTAATAGATTACAACATACAACTCCATGGATAACATTTACAGAACATGAATGGACTGTGGGATGGTTGATTATTCATAGGTTAACAAATAAAGAAATAGCTAAAATTACAAATAAAAACATTTACACGATAAATGATACTGTGAGTCGGATACTAGGTATGTATAAATTGGATCTATATGATCGTTATTTGTTATCTGATGTAGGGCTTTATCTTTATTGGGATTGCTATGTGCCACTATCACTTTTAAAAGACACTGTATAAATTCACACCCCAAGCGTAGGGGTGTCCGAGGATTTTTTTTTTATATATGATGGTTTCATGGTTAAGGAAAATGAGATCCCCATGAAAGAAAAAGAATATAAGTCGGTCACAATAAGTGTGCCGATTAGTGCTGAAACAAATCGTTTATTAACAGAATCCGCCAAACGAGCACGACGCTCTAAAAAAGTCGAAGCCGTTTTACGATTATCTGATCATCTACGACTTGTTGAACATTTAGAAGGACATTACCAAGAGTTATTAATTAAATATTAATAACTCGATTATTGGTTTTATTCCTTTTTTGAATTTTATTTTTGTTGGTTACACACAGCAACGGGATCGCTTTGCCTAAAAAATGGTAGTGCACACCCGGAGCGGTAGCTTTACCCAAAGCCAGGGAAAATTATCGCGTTTTATTTCTTTATCTTTTTACGTGTTATTTTTTGTTTTATGGATAAGGGAATAAAACGAGCTAATTAGCTCAATTGTTGTTTGAAAGACTTTTTATGCTTATTCAATCTATCACTTAATAAAAGGATATAAACATGAGTCAAATTGCTATTGATTCACCAGTCACTAAGCGCAAGGGTATTTTTGCACGTGCTTGGGCTTCATTGAACTCCAAAGCGGCAAAATCGCTGTATAAATATGTCGCTGCACCGTTAATCTTATGGATGGCGGCACGTGGTTTTGCGCAAGCAGAAGACTTGGCGAAAGCGGGGGCAGGCGACGCTGGTGACACCTTCGGTGAAGGGTCATCCGTGATGTATTACATCATGATTGGTGAAGCGGTTCTGGTTTTCTTAGCGTTTATGCGAGCACAAAACCCAGCGTTACTCCTGTTAATTCCTGTCTTTATTGTGGGAACCAAAATCGTCTTTGGTTTAATCGAAGCACCTACAGGCGGTTGATGGATTAGGAGTTGGATGATGGAAGACGAACGTGCACAGCGTTTCATTTTCCCTCAGACATTAACCGAGCAAGGCGGTATTCTCCCATTACCCAATGATGAAACCGCCGTTCTACTAGGCCCCATGACATGGGGCTTTTATGACGGACATTACATGACTGGCCTGGTGGTTGGTACGTTGCTCTGGTATGCCCTGAGGTACTTCAAAAAAGGGCGGGGAAGTCAGTGGTTACTCAATGCGTGTTACTGGTACTTACCCGCTTACTGTTTCAAAAGCATTTATAAATCTCTCCCTGACTCTGCGTTCAGACTTTATTTAAAATAAGGAAGGAGGCTGCCATGAAACTGAGCGCAGCTAAATCCGCCACGAAATACACCTCGATACTGTTTATTACACTGACCTTTATGTTAGGCCTCAGTTTGACAGGTAATATTTTCGCGTGGCTGAGATTAGATGACTTACTCAATAGTCGACAAGAAACCTATATCCCGATGTTCTTTGATACACCATTTACCTTAACTCGCTCACATGCGGATGCGAACTACCTTGAATCCGTCGCACAATCATTACTTTTTCTACGCTATAACGTCAGTCCCGAATCGGTCAAAGCAAACCATCAATCTTTATTACGGTATGTGGCAAAAGAATCACGTCCCGAAATGCAAGATGTGTTAGCGGTCGAAGCCAAAGAAATTATCAATAACAACGTCACCTCTGCCTTTTACATGACCAAACTGGAGGTCTACCCCTCTGACGGCATTATTGATATTCAAGGTGAGCTGAAAACGTGGATAGGTAAGCGTGAATCGTTGCCTGAATATAAGAAATTGCGGTTGCATATCAAGTATGCCAATGGAATTAGTGAAGTGATCAGCTTTGAGGACATCATTGATGAAGAAAAAAAGTAACCCAATAAAGCTTCTTTGTCTCGCATTAGCATTTTGTGGTTTTGCGTCAACGATACATGCCGAACCTATGGCTCAGTTGCCAACTCAAATCCCCGTGTCACCCGATTCTCAAATTAAAGTAAATTTCAGTAACAGTGAACCGAATATGTTGGTTGTACCAGGGGATCGTATTGTGGCCATCGATAGTGCACAAGGGATGTTTATCAACGGTAATCAAAAAGGAGCGACAGGCGTTTCGAATGGCGGCGTGGTATTAATGACGGCACAAACCAAGCCGTTTACCTTTTTCGTCAGAACCGCAGGGGGCTTAACGGTGTCGGTTGTCGCAGTTCCACAAAAACGCGATGGTCGTGTACTGCAACTGATATCCAATCAACCGGCACAAAGTGCCGTAGCAAAACGCTGGGAACGCGCTTTACCGTATCCGCGCGTCTTAGTTGAAATCCATAAAGCGTTACTGAATCAACAAACACCGAATGGGTTTATTTTAGCGCCTGTAACGGCCTTACCGTCATTCCAATTACCGTCAGCTTATCGGGTGACGGCAAACAAAATGTGGAATGGGGGTGAGTTGCGGGTATACCAACTGGATGTGATGAACACCAGTTCAGTCTCACAACCGTTAAGTGAGCGATTGTTCAATCAGCACGCTGTTCGCTCAGTCGTTATCTATCCGTATAGCGATACTGTGTTAGCAGGTGCCACGGCAACGGTCTGGTTAACCGTCAGTAATGAGGTTGAAAATGGCAAATATTAATGTCCGAGCAAAGCGAAAACAAACGGCACTTTTTGTATTACTGGCCCTAGGTTTATCGGGTATAGGTGGCGCTGCGTGGTACATGAGCTTACCATCAAAACCCAAAACGGCCACGAAACCCGTGCGTCCTGCACCGAATATGACGGGGGTCGTCACCTCCTCATTTGATAAGAATGTCGGAAAATCGGCCATGGCCGACTTGCAATCCACAGCATCTCAAATGGATAAGCAAATGAAACAGGTCAATGCGCGTATCGCTAAGCTAGAGCAAGAAAACAAAGCGTACCGCGATAAAATCGAGCAGCAAGATAAAGACTTAATCGCACTGCAAGACGATATGACCACTATGGGAAGCAATTTGATACACGGTGAGTCAAGTAATGGTGTGCCACAACCGCAGCAATTGCCTGTAGGCACCTTACCGACGCCTAACGTTCAAGCCAACCAACCGATTATTCCGCCGCCAACGGCCTTTTATCAAGGCGGGCAATACCCTGTCGGGCAACCGCAAATTAATGTCAATCCGGTATTAAAGCAAGGTTTATCCTCGATGACGATTGAGTATGAGGATGAGCAAGAAAATACCGATTTGCCCGACTTACCCTACATCCCGTCAGGGAGTTTCGCTAAAGCCATGGTGATTGAAGGGGCCGATGCAAATGCTTCCGTGACGGGAAACAGTAATCCTTCCCCGATGCAATTTCGGTTAACGGGAAAACTCATCATGCCAAATGATGAAGAGTATGACTTAAGTGGTTGTGCGGTGACGGCGGGGGTGTATGGGGATATTTCCAGTGAGCGCGGATTAGTTCGCACTGACCGACTCTCTTGCAAACTGTTTGGTCATACCGTCGATATTCCCTTTAAAGGGCATGTCTCTTTTATGGGTAAAAACGGGATTAAAGGGGAGCCTGTCATCCGAAATGGCCAATTAGTGGGTTATGCCTTTGCAGGCGGATTTATTGAAGCATTAGGCTCAGGTATTTCTCAAGTGGGTTCAACCTCTGTGGGAATGGGAGCCAGTAACACCACCACGTTTGGTGATGCAGCTCGTGGTGGTGTCGGAGGTGGGGTGCAACAATCCGGTAAAATGGTTTCAGAATATTTGATTAAACGTGCTGAGCAATATCATCCCGTTATTCCGATTGGGGCAGGCATTGAAATTACCGTGGTTTTCCAAGAAGGTTTTCAGTTGAAGTTCGTTGAACAAATGAAGAAAGCTAAATCGGAAAAACAAGGCAATGACTCACTGCAGAGTTCCATTAACCAAGGTATTACCGTTTCAAAACAAGCCTTAGAGCGGATTTCTTTAGGGGATACTATCCCGATGGAGAATGCCCCGCAGTAAAGCAATTTTTTTCTTCAATTCTTAATTCTTAATTCTTAATTTTCAGTGTCTTCATTCAGGTACAACCCAATGCAAAACCGAATTCGTCAGCTAAAAAAGCGGATGCGTATAAGTACGCTACTTATGATGCTCATTACGATTTGTCCGGCCGCGTTATTTGTTTCCCACCATGTGAGTTGGGATTCGGTCATTTTTTTAGCGATTTACAGCGGGTTAAGTGTTTGGGTTGTACAAATCCTGAGTGCTGACCATCAACTAAAGTGAGTCATCATGGAAAAATGGTATTTGTTGTATTGTAAACGTGACCAAGTTTTACGCGCCATTGAACATCTTGAACGTCAAGGGGTGAGCGCGCATAACCCCACGTATAAAACTGAAAAAATGGTAAGAAATCGCCGTAAGACTGTGATGGAGCCGTTATTCCCCAACTATTTGTTTGTGAAGTTCGATTACGAAGTGATCCATTTTTCGACCATTAACTCAACACGCGGTGTGAGTCACTTTGTGCGTTTTGGTCAGAGTCCCGTGATTGTCCCCAATGAAGTGATTGCAACAATAGTTGTTCCTGATTTCGTTAAAGAGTTGAGTGATAACTTGCCACAAAAAGGGGATGAAGTAGTGATTACAGACGGTATTTTTGCGGGAATTCAAGCGATTTATAACGAGCCAGATGGTGAGGCGCGTTCCGTCTTATTACTGAATATTCTCAATAGAGAAGTTCCCAAAGTTGTCGATAACCGCAGCTTTGAAACTATTAAATAACAGGCTAAGGAGACAGGTACTAATGGAATCAATGACTTTTCCGATACTTGTGATTGCCATTATATTCTTAGGGGTAGCACTAGCTGGGGCTATTCGTGCAGGTGAAGCTAAATTTGGGATGGGCTTAGCTGTTATTATTATCATCATGGTTTTTATCTATTTCATCGCTTTTGGTGGTGAGAATAAAACTGAAAAGATAAGCAAGGGTGAGTATTACTCAACACAGTGCCAGCTGATTGAAATCAACATTGATAATGGATTGTTTCAATCAAATACTAATAAGCTCAAGTGTGGTGATGTGATTGAAAATGTCACTGTTGATGAATATCAAGAAGCCATACAAGCCTATAAAGGTAATGGTGATTAAAATGGGATTCGTTGTTTTATTTTTGTGCTTGGTTCTTTTAGGGATGTGTGTTGTTGGTAAGATAATGTCAGAAGAGCCACTTCTCGGTCTGTTTTTTGGCTTTTCCTTCGTGATACTTTTCATTATTTTGGGAAGCGAAGCTTACTCACTAATGAAAAATGGAACGCCCAAGCTAATTGAACAAGGGCGATATTACACAGAGGAGTGTCACATCTTAGAAACAGACGTTGAAATTAATCCTGTCTATCCACATACGCATAAGCTTCAATGCGGCCCGATACCTATAATTAACTATGTTGATATTCAATCCTATCGCGAAGCTGTCAAGGCGTATCAAGACAGCTTAATGATTGAAGAGTAATTGCTTCAGTAAAATAAAAGAATCTAGCTTATTCAATATCATTCTTAAGCGTGAATATTTGTTAGAAATGGAGCCCTAATTTATTAAAATTTAAACTTATTTAAGGATAGAGGCATGCTCGAAATATATATTGGTTTTTTCGATAATAGAACGTATGTTGGTGCTTACATTTTAACTATGATAAGCATTTGTGCTTTATCATTTATGATAATGTTATTTAGAAATAAAAAAGAAAATAAAAGCCTCGCGAATAAAATATTAAATATTCTAGATGGGGTTAATGTTGTTATGTTTTTCTTTTTTGCTCCGTATCTTTTCTATATGATTCAGTCAATGTTCGGACTGTTCTTTACTATTGTTATAATAATAGTATACATAGCCTTCTCGGTAATGATTCTGCTTAAAGCTTATCAGCGAAAATTGATTAATAAACCGTAATACATTAAAAAAAGGAATAGTATGCTTATTATTGTTGTTATTTTGATTTGCCTTGCTGTTGTATTGTTTTGGGTTTTTATTCGTGCAATCAGTGAAGGTAATACTCCACGGATTATAGTTAGTCTTACGTTAATGGGGATTGTTTGGGGTTTAAGTATGGTGATTGGTTATATAGATAATCAAGAATCACTTGCTGATAAGGGGCATTATTATCAGTCTGAGTGCCAATTAATTGAAACTAATATCGATAATGGATTATTTCAATCAAATACTAATAAGCTCAAGTGTGGCGATGTGATTGAAAATGTGTCAGTGGATGAATATCAAGAGGCGATCAAGGCTTATAAAAAATCACAAACTAATCGCTAAGTTCAAAATTAATAAAATGAGAAAATAATGGAACGATTGCAAACTATTATAATTATTTGTGTTATTGGTGCATTTGGTTTTTTGGGTGCGAAATTAATGATCTATTGGGACCAGAACACAGAGTATCGCCGCATCAATAATTTTATAAAACATTGCACGTCACCTGTACAGCATGAATTGGCAGATGGGTTATATCGTTATCAGTGTGATGCGGGTTATTATACCAGCTCATTATCACCTGAAAAGTTTCAAGAATTAAAAGCGAATAAATGAATATTCATTATTTACTGTTGTCCTACCTAATTTGTTATCCACTTTATTTCAATAATCCTATTTCAAATATATCGAGGTAAAGCGTTACTCTGAATTGTCAATTATCAAAACGGTGGAAAAAGAGAAGGGGGTGTTTTACTTTTTAGGGGATGATAAAAATCAAATTGAAGTTAATAAAATAGACTATGATTTGGCGATAAACGCTTATAAGGAAAGTCAACGTGAAAAATAAAAAGTTATTTAACTATATTATGATGGTAAACAATATTCCTGATCACGTGTTTAATCAAAGGCAAGCTAGAACATTTATTTTGACCTATCTATTTATCGTTGTTGTTATGGTTTATATTTTAAATTGGATAGGCTCTCTTTTAATTAATGATTTAAATCTACCAGTTTATGTTTCAGTAATTGTTCTTGCGTTTATTATTGCTGCCATTATGGGCGTTAAGTTTAATTTGGCAAGCAAGTTCCCTGATAAATATGAACGTTTAGATAAACTCCTCAGCCAATATAAGCCAAATAATCCAGAAGCATACGACCATTTAAAGAAAGAAACGGCTAAAAATCCGGATGACTTCCCTGTTTATTTGGAGGAGTGGATTGCGGTAGAAAAAGAAACGTATAACGAATACAAAGCTAAACCAAAGCACTACCAATTTACGGACAGTAAAAAATAGGTCATATAAGGGGATGTGATGAAACGAACGTATTTACCAACGGATGGCGTTTCCTTAGCAAGCATTGTAGCAAAAGGGACGCAAAATAATGACTGGAATGGGGCGGGTGTTGGTGTCGGAAGTGGTGGTCTCGTCGTTGGCGGTGCAGCGGGACAATCAGTATCACGATCTGAACTAGCCAGAAACTTAGATGTACTGGAAAAGGCACCAAAGCTTAGGCCTGCAGACTATAATGTATTGGCAATTCCCATGTTTTTTATCATGTTGCTATTTATGGTTATGCCCGTAATAAATATCGAAAAATACCAAATGATTACCAGTATCACACTGATTGTTCTTGGTATAGTTTGCACTGCGGTGTATGGCATTTACTTTTCGGGAGCTAGAAATAAAGAAATAGAGGAAGAAAATGCTAGTTTGAAGCGTGAATTTGAATTGAAAAAAACTATTTATTATCGATTGCGATTTGTTGAGTCTGATTTCGTTGTCTTTGACCCTGTGACGGGACATTGGGCTTATGCGGAAAAATCAAAACTCATAGCACTAATAAAAAAAATCAAAAATAATATTGATAAGTAAAAATGGAATTAATAATTTTTTAAAGTTTAATAAAAGGTAATGTGAGTATGGAGATAAACCCAATTTGGATTTTCTTTTATGTGGTGATTTTTTTTGTTGCTCTTTTAGCTTGGTTAGCTTACTCGGGAAAACGTGAGGATATTGAAAAACATATTCCAAATGGTGAGCGGTATTCTAAGCTTGAAATTTTTAAGTCAATTGAACGACATGGGGGAATTATCTATTACTTGGGTGATGAAAATAATCAAATCGAAGTTTCTAAAATAGATTACGATTATGCAATTAAAGTTTACCAAGAGAGTATACGTAAAAAATAAATCTAATTGGAGGTGTTTATGAGTAATTTTATATTTGGTTTAATTGTTGGTTTTGGTGTGGCTCTACTCATTGGTTACGTTGCTAATGTAAACAGCTTGAATGAAGGAAAAGCCTTTTAAAAAACCTGTCCAGAATATCGGGTTGAAGTGGATAATGATAAGTATAAATTATCGTGTGAAAGCGGATATGTAGAAATGAGTACATACGGTTATTTAGAATTCATCAAGCTAAAAGAATCTTTAGCTAATAATTAAAATTACTATGAAACGCAAATTAAAGATTAACTGGCTAGGGCGCTGCGTGGTTTGTGGCAGTGAAAATAGTATTGTCGAAACCGAATTTGGCTCAGAAGACTTACTGTTTGAGAAAGATAAAATCACCTGCTCGGGCTGTGCTCATCAAGGCATTGTGGTCGTTGAAAATGGCGTTGCCTATGCAATTTGGAATACCCCTAAATCGGCTTGAGATTCATTTCATTATTTGGATTTATACTCAACCTATAAATTTCAACTAATGATAAAGCCAATTAAATAATGGAATTCATATGTTAACTTTTATGCAGTATATCATTTGGTTCTTAATATTCGTGCTTGCTTGTATGGCCATATTTTCAATAATTCACCTTTGGAGGACAGAACGTATATTGGGTATTATATGTGTGGTGTTTTGGCTTTCCCTGGTCGCGGGGGGAGTATGCAGCTGGAATATGGCAAGTCGAGGGCAGTTTGATAAACTCAATCAATTCGAATTACAGTGTCATACTCCCCTGAAATCTGAGATAGCGACTGAAGATTATAGATACTCTTGTGATGTAGGTTATTTTATTAGCTCATTGTCACCGGATGAATATATTACCTTAAAGAAAAATCAAGATTAGCCTATATTGGTATTGCACTATCTGCGGCGGTGTAACTACTTATGCTATTTTCAATACTCTTGAATCAGTGTAATACCCGAACAATACGAAGAGAAGGATTAAATTCATTTCAGCCTTCGGGTTCGTATTTACCCCTCATGTATAAATGACCAATATAGAGTGATAATACTTATGTTTAATCATCATAGTGTCGACCAAAATATTACGTCAATTCAGCCCTGCAACCCCAATCATCTAGTGAAGTTTCAGGACCGAGAAGGTAAAACCTATCTTATTCAAACCTCGCTTATTCGGCTCGTTGAGCCCATTAAAATAAGAGTCAGCGCAGGTGAATACAAAGAAAACGCCTTTATTAAATTCACCAATGACAAATCAATTGAATTGGAACTGACAGTTGAAGAGTTGTTTTCCCAAATTAAAGGGCGGTTAAGCACCTCTATTTCTAATGATGATTTGAGTTAGTGGTGAAAGAAATCTGAAAAATAAAAGTTATACGAAATAAAATGTCAATTAATCGGATAAAAAATATTATTAGATTTTATTTAACTAAAGGAATAAATATGCAAATTTTTAATCGTAATAAACAAGCGCAGCAAGCATTAGAAATTGAACGACTTAACCGAGAGATTGAACAGTTAAAACATGAAAATAAGGCCTATCAGCAATTTGTTGAGCAAACGTATTACTACGCTGGAAACTATCCCTCAATTAAATTGGTTAATGAATTTCGTTATTTTTCGCCATCTGTTGAGTGCGACAAAAATTATGCGATTGAAATATACAGTCTGGTTCAAAATTACCTTTATCGTTATTTAACGGCGTATTTAACTTTATTACAAACTATCTCGCCAATCCGTGCGAATGATTGGGAACACACCTTCGAGCTGTTTTTAAAAGAAATCAAGGACAATATTGATAAGTATCCTCCGCGTCATCTTGAACAATTTAATGACTTTAAATAGGTGTTATTCATGTGGTTGATAAATAAACTTAATTTATTCGATAAGTTGGTTGTTAAACTTAAGTTGTTATTGAATAAAAGACGAATACTTCGAGGTTATCGCACTTCCTATGTTCAAGTTGGTGATACCGGACGATGCCTAGCCATTTATAAAGAGGTTGAGTTAGGGAAAGCAGTTGTGTCTATTCAGGGAAACGAATTGTATCTTCGCTACATTTTTATTCACCCCTTATTTAGGCGAGAAGGTATTGGCAGCATATTAATAGAACGGCTTATTAACCAATTTCTAGGCAGTGAGGTTATCTGTTTTAAAGGAAAAGTTGACGATGAATCAGTTTTAAGCTTTTACACAAAGCTAGGTTTTACCTTTGATAGTAATAACATGATATATCGCTCTTTAGAGGACAATACAGTGGAGCAACTTGTTAAATTTAGAGACTTTAATACGTTTACTCTCTCGATGAAACCTGATGATTATTTTAGTAAGCAATTGGCGTGTGAAGCCCTTAATTTATGGCTTGCAGAGAATAAGGCACTGAATATTAAAATCATCAATATCGAAACAGAAGAAGATAAGTCATCCAGTTCTATCATGAGGATGGGGCGATCATTTCAAGGTATTCGCGTGTGGTATACGACAGAAACATAACATGATCCCCAGCTTAAATTTAATTCTGCACAATCGTTGGAAACTTATTTATCTCACAAATTACATTATTACCAGCTACTTAACTTTGTTTCATTGGAGGGGGTATGACCAGTCCTGAAGAACGACTGTTTCAATTTAAAGTGATGCGCACCTTTGAGATTATTAATTTTCTCATCGCAATAGTGAGCATGAGCGTTTGGGGGAGGGGCTTCTTTATCCCGTCACCTCAATATCTTAATTATATTCCCTTGCTGTGTGCGGCAAGCACGGTGGTTGTTTTCGTTTGTTTAGGTTTAGGGCAATACTCAAAACCAGATTATCTTGCTGGGAAAGTGGGATTTCCTTCACACAAGAAAATGGTCCTATTTATCGTCAAATGTATTTTTGTTTATGTGCTTTTCTTTTCTATAGGACTCGCCATTAAGCACAGTTAGATAACATTGTTTTATTCGACATTCTTCGTCGCACCTCCTCTTTTTACCAACTCTGTATCCAAAAAGGTTTAATTATGAAAAAACTCCTCATTCTAGGCGCATTAACCCTGCTCGCTGGTTGTACAGCAGGGATGAAAGACTCCTTTGATTGTAATGCCACTGCGCAAGACAGTTGCATGACGATGGAAGAAGCCAATCAAAAAGCGGCACAGCAAAATGTGACATGGAACCATCCTGCTAATGGGGAGGGCGCATCCCAAAAGCGAGCTGAGTTGCCGCGGTTAGCGCCGTTGGCAACACCTATTGTACCTGTCGTGACAACGGCATCCACCTCTGGGGCTGTTCGTTCTGCTCCCCAGGGTAATAGGGCGTCATCACAGACAGTTGCCGCGTTGGGTGCATTTGAACAACCTGCAGCCCCAGTTAAAAAGTCCGTGCCGCCGAATTCACTGCCGCCCGTTCAGCACCCGACACAAGCCTGGGCGAGTTGGGGCGATATTGGCATGGCGCCACCTCAACGTTTACCGACAAGCACTGCGCGTTTATGGATAGCGCCGTGGATAGATGAGCAAGACAACCTGTATCAACCTGCGGTTGTCTCTTTTGTGGTGAAAGATGGTCAGTGGAGAGTCCAGTAACATGAACGAAAAACCGTCCTTAATCGATAAACTGCTTGCCCCATTTTTACCTAAGTCAAAAGACATTGTGTTTGATGACGAGCCAGAACCGGTGTCGTTACAAGAAGCATTATTCAAGAACTTATTTACCGCATGGCGAGAGCCGGATGGAAACAAGCGGGCGGCTGAAGCCTTGGATAACATGGATTACCCCTCCTTTTGCAGCCTCTTACCGTATCGCAATTATGATGCAAAATCCGGCTTGTTTATCAATAAAACCACCATTGGTTTTGCATTAGAGTGCACGCCTTTAGTGGGGGCCAATGACAAAATTGTCGATGCGCTGGATTATTTTCTGCGCAATAAACTTCCTCGCAAAATCCCCTTAACCTTTATGTTATTGGGAAGCAAGTGCATCAGTGAGCAGTTAGGGTATGGGCTGAAAGACTTTGGGTGGCAAGGAGAAAAAGCAGACCAATTTAACCATATCACCCGGGCTTTTTACGAGCGCGGTGCGTTGGTGGGATTGAATAACAAACTCAATTTACCGCTATCGTTACGTAATTATCGGTTGTTTGTGTGTTATGCCGAAGAGCATAAAAAAGCCGATGCCCTGACATTACAAAAAGTGAATCAAACCCTCAGTATCGTCATGGAGTCCTTGGCAGGCGCATCCCTGCATTGTGAGCAAATGAATGACAAAGGGTTGCTGCAACTGGTACGTGAAATCAGTAATTTCCGGCATGACCAGATTGCATTGCCAAGTAGCCACGTTGACCCGTATGAGGCATTGAATGACCAATGTGCTGACCGTTCGTTAACGCTAGAAATCCGCCCCGATGCCATTCACCAGTCGTTGTCGATGGAAAAAGGGCAAAAAAGCCAAACCCGTATCATGAACTATATGCTGGAGAAAAACCCGACCCAGTTTGCCTTGTGGCAAACGGGCGATAACTTGAGTAACTTGCTTGATCCTGCCTCCAGTGTGTCGTGTCCGTTTGCCATTACGATGACCGTGTATGTCGAAGATTTGGTGAAAACCCAAAACGAGGCCAAGAAAAAGTTTATCACCAATAACAGTCGGGCCAACTCCAAGTACATCAATTGGGTGCCAGGGGTAAAACGTAAAGCCGATGAGTGGAAGGGCTTGCAGAGTGGACTCGATACGAACCAAATTGCCCTCGCGCGTTACAGTTACGGCATCACCTTATTTTGCGAAGACGACGATGATAAAGCGTTAAAAGCGGAAATGGCGTTGATGAATACCTACACCACCAATCGCTTAACGTTGTGTCCACCGACCTTTATGCAATTACGTAACTACTTGGCGCTCTTTCCTTTTGTCATGCAAGAGGGACTTTGGGGCGATATGGTACGTTCAGGTGGCACACTCAGGGCCAAATCGTTTAATGTCGCCAATTTATTGCCGGTTGTCGCCGATAATCGAATTTGCCAAAAAGGATTACCTATTCCGTCATATCGTCACCAACTCTCATTTCTCGACATTTTTGAGCGGGGTTCAGGTCTCGGTAATGACAACTTTAATGCGGCAGTTTGTGGCACGTCAGGCAGTGGCAAGTCGTTCATCATGCAAGCCCTCATTCGCCAAGTCCTAGATGCGGGCGGTTGGACGTATGTGCTCGATATGGGGGATTCGTATAAAGAGTTGTGTCACAGTCTCGGCGGTGTTTATGTCGATGCGCGAGACCTCAAATTCAACCCGTTCGCGGGTGTGGTGGACATTAAAGAGGCGGCGGAAAGTATCCGTGACCTGTTGATTGTGTTGGCTAGTCCATCAAGCAGCATGGATGATGTGTCTAAATCCATCCTACTTAATGCGGTTCAAGATGTGTGGGAAGGAAAAGCCCCAAGCGGACGTAAAGAGAATCAAGTCCTGATTGACGACGTTCACGATTACCTCGAAGCCCAAGTGAAAGCGGCTTATTTTGACCCGCAAAGTACGGTCCAAAATAAGATGCAAGAAATCATTGTGTCATTGAAAAAATACACCACCAAAGGATTGTACGGGGCGTATTTTAACAGTGACAAACCGGCACTGAATGAGCAAGTGCGCTTTACGGTGTTGGAAATGGGCGGGCTGCAAAACAAACCTGATCTGTTAGCGGCGGTCATGTTCTCCATGATGATTTTCATCCAGCAACGGATGTATTTATCCCCGCGTAATATCAAAAAACTCGCGGTGATCGATGAAGGTTGGAAACTGCTGGATAACAAGGGCGACTTTGTTGCTGACTTTATTGAAGGCGGCTATCGAACGGCCCGTAAATACGGTGGCTCGTACATTACTATCTCACAAGGTATCGACGATTTTGACGGTGATGGCGCCAGTACCGCCGCGAAAGCCGCGTGGAGTAACTCCTCCTTCAAAATTATCATGCGCCAAAATATGGAAGCTTTCCGTAAATACAACCAAAAAAATAATGACCAATTCAACCCCGTTGAACGCGCCATTGTTGAAGGGTTCCCTGCAGCGGGGGATGCGCACTTTAGTGCCTTTATGTTGCGGATTGCGGGGCGCTCCTCGTTCCATCGGCTAGTGACTGACCCGATTAGCCGGGCGTTGTACTCAACGGATGGGGATGATTTCCAATTTCGTGAAAATCAAATCGCCCAAGGACGATCCCAACAAGAGGCGTTATTGGCGCTGGCTCAACGCAAATTCCCACAAGAAATGGAGACCTTATCCCAATGGCAGACACAAACACGACATTAGTCGACAAGGCACTAAAAGCACCTGCTCGGGGCATGAACCGCCGCCGTAAACAATGCTTAAAAGCCATGAGCTTTTTTATGATCATTGCGGTGGTTCTGAGTTTCAGTATTTCGGTGTTCGTGGTGCGCTGGCTTGCCCCTGTCACCGTCACTTTCGACATGACGGGCACGGTCAATCAATATCAACAACAAATGGCCCTGCAGTTTAACGGTGAAAATCCGTTCAGTGAGCAGCAAATCGCGGAAGCCACTCACCGTTTTCAAGTGGCGCTCAGTGACAGTTTATCCGAGTACCAGCAAATGCATCAGGCCCTGATTCTCGTCACTCCTGCGGTGGTGATGGGCGCAGAAGACATCACGGTCGATATTCAAGCCGCAATTGCCGACAAAATGGCGCAATAAGGAGGGGAAATGAAGCGATTACGACACGCTACATTAGCAATCTTGTTTTGTTTACCTTCTCTTGTTACCGCCAAAGACCTCGGGGTATGGGGGGATGTCTACCCCGTTCAAGAGCAAAGCATGTTGGACTTTATCCAGGGGCGGTTAAAGCAGATGGAGGGTTCTGGGGAAATCGCGCAGATGCAGCAAGATTTTAAAGACCGCGTGATTGAAAATACCCTGCGTCCACCGCCTGTGGATTGGCTTAGCACCGATACTGAATCCCATACGGTGTGGTATGACCCGACGTTTACGGTTCAAGGCGATTATGCTGACCACAATGGCGTGGTGTTTGCCCGTCAAGGCGACAAAATTAACCCGCTCAGTCACGTGGCACTCGGGCAAACCCTGTACTTTTTAGATGCGGATGATCCGCGCCAAATCGCGTGGATGAATGCGCAACAGCCTGCGACCTTACGTTACAAAGTCATTTTAACGAGCGGCAATATCAAGGAAGCCACACAGGCGCTCAATACGCGCGTGTTCTTTGACCAAGGGGGTAGTTTAAGTCGCCAACTTGGGCTTCAGTACATTCCTGCAGTCGTCACCCAAGAAGGTGACAAGCTCAAAATCGTCTCGGCGGCAATGCAGGAGGGGCGATGAGTAAACTCACCCGTTGGTTACTGAGTGCTTGTGTACTCGGTTGCGTGACAATGACAACGCCAGCCAAAGCCGATGTGATGTGTGAGGGGAATTTCGTTAACCCGATCACCGATATTTGTTGGGATTGTTTGTTCCCCATGACCATTGGTAATGTGCCTGTGTTTCCCGGTGTGGCTCCGGATACGGAAAACCCGTCCAGTCCTATCCAGATTTGCCCGATGGGGATTTTATACCGTATTGGTCTCGCCATTGGCTATTGGGAGCCATTTGCACTCACCGATGTGACCCGCTCACCGTATTGCATGGTCAATTTAGGGGGATTTAACATCAATGTCGGCAAGATGGGCGGGGGGAAAGGCACGCAAAATGACCCTGCGACCCAAGGAGCGTTCTACCATGTGCATTGGTACAAATACCCGCTGACCTATTGGCTCAATATCATTACTTCGGCAGGCTGTTTAGAGCGCGGGGATATGGATATTGCTTATTTGTCCGAGCTAGACCCTTTATGGAATGACAGTTCCTTGTCGTCGATTATTGCCCCTGAAGCGTTTGTGTTTGCCAATCCGATTGCGCAAGGCGCCTGTGCCGCCGATGCGATTGCCAGTATTGGCAGTAAGCCCTTAAATGCGCTCTTTTGGTGTGCGGGCTCACAAGGCAGTATGTATCCGTTTACGGGGTATACCAGCAATCAATTTAGTCCACAGGCTTCATCGGTTCTGCTGTCCGAGCGCATGGCGTTTAAGTTACATCGACAAGGTTTGGTGATGAACAGCATCGGGAAAAACCAGGAGGTGTGTTACACCTACCCGTCACCGATTATCCCCAAAGACCGTTATCGCTATCAAATGGTGAATATGTACCCTGATACCGCGCAGTGTCATCCCTTTGGTCGTTCGGTGATGCGTTGGCAAACGGGGCATGCCTCACCCAACAGTCGTCAAAACTTCGGTTATCTCATCTGGCGTAAACGTAACTGCGTTTTCCTCTAACACGAGGTCCTTTTCATGAAACCTTTTTTCTTTTTGTTCGCAAGCCTGATGCTTGCGCCGACCAGTCACGCCTTAACGGATGACCAACAGTTTTTAGAACAAATGCGCGACCAAAGCGCGGCCTTGCTCGACCAGTCCTTGCCGCCCGATGGCTTTAAACCCCCAGAAATCTCCGCCAAGGATAAAGTCTGGATTGATAGCTTATTAGCCAAACAGCAGCAAGCGCAGCAACAGGCCGCGAATACCGCTAAAGCCCAAACTGAGCAGGAAAGCCCCTTTGTCTACTTTGTGTCGTTTTCTATTCCTGAAGCGGGACTCAAACAGATGGTGCCAGAGGCCACGCAGCTTGGTATCCCCACTTTGATTAATGGGTTGATTGACAATGATTTTCGTAAAACGGCCACGGCGGTGTTTGAACTGACCAAAGATAACGGTGAAGGCGGCGTCCAAATCGACCCCAAAACCTTTACCCAATATGGCGTTACACAAGCGCCTGCACTGGTCGTGCGCTGTGAACAAGGCTTTGATGTGTTGTACGGAAATATTCGTTTGTTATCCGCCATCGAGCGAATTGCCAGCAGTGGCGATTGTCATGAAGTTGCACGAGATTGGCTGGTATCGAAGGAGCGATAATGAAACGGTTATTGATTGTGTTGTGTGGCTTGGGTGCAGTGTCACTTGGGGTTGCGGCCAATGATTATAAAGCGGGATCGGAATTTGCTAACGGTCTCAAAAACACGGGTACAAACACGATAAAAAACACCAACCCCGCCAATATCATTCCGAACTATACCGCTAATCCATCCGAAAGTGGCTATTACGGCGGTGTGACGTCAGGCGCGGCCTCGGGATTGGAAAATGCGGGTGTCAAAGCGATGAATGACACGGAGGCGGGGCAAACTACCATGGAGGTGATGAAAAATCGCCCACCGGATAAGTTGGATTTAGACGCGCCGTTCTTAAAAGCGGGCATTGATATGCGGGAAAAAGCGGAGTCAGAAAGCGGGCAAATTACGGTGCCCTGTCAGGATGTGACGCTGGATAAAACCGAAATCACGTCACACCAATGTGAGCGAACGCCCGCCGCCAGTTTAGCCTGTACTCGCACAGCCAAAATCACCTGGGAGGAGGTTGACGGGTGGGAAAACCAAACGATTGTTGTGCCGCCCTCTGATTTTGCTTACCACTGGCATGGTGACCGCTGGTCGTTTTCTTTTAAATCCCCCGTCACGGGCACCATTCAAAGTGCAACCTTAACACTGAACTCGGGATTTTTATTTAATCAGCATGTCATTTTTATGAATACGACGTTTCAAATGTTAAATGCAAGTCGCTATACATTAAATGCACGAAATATGGCGTTGAAAGAGGGAGAAATTATTGCCTCCAATCGGATTTGTGTCGGTAACAATGGCGAATTGTGCCAAGTCGGTATTCAAGAATTGGTCTATCAAGCTTTTGCGTCGACAAAAACCGCGACCTTAACCTTAAATATGATGGTGACGGTCAACGTTAAAACGCCATCACCGAAAATTGAATGGGTTGAACATTGTCCGTTTGATAAGTCAGAAGAAGTGAAAGTGGAAACCCAATGTACGGAAAAAGGGGGTACTAAAACGGTCACGGTGGGTGGTAAAAAGTACGATGTTTACAGTGAATGTTGGCAGTACACCGATTATTACGCCAAGCAGTCGGCAGATAACGGCAGCTGCGGTGATTACATGAAAAATCCCGCCTGCACCATTGTGAAAACCACTTGCATTGAATCTGTTGGCAGTACCTGTTTGCGTGAGCAAGCGGTATTTTCCTGTGAAAAAGGGCTGACCGGAGGCGGGAAAATGTGCGGTGTTGAACTGATTTGTGCCAGTGGTGAGTGTGACCAAATCAAGAATGACAAGGCTAATAGCTTTCAAAAAGCCGTGTCCGCGTTAGCGGCCGTGGCGGCTGCAGGGGAAGATGTGGCAGAGCTCAACGATGTAAACGTCAGAGCCTTTACGGGGCAGCGTTATACCTGTCGTAAAGCCGCAGCGGGGTTCAGTAATTGTTGTAAAAGTGGCGGTTGGGGGAGTGATGTGGGGCTGGCGCACTGTGACAGTGAAGAAAAAGCCTTGGGGAAAGCCAAAAGCCGCAATCTCACCATTTATGTCGGTTCATATTGCTCGAATAAAGTCCTCGGAGTGTGTCTTCAGAAGAAAGAAGCCTACTGCGTGTTTGACAGTAAACTGGCCAAAATCGTGCAAGAGCAAGGACGTGGCGGGCAACTGCGCATTGGTTTTGGCAGCGCCAAAAACAGTGACTGTCGTGGTATTACCGTCGATGAGTTGCAGGCCATTAACTTTGACCGACTCAACTTTGCCGATTTCTATTCCGATTTAGAGTCTGGCTCTGATATTCCCGCAGATCAAGAATTGATTGATCGCGTGAAAAATCAAATCGCCAATGGCCTACAAGGTCAGGGAGGGCAAGGATGAAACGACATTTAGTATGGGGACTGATCGGACTGGTGATATCAATCACCGCACAGGCCGACAACCCCCAACAAGTGGAAACGAAAACCTATGTGGATGAACCCATCGTCGGTTGGCACTGGTACAACGAGCCGCAGCCTGAGGAGGATGAGGAGCCACCTGAACCTGAGCAAATTCCGCTGTCCAGTTTATCCCCGACACTGCAAAAAAAAGTGATGCAAAAATTGACGGAGGAAGCCTTAGATACCGCGATTATGCAGCCTTCTCCACAAAATGCCCTGCGATACATGGCGTATCAACGTTTTTGGCTAGAGCAGTCCGGTAAATTTGAGCGGTCGGTGAAAAAAGGGTTATTGCTTGACCCTGCCCTTGATTACAACTTGGAACACAGTCACTACAACAGTACGGTGCCATTGCAATTATCCCAACTGCAAAATAAGGAAAAAGCCGCTATTCAGTCATTGTCCTCTGAGTATGGCGTGTTTTTCTTTTATCGCGGGCAAGACCCACTGGACAACCAGTTAGCCACGGTGGTGCGGGACTTTGCGCAATCACACAACATTGCACTTATTCCCGTGTCGGTTGATGGGGTTCGCAGTGAAGCGTTACCTGACACGCGACCGGATACGGGGCAAGTCGCCAAAATGGGTATCACCCATTTTCCAGCACTGTTCCTCGTTGACCCCAAAAGTGAACATTACCAACCGCTTGCGTATGGGTTTATGACCCAAGATGCGTTGGCACGTCGCTTTTTAGATGTTGCAACAGATTTTAAGCCTAACTATTGAGGAGGGGCTACATGATGAAAAGACATCAAAAAATACGTCGTTCACGTCTGTTTCAGATCTATGCACATGGCAGCGTGACCGCGTCATTCGCGTTAAAGCTCATTTTTGGTGAGATTAAGCGTTATTTTTCCGTTATCACACGGATCACTTGGTCGAGTTATCGCGCCGACAATGAAATCCATGAATTAGTGATTGACCATCAGGAAGGGCGATTTGTTCTGACGATGGAGTGTGGGCTTGGTCCAACCGTTTTTACATCAATCACAGAGGAGGACATTGCTTTAAACCATAAGCAAGTCGAATTCGTTGACAGTGTCGATATTTTCCATTTTGTTCGAATGCTCATTGATAAATACCGACTTAACACCTTGAACATTACCGATGATCAACTGATTTTTACTGTGTCTGAGAGTGAATGACCAGCTTAGTCATTTTTTAGTTACTAAGGATAGATAAAGATGAAACCGACGTTCAAAGAACGATTAATTGAAAATACTTTGATTTACCTTGGCATCACCCTGATTTTTGCCTCACTGATTTTCTATGGCTTGATTTACCTGTTAATGGACATACGTCATCAAATACTCAGTGAGTCGACGGTGCAAACGCTGCAACTAATCCAAGATTCAGGCATGGTGTTCTTGTTTGCCATTGGGGCGGCAACCAGCTTAGCAGGTCTGTTCTATGCCGTGATTAAAGCCTGGCAACGTATCAAAGCCCCCACAATCTTTCCGGAGGATGAGGAGAAAACATCGTGAGAATAATGATGTTAGTGATGATGCTGTGTTTCAGCGGTTTAGTGCAAGCGAGTGTACTGGACGATATTGCAGAGCTTGAAGCCCACAAAACTGCCCCTACGGAGCGTGAAGCAGTCATTGAAGAAGAAACACCCCCTTCAAAAACCAATACCGTTACGGTTAAACCGTACCGATTACCCAATGGAAAAGTGGTGAATTTAAATGATTATACCTTGGTGTTGTTTATGCAGGCCAAGTGTCCGTATTGCCAGCAGTTTGATCCACAATTAGCTTTATTGTCGATGCAAACGGGATTTAAGGTTTTCCCGTACACGCTTGATGGTCAAGGGGATATGGCGTTTCCCAATGCGATACCTGCACCTGCCGAAGTCGTGCAGACTTTTTTTGGGGCTGGAATGCAAGTCGTGACGCCTTCTGTGTTTTTAGTTGAGGTGAATACGCTACGGACTTACCCCCTATTACAAGGCCTGACCGATATGCAGGATGTGATTAATCGGATAAACAGTAACTTAATGTTGGCGACACAATAAAGGGACAAAGGAGGCTTAAATGAGCGAAAAAATAAACCCACGTATTGAGCGCGATATAAAACGAAAAAATGACAATGTGGTTTATGCATATCTTCATGTGGCTTTTTTCTTTGCGGCTGCAACATTGTTCACGTTTTACTTTTTTAATGATTTCTTGATTACAGAGGCGGGAAAACCTGAAAATGCAACCTGGTTGACAGCACAAGTGCAATCGCAACTGAAGTTTGCATTTCGCTGTCTTGGTGAGCTGTTTTTTGTGTTAGCACTTTCAAGTCTCAGTATTGTGTTTTTTTATATGGCCGACAGACTCATTTATAAGTATATACAACGGATTAAAAAGAAGTTCGCTAAAATACCTAATTAATTCAATTCAGTATTCTGAGTCACTTCAGTACTCAAATATCTCAATATCAATTATTCCGTTTCTGACTCATTCCCAATGAGCCAGCCATAACGTGTAACTTCAATTTAAGGAAATTAACCATGAAAAAATGTTCAGAAAAAATGAATTTTGACGCAAATGCCGTTCGTGGTGTTGTGTCATTTAGTGACGCATTAAAAGAGAAAGTCACGGCTGATACGCCCTATAAGAAAGCATTAAGGCCGCATTTTTATTCGTTTGCCTCATTGTTGTTATCGGCCTACGTATCGTGGGTGCTCTTAAATGCCTTTTTTACACCGTGGATACTGAAAATTGCCAGCAAAATGAGTGGGGCGGAGTCATTACCGGGGGTGCTGATGTCTCAGTTTGCGTATCTCATACCATTAACCCTTCTGAGTTTGGCGTTAGGGAGAGTATTACTGATGGCTTGTATTTATGGTGGTATTGCGCTCAATATCGTAGATGTTTGGATGAAAAGACGCAATGCAAAATAAACGTTCAGTGAATTTTTATCCAATTGAAACTATGGTGTTTATTTCTGAGTCATCAAACGAAGTGAGTAGGTTTCGGCCTACTTTTACTGAAGAATACAAAAGGCCATCATCATGAAAAAATCACAGATTGACATAAATAGGGATAACCCAGCCAACTTAGCAAATTTAAATAATCAAGATGTTGATTTAAAGAAGCAGCGTAAAAGATTGGAAATGGAGGGTGCTTTTAATATTCAAACTTACCACGCCAGCATTGTGAATTTTATCGGCTATGTTTTTGCCGGTTATGCATCTTGGGTATGGTTGCATTTTATTTTTAATTCGATTTGGCCAAGCTTAGGCGACGTACCCGAACATGAAATTAGATTCAAAGATTTATGGAATATCATGATGTATGCCATGCCTTATACTTTTTGGGCTTTGGCGGCGAAACATTTCGCGATAGTGTTTATATATAAGGTGTCTATGTGGCTTGATGCATTGCATTCATGGTTAAAAAAGAAATTTCAAAATAAAGTCGGTGGTGATATTCAGTAAGTTAATGTGACTCCTAGCGTTATTTGCTACCGGCATTATTTCTTTGTTACCCATCGAAAAATCATTTCTAACACCTTACTTGGGTTTTGGTGGGGTTATGACTGCGCCCACCAAGCCCCACAATCGGAATTTAAAATGACTAACACGCCATTAAATCAAGCCTCTCAATGTGAGAGTCAAACGAATGAAAGAGCAACATTACAAACAAAGTTACATGAATTAAAGGAGGAACAAAAAGTAATACACACACCGTTTTACCGTTCTTTTCTTAGTTTAATGGGCTATATCGTTGCTGGGGTTGCGTTATGGACGTTAATGCACTGGCAGTTTGGGGTTGTTTTTCCAGGTAATGTTGATGTTCCGAATGATAAGTTACGATTTAAAGACATTTGGAATGTTGCGATGTATGTCGTGCCTTATTGTTTTTGGGGTATGGCAGCCAAAAATGCGTGCATTATGCTCATCACGCTATTGAATATCTGTTATCTCGAATTTGAGTTATATCTCGTGAAAAGGAAGTTAGCCAAATGAAAAAGCGAGATTATCACATCATCGACCCACTGATTGAGCCACTAGTGAATACATTTAATCAATGTGGTTTCACTACGTTTGCGTCCTGTCAAGGGCATCGTTGGCCCGTAGACCATACAGAACCTTATATTGCATTTAAAGCCGAACCAAATAAAGCAGCACGATTAGAAAGACGACTCCGTGAAGAGATGATATCTATCAATTCCTCACTTAGATGGGCATGGAAAATTGATGGTTGGTTTAATCGACAGTATGAGTTGTGCTTTGCTTTACGCGCATACGAGGTGAAATGGTGGTATTACCGCTACTGGCGGCCGTCAATCAATCATGACTTTGCGGTTATCGAGAAGATGCTCATCACCGAGTTTGGTTCTATTTTTCCAATCCAATAAAGCGGTTTAGTTCGTTATCACTTTTAATCTCACTTTACTCTTTAATGCCGACACGCAGCAACGTTGCGGGGAATGGCGCTCTATAAGGTTTACCCACAATGAATGATTTAATTAACCCTATTCCTTGCCGGAATAAGGCGATAAACCCTGCCTTATTCTCGTGTTGGCCTGTTTATTTTCAATTAGGAGGCCTCCATGCGTAAAGGACTCATTCCTGTGCTGTGTGCGGCATTACTCAACCACACGACGGCGTTTGCCAATGTGAATAGCGACATGAATAACTTCTTCAATAAATTGGGTTTTGAAGGCAATGCCACGGATGCCCGAGCTTGGGAAGGACAAGCCGCGGGGTACGCCACAGGCGGAAATTTATTCCTGCGAAGCCAAGTGAAGCAACTGCAAATTGCCTCATTTACACCGCCGTCGATTAATGCCGGTTGTGGCGGAATTGACGCATACCTTGGGTCTTTTTCTTATATGAACAGTGAGCAGTTGCAGCAATTTATCAAACAGATGATGACCAATGGTGCAGGGTATTTATTTGATTTGGCGTTGCAAACCACCGTGCCCGAGTTGAAATCGGCAAAAGACTTTGTGCAAAAAATGGCGGCAGATATCAATAGCATGAATATTTCATCGTGTCAGGCCGCACAAGGCATCATTGGTGGATTGTGGCCAACCAATACCGTGGCGTCGCAAAAAATTTGTCAAGACATTGGCGGGGCAACCAGCCTGTTTGAAGACTGGGCCGCATCTCGCCAAGGATGTACGGTCGGCGGGCAAATGAACAATGCGTTTAATAAAGCCCCTGAAAACATGAAAGACCAAATCATGCAAAATAAAAACTTAATGTGGGAAATCTTAGCCAAAAGTCAGTTTTTATCCGGTGATAACGAGTTAAAAGAATTGGTCATGAACCTCACGGGTACACTCATCTTTGATGCCAAAGGCAATGTCAAAAGCACTATTCCCAAAGTGAATCGTCAAGAACTCATCAAAACTTTGATGGAAGGCGGCACCATGACCATTGAGGGGTGCGTCTCTACCGTAGATTGTCTGGAGCTCAAAAGTAAAAAAATCACCATCGACAGTAAAAACGGCCTTATCTCGATGACCAAAACCATGATTGAGGGTATCCAAGGCAAGTTACGCAGTGATGAGGGGTTAAGTGCGAAAGAAAAAGGCTTTATTCAAAGTACCTCTATTCCGATTTTGAAGTACCTGGTTGACCCGATGCAGCTGAATATCCAAGCCAATTTATTACCCGCGCTCGCCGATTATATTGCTTACGACATTTTACTGCAGTACCTGCAGGAGTTGATTGACCAAGCGAAAGGGGCAATGGGCAGCCGAAATTACATGGAAGAAGCGGTGAAGCCGCTGCGGGAGAATATCGCCGAAGCCTCTCGCCAATTGGAATCTCTGCAGCAAATGGTCAACACCAAAGCCAATGTGTTGATTGAACTGGAGCGGCAAATGAGTTACTTGCGCCAACAAACGTCCAGTCAGCTGCAAGAGCGGTTTATGCAAAATACCCGATTCAATATCGTCAATCCTGAAGCCAGTAAATAGAGGAGCCTAGATATGGCCGTGATAGATACTGTCTATGTGCTCGGTGGCGGTGAATACATGATGCAAGTATTCAACGGCGTTGCGGCATTAATAGGCTCTGATACGTGGGACTCGATGTTCCGCATTGTGTTATTTATTTCTGCGGTGTCAGTCTTGATGTCGTTTATGAAAGCGCACGACCCCAAAGAATTGGTCAAGTTTGCCGCCATCATTATTTTGGTGTCCAGTGTGTTATTGGTGCCTAAACGCACCGTGCAGATTATTGACCGCACCAATCCGACAGGCGTGTATTTAGTGGATAATGTCCCGCTGGGACTGGCGGTTCCCGCGCGTTTTATTACGTCGATTGGAACGAGCTTAACCGAACTGTATGACATGATTTTTCATACTCCGGACTCGCTGACCTACAGTAAAACAGGGATGTTATTTGGGGCGAACTTAGTTGGTAATCTCAGTGATGCGATGATGGTTGATGGGGATTTGGCTGAGCTCATGGGACTTTATACCAAAAACTGTGTGATAGGCGACATCTTAATTAACCATAAGTATTCGTTCCAAGAGCTGATGAGTAGCCGAGACCCTTATACCCTCATATTCCAAAAACCGAGTCCTTTGCGAGGGATTATTGTGCCCTACGGTAACACCGCTGCGGTTGGTGGAAGTGGTGTCGCCCAAAGTGGTTTTTGGACCTGTGAAGATATTGCGAAACATGTTTTGATGCCGAAATTAAACATCGATACCACCACAGGCGGAAAAACGTGGAATTACATGGTCAAGCAAGTCTTTGGGGGCAGGCCGGATGCCAATGTGCTATACAGTAATATGATGGGAGACAGTTATAATTTTTATTACCAAGGGTCGGAAACGGCCAGTCAATTAATGCGCAGTTCGGTGGTGATGAATGCCCTTAAAAACGGTATCAGCGCTTACAGTGCACAAAGTGGCGACACAGCCAGCTTAGTCAACTTAGCCTCGACGTCTTCATACAATAAAATGCGCTTAAGCTGGGCGACATCGTCTCAGGTCGCCGTTTCCTTTGTGCCGATATTGAATACGATTTTGTTGTCGCTAGTGATAGCGCTGTTTCCTATCTTTATCTTACTGGCGGTCATTCACTCATTATCGGTCAAGATGCTATTCAACTACATTATGTCCATCATTTACTTGCAATCGTGGCCACCCATGTTTGCTATTTTAAATTATGCGACCAGCTTTTACTTGCAGGGGAAAACGGGTGGTATTGATTTTAATTTAGCCAATCAAGCCAGTATCCAGCAGATGCACAGTGATATCGGGTTAATCGCGGGTTGGTTGTCCATATCGATACCGTTTATTGCCATTGCGATAGTCAAAGGCCTCGGGCCGACCTTTGCACAAGCGGGTAACTATTTGGGAACCGCCATCAACAGTTCTGCAACCTCCACTTCTTCACAAGCGGCGGATGGAACCTGGTCATTTAATAATATGCAAACGGGCAATGTAGCGGGCAATAAATGGGATACCAATGCCAGCTTCCGTGATGGTCAGATGACACGTCAATTATCCAGCGGGGCAAGCAGTACATTGACGAGCAGTGGTCAAGAAGTCATGGACACCAGTGGGGCAATGTCACGACTGGCTGTATCGATTAAAGGCAGTAACGCGGCGGTAAGTTCGTTACAGCAAAGTGCGAAACATGCCGAAGTGCAAGCGATGAACGCACAAAAAATGAACCAACATGCTGTGAACAGCAGTTGGAATATATTATCGCAATTTCATAAACAAAATGGCGACAGTTCAACCTTATCGAAACAAAGCGATAGTGGTGAAGGTGTCAATCATCAAGCTGCTATGGAGAAAGTGTGGAGTATTGCTGAGGCTTACGGTAAGGCCAATGGTATAACGACCCAAGCGGCCTATAATGAATTGATGGATAATTCATCAAGGGGAACCGTCACTGCAGGTACTAAAGGTGAAGTTGGTTTGCCATTAAGCGGTTTAACTGGATTGAAAGGAGGGCTTTATGGTGATGCCAATGTTTCTGGATCAACGGGCTCGTCACATGGCACGCAAGAATCCAGTAATGAAAGCAAAGACATGCGTCATGACCAAAATGCACAATTACAACAGCAATTTAGAGAAGCAAGAGATTATTTTGACCGCAACAGCGTGACAACCGGTGCGAGCCAAAATGATAACGAAGCAAATTCCCATATCCAACAATTTGCTGCCTCCCTCAATGTCGCTGATACGTATCATGAACAATATGCCTTGAATAAAACGAAGAGCCAAGAATACAGTGATATGGCGAGCTGGGCGGAAAATAATAGCGCACAAATCGACCGTGTCTTTGACCAGCAATTTGCCAGTTTTGTTCGCCAATATGCGCCTGATCGTGCCGATGAATTACTGGGTAATACCAGTGATCCGATGGTCGCCAAAGAAGTGGATGGTTTGGCAAAACAGTTTGTCGATACCAATCTTCTTCCGAAATTGAAATCAGATTATGCAAGCAACCACGGCAAAATTGAATCCATGGACAATACGGAATCGAGCTATCGTGGGATGTCAGAAGGGGATATTCGCTATCAATATGATGCCAATAATGAGGTTATTCAAGGTTTAGCGGATGATGCGGGGGTTAAACACAATGTGAAATCGAGTGTCGAGGCGAAACAAAATCAAATTCAGGGGGATATTGAATCCACCAAAGAATACATTGATAAAGGTCAACGCCCTATCCAACAAAAACACGCTGAACTGAAACAAGAATACCAAGACAAGAAACAAAAACACGAAGAAGGACTTGCTAAGGAAAAAGAAAATCAAAAATTACTGCCCGATCATGATAATTTAAAAGAGCGGGTTGAATTGCAACCGACTTGGCCACCAACCGTTGCCATTAACAATAATAAGGAGCGTAAATGATAAAGAAGCAAATGAGTATACTGTTAATGTTATTTGTCTCGTTCTTCACCTTTGCGGAAGTGAGTGTTATTGGAATAACCATTAATCAAGACACAAAAGAGGATATCGAAAAAAAATATGACATTGATAATAAAGATGGTGCGATTTGGGAGTTAAAACGCAATGATATTCCGATTGAGGGTATTAAAAAAGCAGAGGTCATATTTCAAGATGATCATGTGAAAGGCGTTTGGTTAGTTGTCGAAAAATATCGATTTAATTATTTCTTTGATGCATTAAAAAGTAAATATAAATTAATTAAGAAAGATGTTCCGTTTGTGGGTAATCAATATGCACGATTTGAAAAAGATGATGTGGTAATTTGGATTGATGCACCACATATGAGCTTTAACATGGATGTTGTGTATATGGATAAAAAGTATAAAAAGGAGTTGGATGCGTATAGAAATAAAATGAAGCAAGAAAAGAAAAATCGTGAATTAGAGCAACTCTAATCTAATTACTAACGCACTTCGTTTGTTAACAGTTTATTCCCCTAAATAATAAATTTTTAAGGGGAATAAACCGTCTCGTCTCAAGAGGTTTCCAATGGCTGATGAAATTGATGTCTCTCAAGCTGAGAGTGATTTTTTGTTATCTTTACGACTGAGTAAGCGAAAACAATACCAAGGTCAAAGTGCCGTGTCTTGTATTGATTGCGGTGACCAAATTCCTGTTGCTCGCCGAATGGCGCTACCTGGTGTGCAATATTGTGTTCATTGTAGTGAGAGGGCCGAATTATCTGGTTCCCGATAGCTAATTTTGTGAATTATTCCATTCTTTGATATGCCGATAAAAATCCGAGGTTATAATGAAAAAATCAATGTTTAATAAAGCCGTGCTTTTGAGCGCACTTTACCTATTATCCAGCACCGCATTCAGTCATGAAATGAAAAGCCCCTACTCAGAACAAGTTATTACCCAATGTGCACGGTATGTTATTGGTCATCAACAGCCGAATCAGTCGGATACCTTTTATATTCGTGAGTACCTAACCTATTTTGGTGAGCACGGTTTGAATTCGACTAAGATGAGTGACTATCTCACCCAACACCCTAAATTGTTGTCATCTGAAAATATCGGGCAATTCATTACGTTACTTGAATTAGAGCGTGATTTTGGGGTGACATTGTGCGCGACTCAAACTCAGGAACATCTACCTATTTTAAAGGAAAAATTAAATCTCAATGAAATTGAGTGAAATTCATTTTTAATTAAACTCAATTCTTTTTTATAACGCAAAATTCTTTGTGTGATATTTTTATATTGAAATGGTTGCGTTAAATAAATATAAAAACTCCGTTTTATTTAATTGAGAATCTAATTCTCCATCGATAATATCAAATAAGAAATAATGAAGAGGTTATTCATTATCTTCTATGGTTTCCTTTTACTTTCAGAGTGATCTTATTATGAGTTCAACCAAGCATATTACGCAAGGTGGACAAGTCTTTAGCTATATGCTCGGCATGTTCATGCAAGTGAATAAACGAATATCTTTTTGGCTTATTCTGCTTTTCTTAATTATCTTCCCGATTATTTTTTATTTTAAAGTGCCACTGCAAGAAATTAAAAATGGCGGATTATATTGGTGGCTATATTTAACGGCAGGCGGTGAAAAAGCCTTATATCGCGTGGCGCCCATTTATGAAGTCGATTTTGATGGACAGCTTTACCGTTTTACGTCGGAAGCCATATTAAAAGACGACTACATGATCTATGCAGGTAATCTTGCACTGCAAGAACTGGGGTTATCTCTGCTATGGGCGTGTATTGTTATTATTGTGCTGTTTTTTGTTATCTACCGTGTCTTTCATGGATTAGGTAAGCGTCAAGCGAATGATGATGTGATTGGTGGGCGTACATTAACTGAAGATATTAAGTCCGTTCGTAACCTGCTTCATGCACGACGCGAAGCGTCACCTATTACTTTTGACGGATTACCTCTGAAGCTCAACAGTGAAGTCCAAAATATGTTGATGCACGGTACGCCAGGGTCAGGAAAGTCCAATGCCCTGAATAAATTACTTATTCAGCTCCGCAAACGGGGCGATATGGTGATTGTTTATGATAAAGGGTGTTCATTAATAAAACAGCATTACAATGAGAATATTGATAAATTACTGAATCCATTGGATAAACGGTGTGAAAATTGGGATTTATGGAGTGAATGTGTCACGACACCTGATTTTGACAGTGCATCCAATACCCTTATCCCTCAAAGTACTTCAGAAGACCCTTTTTGGACGGGCTCAGCGCGGACTATTTTCACTACGGTGGCCTCAAAACTGGGCGCTGATCCAAAGCGCAGTTATAACAAGTTATTACGGACGTTACTGGCCATTGATCTCAAAACGTTACGCGCGTATGTGGCGGGGACGGAAGCCAGTAACTTGATGGAAGAGAAGGTAGAAAAGACCGCGATTTCTATTCGCGGTGTTTTGACCAATTACGTCAAAGCCCTGCGTTACCTACAAGGAATTGAGCGTAATGGCAAACCCCCTTTTGCTATCCGTGAATGGATGAAAACCGTCAATGAACCGAAAAAACGTCACGGTTGGTTGTGGATCACCAGTAATGAGCGGGAGCATGAGTCACTGAAACCGTTAATTTCCATGTGGTTATCGCAAGCCGCAAATACCTTATTGGAAATGGGTGATAACCGAGAGCGCCGTGTGTGGTTTATCTATGATGAATTGATTTCATTGCACCAGTTACCGAATTTGCCCCTCATTTTGTCACAAGGCCGAAAATTTGGCGGTTGTTTTATTCTTGGCTTTCAAAATAAGGCGCAACTGAATGTGACGTATGGGAATGATAATGCCGATGCGATGATGGATTTGCTGAATACCCGTTTTTTCTTTCGTTCTCCCGATGAAAGTATCGCCAATTGGGTACGAGGGCAGCTGGGGCAAACTCGTAAAAAAGTGGCCAGCGAGCAATACAGTTTTGGTCCTGAAACCGTGCGGGACGGGGTGTCATTTAGTAAGCAGCAAGAAGATGTGGATTTAGTTAACTACTCCGATGTGCAAAAACTGTACGATTTAACATGTTATATCACGCTTCCTGGGGACTACCCTGTCATTAAACTTGCCATGAAATACGAAAAGCTGAAAGTCGTCGCGGAAGAGTTTATCCCCCGACACGTCAATGACAGCTTAGACCAAGAGATTGAGACAGAAATTGATGAGCGGTTAAGCATGGGCGCGCTCCCTGACGTGGTCAATCAGGCCATAGATAGCTTAATTAGCGGGAAACCGATTGAAGCACCCATTGATACCTCACAAAACAACCCCGTTGCGGAAGTTGCTCAGCCTCAGCCTGTCGCGGCCCTAACACCGAATTCAGTGACGGAAAAGCCTATTTCGATAGCGTCAGAAACCGCGTCATCGGAGAACCTGACGGAAAGCCAAGGGGGACGAGAGGTTGTTGTTGATAATCTGCGCGTGAACACCGAGACGGGAGAAGTATTAGGGCGAACCGCAGAGCACGAAGAAAACCCCCAAGACCTGTATGACAGTTATACACGCATGCGTCAGGACGAAAAGGAAATTGTGGGCGATTCCCATGCAAGTCATTCAAATTCTTCACCAAATTTAGATCGCGAACATGATAATGGTTGGGGGAAATGGTAATGCTAACTGTTGCACCGATTGCCAACAATGCGGCAAATTATTATACCCATGAAGATAATTATTATTTTCTCGGCAACCTTGAAGCTCGTTGGATGGGGGAAGGCGCTAAATCACTCGGATTAGAGGGGGAAGTCACGAAAGACCAACTGGGTGAAATCCTGGAGGGGCGCTTACCCAATGGTCAAAGTCTTGAGCGCATGGAAAACGGTAAAAACGTCCACCGCGAAGGGCAAGACTTAACCTTTTCGGCACCCAAGAGTGTCTCGGTATTAGGGCTTGTTCTGGGCGATAAACGCATGATTGATGCACATAATCATGCCGTCGAGGTCGCCCTGAAAGAGGTGGAGAGCCTCGCGTCAACGCGAGTGATGGTTGAGGGCAAAACCTCACTGGAAATGACCAAAAACCTGGTTATTGCGGCATTTAACCATGATACCTCTCGCGAGCACGACCCCTTAGTCCATACGCATGCCCTTGTGATGAACATGACCGAACACAATGGCGAGTGGCGTACCTTATCCAGTGATACACAACAAAAGAGCGGCTTCAGTGAAGCGGTTTATGCCTTGCAAGTGTCATTAGGGCAAATCTACCGCCATGCTTTACGTGAGCGAGTGGAAAGCTTTGGCATGCAAACCCATGAAACAGGCAAGAATGGATTATGGGAAATTGTAGGCGTGCCCGTTGTGCCGTTTTCTCAGCGGCATTACCAAATCATGGATGCGGTGGGGCATGAAGCCTCACTCAAATCTCGTGATGTGGCCGCCCTCGATACCCGTCAGGCGAAAACAACCCCTGAAAAAAGTGAATTGCTAACTGACTGGTTTGACCGCTTGGATAAAAATGGCTTTGGCCCTGAAGAACGCAAAGCGTTTTACGCTGAAGCCGAGCAGCGTCTTGCCAAAGGCCAGATGGGTGATACCTCTCGGGATATACAGCCCGATATTACCCGCGCCGTCACTGATGCGATTGCGTTACTCAGCGACAAGCAACTCAGCATGACTTACAGCCAAGTGTTGGCTAAAACGCTTGGGGGATTGGAAGCCCGTGCGGGCATGATAGCGCAGGTGCGTGAAGCGATTGATGTGGCGATTGAACAGCGTCAACTTATTCCACTGGATGAGAAAAAAGGGTTGTTTACCTCGTCCATTCATTTAATGGACGAGCTGAAGCTGCAACAAATCGCCACCGACATGAAGCAACATAACCGTACCGTCAGTTTTCAGGTGCGGACAGAAACCCTCTCGCCAGTCATGGAAAAAGTGGCGGATTCCTTACCCAATATTGCGATTGTGGCCAGTCAAGGACTGGGTAAAGCACAGCGGGATGGGGTATTAGACGGTGTCACGATGGCGCAATCACAAGGGCGTGACGTGGCGGTGATGACCCTTGATGCGACCAGTGCTAAAGCCTTTACCAATGATAATCGCTTTGCCACTGTGCCTAAAATGTCCCTAGGTGATGATCAACTGCTTAAACCCAACAGTACCTTGGTGGTTGCCAATGCCGAAAAACTGTCATTGAAATCGGCCTTATCTCTACTGGAAAGTGCGCAATCTGCCAATGTGCAAGTGCTCATGATGGACAGTGGCGGGCGCAAAGGCACGGGGAACGTGTTGGCCACCTTACAAGATGCGGGCGTTCCGCGCTTTCAGGGCGAATCTTCCGCTGTCTTGACGGTGAAAACGGCACATATTCCCGATAAAAATCATCGTTATGCGGCACTGGCGGCGGATTATGCACAGCTGCACAGCGACATGAAACCCGTGGTTGCGCAGGTCAGTGGCGTTCGGGAGCAAAAAATCGTGACCGATACCATTCGCCAAACGCTCACCGAGCGCGGGATGCTCAGTGAAAAAACGGTGACAGTGACACAACTCAAACCCGTGTGGCTCGACAGCCATTCACGCAAGCAAATCGACAGTTATCGTGAAGGCATGGTGATGGAGCGTTGGAATGCGGACAAGAAAGAGGTTGAACGCTACACCATTGACCGCGTCACTCCTGAAACTCGGTCGGTCACGTTGCTTGACAGTCAAGGGCAAAAACAGGTGATGAAACCGCAGCAATTTGATGGCCAATGGAGTGCGTATCAACGCCAAACGATGGACATCAAGCAAGGCGAGCAGTTAACGATACTGGCGAAACAAAACAAGCTTTCTGCACGTGACAGGGTCACGGTAACTGGGTTTATGCCTAACGCAATAATGGTTAATTTCAACGGTAAAACCCATCGAATTGATGTGCGGGACGGTGTCAAAGCCGATTATGGCTATGTTACTGCCCCAGGGCAACAGGCTAACGATACGGGCACTGTGTTATTGGCCGCATCAGCGCGGGATACACAGCCCACTTTACTTAATACGGCTGCACGCAGTGGTGAACATATTACCGTGTATACGCCACTGGATAAGATGGAAACCGAGCGTCGCTTATCGCGTTCGCCAGTCTATCAGCAAGCGCGGCAGTTAGCGGGGGTTGAAGGCGTAGACAGCAAAGCCATTGAACAAGCGGCCGATAAAGCTACGGAAGCGTTATTGTCTAAGCCCGAAAAAGCCCTGCAACAAGGCATGGAATTAGCGCAAGAGAGTCAGGTTTTTTTCTCGCGTATCGATGCGATTGCCAAAGCGTTGCCGTTACACACCGCGCTGGATAGTCAATCGCTGGGTAAAGCGTTTGACCGCTTAGTTGCCCAAAAAGCCATTATCCCTGTAACCAGTGGTAAAGGTGCCGCCCAGCAACATTACGTGACGGCCAGTACGTGGGAGATGGAAAAGCAAATCCTGACCACCATTTTAGCAGGCAAAGGAACACAAACCCCGCTGATGGAGTCTGTCCCTGATGCCGTACTGGAAGGGTTAACGGAGGGGCAAAAGGCCGCCACCACATTGATTTTAACTACTCGCGACCAGTTTGTCGGCATACAAGGCTATGCAGGGGTGGGGAAAACGACCCAGCTGAAGGCTGTTCTCAAGGCCCTGAACACACTCCCTGAGACGCAGCGACCGGAAGTGATAGGTCTTGCACCCACACACCGAGCGGTGGGGGAAATGGCCGCTGTGGGGGTGAAATCACAAACCTTGCATGCCTTTTTGATGGATGCGAACCAACGCCAACAGCAAGGGGAGGTACTGGATTTTAAAAACACCCTGTTTTTAGTCGACGAAGGTTCGATGGTCGGTAACAAAATTATGACTGAGGTGTTAGACGTGATTGGGCGCGGTGGCGGGCGAGCGCCCATTTCAGGGGATAGGGCGCAGTTATTGTCGGTGGACAGTGGTACACCTTTTTCCCTCGCGCAAGACCGTTCAGCACTGACGACTACGGTTGTGAACGAAATTGTGCGGCAAAGACCCGAGCTTCGCCCTGCCATTGAAGCCATCATAGCCGGTAATATTCAAACTGCGATGGATACGATGAATCGCGTGACGCCGGATGTGGTTCCCCGTCGCGCGGGGGCGGAACACCCCGAACAGTCGGTGATAAATTCAGGCGACAAGGTCATCACACATATTCTTGATGACTATCGCGGACGAACGGTTGAAGCCCAAAAAGAGACACTGATTGTGGCACAAACCAACCGCGATAAAGATGAACTTAATCGCGGTATTCATCAAATCTTAGTCGAGCAAGGGCAATTACAAGGGGGAAAAGACGTCCCGATATTGGTGCGTTAAAGTACGCGCACAGAGGCCTTGTTATCAACGGCAGGACTGGCAAAACATGCCGGTAAAATTGCCCTCATCCAAGAGCAGTACTATCGGATTGAGGTGACTCAAGAGGACGTCAGTGACGGAGTTGTGACCCTGGTTGATGAACAAGGCAAAGGGCATTTACTTTCGGCCTTTGAAAGTAGCTTGCTGGATATTGGTATTTACCGCCAAGAAACCCGTCATATCGCCGCAGGGGAAAAAATCAACTTTACTCGCACGGATAAAGAGCGCGGACGCGTGATGAACAGTGACTGGACGGTCAGTGAAGTCAGTGGTAACGGGCAAATCACCATTACTAAGGGCGATGAGTCACGCGTGCTTAGCCCGAATAGCGAATTGACAGACCAACATCTGGATTACGGTTATGCGGGCACGGCACACAAAGCGCAAGGGGCAAGTAGCTTGTATGTGATTGTCCTTGGGGGTGTGGAGTCAGGACGACGTATGCTGGCCACCTTACGTGATGCGTATGTGGCTTTATCTCGTACTAAAGCGCACGTGCAAACCTACAGTGATGATTTGGATAAATGGACAAAAGCCATTGAAAACCCCGGAAACCGGAAGACCGCGCATGATGTGTTGCTGGCTGAGCAAGACCGTGCCGCCAAAGTCGGTAATCAACTGTTTGACCATGCGAAACCCCTTAATGATACGGCGATTGGTCGCGCTTTAAGTCGGCAAATGGGGCTCGGTGAATCCCATGAAGGGAAGTTTGTTTATCCATCCACCAAGCATCCCGAACCGCACGTGGCGTGGCCCGCTTTTGATGAACACGGTAAAGCCCAAGGCACCGTGTTACAAGCGATTGAACTTGAAGAGGATAAATTGCAGGGGCTTCGTGCTGAAGGGCGTTTACTGGGGAGCGAGCAGGCGCAATTTATTGTCGTCAAACCCAGTCAAAACGGACAAACCGTGATTGTGAACACTCTAGAGTCAGCCTTTGAGGTAATGGCACAGCAACCCGAACAGGGTGTGGTGGTGCAACTCAATCCTGATGAACGTTTACACACGGCCATGATTGAGAAAATCACGCAAGGGGAAGTGGATAACGCCTATGCAAACCCAAGTGCCACGCAAACCGATAAAGCGGACAGTGACCCGAAAAACCTGCAAACCCCCGAGGAGCAGGCGATTGATAAAGCCTTAAAAGAGGCTGAAGCTGCCCTACGTCAGCAAGCAAACAGCGAGCCTAAAGTGCCAGAACTGAGTGAGGACGAACTGAGGCAGGTGATGGCGCAAGAGCGTGATAGCTTACTGAAAGGGGAACATGACTTAATGGAGGCGAAAGAGCGAGTCATTGAAAAGGCCGTTCAGTTTGAGCGTGAACATCAGCAACAACAACGAGACGTTTTGCGTCAACAAGAGCGTGAAATGGTGATGGAAAAATCCCGTGACCGTGAATTTGGTGATTAAGGATGCCGATTATCTATGGAAAAGCCAGTTACATCAGCCAAAACCCAATGGGCGTTTGTCGATTTAGAAAATGTCCCGCATTTAGATCCGATAGCGTTTGAGCAGTATCAGCAAGTCTTTATTTTTGCAGGCCCCAAGCAAGCCAATCTCAAATTACCCGTACAAACAACCGCCCGCTATATTCTCAACATCATTAAAGTGAGCCAAGTCAGTCAGAATAATGTGGACTTTCACCTTGCCTGGTCTTTAGGACAGGCGCATGAGCAAGCGGATAAAACGTGTCACTTTACCGTATTTACCAACGATAAAGGGCTTACGCCCTTAGTGAATACGGTAAAACAACTCGGGCGATCTTGTACGCTGCAAGGGGTCATTCAAACCAAGCAAAAAGTGGCACTTTCGCTCGAGGAAACCAAAAAGGTACTTAAAACGCCCTTTTTCCAACGTAACAACGGTTTTCCGAAGCAACTTACGGGGTTACGTCGCAGTTTAATCCATATATTGGGCGCGGCACAGGCACACACTGTTGAGGCGCATATTGCGAACTTGGTGACACTGAAGGTGATTTCCCACAATGGGAATGCACTGGCTTGGTATCTTGCTGGACTTGCTAAACACCGCAAATAACCCTGCTTAACCACATTGATTGTTGACGATTTCCGCCAGTTCTATTTAGTTTTCTCTCGCGTCGAACCTCAAGTTTTATCACAAATTTTGTGAATAAATCGCGTCTTTATCGTGAAGGCGTTGCTTGAATGCGCATAGAGTGCTAAATTAGCCGACAATTGATGTGAATTTTGTGGTCGCCACGCCGAAAAGTGGCAAGCGATGGGATGTAACACACAAAAATGTGCTGTGAACCCAAATAGAAAACCCCTGAAATCTTCTACATTCTTGGCGGGACGTAAAGATTATCAGGGGTCATCAGAGCAATTCCGCTAGGGGTAATGTTGAACTCCTAGCGGGGAGTATAGAATTATGCGCAAGAAAATTCAACTCTTTCCGTACAACATAAGTGCGGAGAGACATGTATAATGGGAACTCAATTCCTGCAATCTCTTGTTCCATCGGTAAAATTCATCGTCACTATGCGCCAAAATTTTTAGGGCAATTACCGAAATTGGTACCTGTACGTCGCTTTTCTGCGGCGTTAAAGCGTCACGATTGGAACCGAAACCCCCATATTTACCAACTACGTTATAGCAGAAAGCAGCGGATATCCGTGCGTTCAGAGCGTCGAGAGACCTTTGATGCCTTGGCTATGGCCATGATTGCCTATGCGGATTATAACCCTGAAAGTGACGCGCTGTTTGAAGTGATGTGTTCGGTGGAGAAGTTGGCGGAATTGTGTGGTCAGCTGTATCGCTATGACAGTGGGCGTAAAAGTTATGACCCCATACTCTATGCTTTGCGCGATTGGGAACAAGCCAACCTCATTGTCATTGACCGCGATTTTGATATCGAGGCTAAACAATATAAAGCCATGCGGATTTGGATACGTCCTGAATTTTTCCATGGACTCGGGTTTTCGGCGTTAGAACTGCGCGAATTGGTCGCTAGCTTTAGCCGTTGGATGGAAAAAAAGGGATTAAAAGAGAGCTACCAAAAACGCTACGCCCAACATGTTTTACGACTCGCGCGCGCGAATGTGGCATCACTCGATACTAAGCATAAACTTCGCAACCTGCTCAATAAGCTAAAAACCCTCGTGGTTGGGAAAGATGAAACGCTTAAACAAGAGAAGAAACATTTAGCCAAGGCATTGAAGGAAAAGAAAGCGTTAGCCAAAAGTTTGGAAGTACCAGAAAGCGCAGAGCATGCCGCATGGCGTCGCTTTGAAGCCTGGAAGGTGACGCAGCCTATTGCGGCAGTCATGGCCTTTGAGCGCAAAATGAAAGCTTTGTACCCGAGTATTCAAGGGCTGGCTATCTACCTGCATTATCTGGAACACTTACCCGACTCCTAATTTCCCCGTTAAATTTACCGCCTTGACTGGCGGTGGTTCCGTTCGCCCTAAATCTAAATAGCTCATTTTTCGAGCGATAGGATGGCTATATTAATGCTTCAATTATTCAGATGGGTGTACCCACGAACATTTTAGTTCTTTATTTAACCGACTAACTTCGAATGTTTTCATTTACTTCAATTAACTTCGAACAATATTCGGGTTTTATCGTTAAATTCGTTTTTAGGTTCTGAACTAAACGACCTTATAAATAAGGAGTTGCGGCTCTGCTTTTTCAAGCCGCACACTCTAAAGCGATAGAACCAATAAAGCCTTCGCTAACAAGCCATAAATGGCTGTCGCTCAGATAACAGTGTCAATATCGTGCCATTGCCCCCGTTAAGGTGGCCTACGGCCACCTTAACGCGCAGATACAGCCGTTCATCGAGGCTACGCCTCTTGCCCGTCTCACTGCGTTTTTCAAAGGGTCAAAAAACAAATTTACGGTTTTACTTTCATTAGGCTTAACCAGGCCAGGGGGCGGATTGGGGTATTAAACAAAGCCTAACCGCTGACGCGGATCTCGACGGCCCTCACCTTAATCCGTTCTCTGTGATTCTTTTTGCCGTCTACAGCCCTTTGGGCGGGTGATTTCGGTGAAATTTCGTGATACTCTGGTTATTAATGTATTGAGAATAAACACGATTTTGGTGTAAGGATGAAATGGAACGCAAAACACTGACGTTAAAACGCCCCCCGACCGAAAACGTCGCGGAAAATTCCGAGCTCGGTATTAGGCGTCGCCGTAAACAGGTGGTGGTCAATACGCAGCGTAAATCCAATAAACCCGACAAAACAGCGCCTACCCAACCCTCTAAAAAAGTGCCCCCCCAGCTGACGAAAAAACAGAAAGCTGTTGTCATCCCGTTAGAGGAAAAAGTCATTCCCCCGACGCCACCGAAACAGCATCTCCCATTAGAGGAGGCTATCGCGAACCTCTCAGAATATTGGCCACACCTCTTTCCTGATGGGCAACTTCGACCAATGGCGGTAGGCACGCGTGAAGGACTAATTGCCGATAAAAAAGCCCGTGAATTGCCAATTTCGATCAAAAAGCTAAAGCGCAGCCTTGCGGCCATTAGCCACAGTGTGAAATATCGCACCACGATTATGCCTGGCGCGGTACGATACGATAAAGACGGTCAACCGAACGGGACTGTCACGGAATCGGATGTCGCCGATACGTTAAAACGCATACAAAAACTGGCTAAACAACAATCACGAACCGCATGACAAAGGCAACCCATTCCCTGATTTCTGTTGAAGAAAAAAATATTTGGTTAGGTAAATTAGCATTTGCCGCTTTTATGGAGCTCAAACTAGCTCTATGGGATGGAAAAGCGACCCTAAACGCCTAGTATGAAAATCTTTTTCTGCTCCGCTGGCTACAAACAGCATTGAAACAAAAACGGTTTCACCGCTGTGTTGTCCATAATTTTGAATGGCTCATTAATCTTGGCCAACAACGCTTAATGACCACAAGTTTGTAACTTTGCACGCTCACGCCGCGGGCTCCTGATCCCAATTCTATCCCCGCCATTCAACGATAGACTATTTAACACCACATCAAAAATATCATGAACTTAAAAATGCCGCTTAGATCTTCTACAGAATTTGTTAACCATTACAATACACCTTATCCGTTAAGGTTGAAAACCATCAGGGTATTAGCTTGTCTGCTTTCTCTAAGCTTTTATTGAAGCTACTATAGTTGCCTTGTAGGCCGATATGGTGTTCCCCTATTTGTTTTGTGCCCATGCTCAGAAATTAAGTAAAGATGTTTTTTAGCGCGTGAGGAAATTACATACAGCAGTCTTCTAGCAACATAGTCTTGATGTACATCGCTACAATCTATTATGTCATTCCAGTGTGGTATTTTTCCTCTCAACAATCCGGTGCATATAACTACTTCATATTCGTCACCTTTGGTTGAATGCGCAGTTGTTATTTTTACTCCATTGGAAGAGGAGAAAAATTTTTCTAGGTCTGAAGCTTTGTAGTTCATTTTATACTTATTTATTCTGTCCCTTGTTGAATTTAATATGCTTTTCATTTCTTCATTAAATAAGTTGTTTTTTGCCAACTCTATTCTAAGTATTTCGCAAAACCTAGCTATAACTTCTTCTATCCACTCATCAATTTCATTGTCAAATTGAACGGAGATAGAATTAACTGCGCTGAGGATAGTTTTTGGATTTATGGATTCTTCATCAAAGGATATATTATTTAATTTTTCTGAAAGTTCATTAGCGTACTGTCTTCTTTTTATGTAATTTTTAATGCTTGGCTTAGTAAGAATTAGTCTTATTAATGTAAGCCAAAAGTTATCTTGATTTTTTGGTATCGGTGAGATTAAGACGCCGTCAATATTAAAGTCTTTATTTAGTTCACCAATGCTGTTTGAGAGACTTATAACATCGAACCAGCTAGGGCATAAGATTGCTATTTCTTTTTCAGGAATGCCTTGTGCAAGGTGCTGTGTAACAATATCTGCCACATAATCGGCAAGGTTGTCTTTATGAAGATTTCTCTCCAAATGAACGACAGAAGGGTGGTTTATTAGATCGGATTTAGAGTCTATTTTGTAGCCTTCATCCTGGTATTTAAGATAATGGTCAATTACTCTTTGACTGCTGCGAAAACACCCCGTCAGGCGTTTTTCTTGCAAAGGGGAATCGAGCTCAAAAAAACTCTCTAGCTCAGGTTTGTTCTTAACAATTGCGCCTAGGCCTGTGTAAATAGCCTGCTCTCGATCTCCTATTAATGTTATTTTTGTCTGCTTTTGTATGATAATACATTTCAGTATCTCATACTGCATTACCGAGGTATCCTGATATTCATCTATAAGTATATGGTAGAAAAGGTTTCCTAGGCGCTTACATAGCTTAGGGTTAGATTGTAGAAGTCTATGGCTGATATTTAGTATTAAATTGAAATCAATATAATTGTTTTCTGCTAAATATCTGTGATAGTCAAGGGTCAGGTTATGCTCTCTAGTCCCTGCTGGGTATTTTGTTCTATAATCTTGATTAAGAGCAGTGTCGATGTTGTCATAAAATCGGAATTTATATTTTTCTTTAAGTTCTGATAACTTAGTTTCTTTCTCATGTTCATCTATAACGACAAAACCGCCGCATAGCCTTGGTATCATGTTGATATTTGGCTTTATTATCCATTGAAGGCAGAGCGCATGGATTGTTCCGACCCAGAGTGATTTTCTTTCAACTCCATAGGATAGAAGCCTTTCTTGAATTGTATCTGCGGCAATATTGGTGTATGTAATCGCTGCTACTTTTCGTTTCCCAATTGAAAGTTTTTCAGAGTTGTCTATTATATGATAAAGCTTTGAGACAAGCGTTCTGGTCTTGCCTGAACCGGGGCAGGCTGATAGCAACATGCTGTCATTGAGTACGACAGCATCCATCTGTTCATCGGTTAAGTTCCTATAAGGCATTATATTTTCCAAAAACGTATGAAAGTATCATTATCATAATGGGTCTTATAAACATTTATTTTTTCATCAAAACTATCACTTGCATTTATTTCATCCTGTTCTTCTTGACGCATCAATTCAACATTATACCCCATCATTTTTAGAGCTATTGCATCTATGTTTCTATCAGAAAGCGAAAACTTAATTGCTTTTAGGATGTACTCAGGGATTATGTTTTCAATTGTTATATGTTCTACCATCTCAGCAGCAAGCCATCCTTTCCCTATCTTTTTTGCGAATTTTAATGCGTGATGATATTTTGTAGGTATATCGCTAGAAGTTATATTGGCGATAACTGCTTCGCTATCTGCTTTTCTTTTATAGGTTGTCTTTATCACCGACTCAAACAAGTTGACGTTTTCGGAGTAGCTAATTAACTCGGTTTCAAATGTGTTTTCCGCATAAAAAGCACTGACGTAGCTGTTGTTAGCTGTGTACTCATCTAGAGCAGTCTGCCTCTCTGCTCCTGAATTTTGAGCATTTAACTGTGATTTTATATATTCAGCATCTGCAAAAGAGTCATTTTCACGGGTTATGAATGCCTTGTCTAAATCAGTGAGAATGGAGCAATAGCTGCGAATTCTATCTTCATGAAACAGATCAGAGATATGCTTGAATACAGTTCCATCCATTTTTATTAGGCTAATGCCCATCTCTTCTAGGCTCACACCTAGCGTCGTTTTTACTAGTGCAGGTATAAGTATTAATTCTGCGTCACCCTCTACAAGTATTACGCTTTTTGCAAATAAGATATCACCTCGGATAGCATCTAGATATCTTTCAATGCACCGAATATTTCCAGGTTCTAGGTTGCTAGAGGGCGCATATACTTCCGTATTTGTATCTTTTCTCGAAAGTATGCTCATAGATGAAATGTTTGACACAGAGCTTATTTGTGTAGAGTGAGTTGATACAAATACTTGTGTATTTTTAAAGTTGAAGTTTTCAAAAAGTGTTTTTTGGATGTGGGTATGGATATGAGCTTCAGGTTCTTCAATCATCAAGAAGTGTGTTATATGTTCTTCACTGTCACGAATTGCTTCATATTCATAAAGTTTTAGAGCTAGATATATAAGGTTCGCTCCGCCTAGGCTAAGATCTTCTATTCTACCAGTTCCCTGATAGCTTAAAGAATCTTCCACTACTAAACCAAGTGATTGTACTAATTCGATAAAATCTTCCGGAAGCTGTGATGATACTTGAATCTTAGGCGAGTAGGTTGATCCTATGGTATTTATCAATGAGCGAGAAATATCATTGCTGAGATTTTCAATTTCCGGTATCGAGGAAATTTTTTGGTTTATATTAACTATGTCGTCAACAATACTTTTTTCATCATTTATCTGTTTGCTCTTTAGTGTTAGTAGCTTGTACAGCGGATTAGTTTTGTAGTACTTGAGATCTGCAACGACATTTCTAAGTGCTTTCACGTATGTGCAAGCGACTTCGTTTATTAAAGAAAAGTATGGAGGTTTTTTGTTCCCAACTAGCTCTTCGCTTTCTAAATTTGGATCTGGGAATATATACTGTTTGAAGTCTCCGACGTGGTTACTGTATACGATTTCGTCAGTGAGATCGATTTTTGTTCGAACAAAGGCTACTGGTTCATAAGTTTCTCTTGATATTGCATGTGAGGAGCAAAACTCAAGAATTTTATCTCTGCGAGTGCAAAGGTTTTCATGAGCATTGCTAATTTCGTGAAGCTCTTGTCGGAATGAAAATTTCGGCCTAAATATGAAGGTGTAATTTCCTTTTGTTGAGGTCTTTTGGTCTTCTCCATCATTTAATATGTAGTTTGCTAAAACTTGTTGTTCTTCTGTATCACCTAAACCGGAAAAATAGAGAGAGATTATTATCCAGTGCCCAAACGGCTCTCCTAGTCCTCGGTGAAAATCATCTTTGGTAAGAAATTTTGCATTTGCAGGTAATGAATCATCTAGAACCAATCTCATGGCCTGGAAAACATTGGTTTTACCAGATGCATTTTCACCAATGATGTTGTTTACCGATTTTTTTCGGAACTTAAACGTTTCCTGTTTGAAGTTTTTATAGTTAACGATAGATAATTGGCTAATATACATGGCGTTTTGGTGCCTTAAACTCTTGGTCGATTGGTGATAGCATAGATATATTGTGTAGCATAGAATTACGTAATATGGAATCAACGGGCACTGTTGCAAATAAAATGGTGGGACTGAGTTTTTGGCTCACCATTATGGGGGGCTTTGACGTAAAGAACGGTTTGTCGGATTTTGCTAACTTTTAGATTAAAAAACAGTATGTTACATGGTTAATTATCTTTCGTTGGTTTTATTTCTAGTTTCTTAATTACATGAATATAAAAAACTATTAGTTTTGGTGTTTTCATTAAATTAATAGATATTTCAGATAAAAATAGTCTGTATTGAGCTGATATTTTATACAGTGTTAACTTTTAACCAGAAATTCCACGTAAAACATAACATTTTGAGTATGACTTATAGACTATATTGCTTAGATAAGGTGAAAATCATTTAACGGTCGTTAATAGCTATACAATAACTTCCTTTAAACTATGAATTTCGAAAAAATTTAAAACCATTAAAATTCAATTGGTTGAATAGGATGTGTCTCTCAAAAAAGAAATCAATGTTTCGTCTTATCCATTGAATTATAAGAGATTAAAATAATTCATCGGACAAACCGTTCTTTACGTCAAAACACCCCAAGTTGAAAAGTCAAAATACAGCCTTAACGAATGGAAGGGACTTCCCCTGATTATGCATCTGATGAACTTTTGTTCAATCATGGGGTGCACATCGTCTCAGAGGAATTCGTTATGACAATCACGCCTATCGGTATCGGTCTTGCTAAAAATGTGTTTGCTGTTCACGGTGTTTGATCAAAATGGTAGAACTGTTCTGATTAAGCCTAAAGTATCGCGTGCTGCACTTCCTGAGTTAATTGCGAGTTTGCTTCCCTGTGTTATCGGGTGGAAGCATGCTCAGGGACTCACTATTGGGCAAGATTGTTTCGGCAATATGGTTATGAGCCGCGTCTTATGGCAGCTAAGTTTGTATCGCCTTATCGTATGGCTGGCAAATCAGGAAAAAATGATGCAGCTGATGCTCAGGCTGTCTGTGAAGCTGTTCGTCGTCCGCATATGTGCTTCATACCAGTGAAAGATGAGAGTCAGCAGGCCATGCAATGTTTACATCGTACCCGTCAGGGCTTTATCGAAGAGAAAACAGCAACGTATAATCGTCTGCGAGGATTGATATCGGAATTCGGTGTCATCGCGCCACAAAGTACTGATGCCCTACGCCACATGGTTTCTGTGCAAAATAGCTCTTTGCCGCTTCAGGTTCAGCAATGTGTTGATGATTTGCAGGAACACGTTGATCATATTGAAGCTAACATCACTGAATATGACCTAATTTTGTCCCGCATGGCCAAAACAGATCACCGCTGTCAGCGGCTGATGGAGCAAGGGGTGCTGGCCCCACAGAGAGTAGTTGCTATTCATCTAGGTGGTTGTTATCGATGAAGCGATTCTATCCATCGTCGTATTGAAATAATAATTTATCAGGTCTGGGAATATACACGGAGTAGAGTATAAAAGAAGGGAAGGGAGTTTTCTAGAAATAGAGCAGCTCTGCCTCGGTGCTCATACCTATGGTGTGCTTATGTTTAGCTTGCTTATTTTAAGATTTATAATATAATGTATTTATTAAATCTTAAAGTTTCGAGTGTGTTAATCTAGCGGAGCGCTATTGATATGAAAACAACATCTTTGAAAACGAAAGGCTCGCCAGACACTATTCTCTTGAAAAAGAGGCTTAAGGTACTTCGACTAGAAATTGAATCCTCCCTGGAGCTTCTCTCTGTTAAAGAGCAACAGTCATTATTGACTTTACGTGATGTAGATTTCTGGTCTGCTATTCAGCTTAAAACTCTTGCCGAAAGAATTATTTCAACTCCTACACCAGAAAAAACTGAGCAAAATGAGTTTGCAGAGAACAGAGTGGCATTCATGGAGTATTTGCAAGAATACGGAGGTGTACACAAATCCTCTGCTGTTGAAAAAATAATTCATGCAAGTGTGCCTACAGTTATTAAGTACGGTGAGAAAAATAAACTTATTGTGTTGAATTGGGGGGCTGAAAATCTCTATCCCGTATTTCAATTTTCAACAAATGAAAAAAATAGCGAAAAAGGTATGCTGAAAGGTGTCCCTGAGTTATTGGCATCAATGAAACATGAAGTGAGTGCGGTGAGAAAATGTAATTTTTTCTTAAAGAAAGTTGAATTACCATTGACAGAAGAGAAAATATCTATTCTCGAAGTTTTGCGAAGAGGAGCTAAAAAAGATGAAATGGAATATTTCAAGATCCTAGCTGAGAATTTAGGAACACAAAATGCGGTTTAAAAAATGGGCCTTTAGGCCCATTTGAGGTCTCAAACAACTTTTATGTTTAATTGAGACTTAAGTATTTCTTTGGCCGTTTTCCCTTTATGAGAGTATTCTTTTAGTGGAGTAACGGACTTACTTGTTACCATCCCATTTCCATCTTCTTGAACCGACCAGAGAACTACGCATTTATTCCCTGTGTGCCGTGACAGATACTCTAATCCGTCAGCATGTTTTGAAAGCTCTTTCGCCAGTTGCTGTGTTACATTATAAACAGTTTTAGGCCCCATAAGGTCACCCACGGGCACTCCAATATGTGGAGCTAGTGCGGTTTCCTCAAATACAACGATAGGGCGGGCTATCTGGATTTCAGCTATACAGTTGTTTGTGAAATCTGACTGATCGATAAATTTATCTTCCTGATAAAATTCATTCAATGCAGTATGAGGGGAGTCAGCTATGTACATAACCCCCTTTGCATGGTCAGATAACGAAAAGCGGTTTGTGGATGTCTTATTAAAATGGACACCATTACCGCCGTAGCTTTCAGCTTGTACTTTGAAGTATTCGCAATTCTCAGCAATTGCTTTTCTTACTTGCAACTCACCACGACCTTCCGCAGATACAAGCTCATTTATTTTTTCATTGAGGTTCCCCTCGTATTTTATTGACATCAATACCTCGTTTTTTACTAAATTTAATCTTTAGCATAAGAGACTCTCTTTTTGCTAGTTGAATGAAGTAGCTATGTGCTTGCCCATAACTACACAATTACACCATTTATTGTGTCAAATGGTTGAGGGGATAATAACCTAACGCTATAAATATCAAAGAAAAATATTAGTAGATTATAAAAAATAGATACTAAAATATTAATGAATTATATTTTTTGTATAAAATACTATCCGTAATAGTTCAGTTTCGTACATAGGTGGTAAATAAGTATTAGTGCAAGTTTGTAACTTAGCTACTGAATTTATCAATCCAAAGGCTGGTTTTGTCTTGAGACCAAAGTTTCATCAACATTTCACGTAATCTCTCGGACGCAGGACTCAGAGTATTTCCTCTTCTTGATACTAATCCAAGCGTTCTCCTGATTACAGGTTCTATAAGTGGTCGGCTAACCAGTATATGATGCTCATCTATAGGCATTGTTATGCTGGGTACAACAGCAACACCCAATCCAGCTTCAACCATCCCGAGTGAAGTAGATAGATGTCTTACCTCGTAAAACCAGTTTGGTTTCCAGTCAAAACTTTCTAGGGCTTGATCAATCAGAATTCGGTTACCACTCGATTTACGGACTCCAATAAGTTTGAGTCCAGCAAGATCTTCCCACATCACAAGGGATTTTTTTGCAAGCTCATGGTCTCGTTTGCAGGCGAGAACGAAAGGTTCATTAACCAGAGGTGTAAACTCTATATTCGGGTGTGTGATGTTGATCATATTTATTCCAAAATCCGCATCTCCATTGAGTACAGCTTCGAGGCAATCGCTGGCACTATGTTCAAGTATACGGATACGTATATTTGGGTAATGTTCATTGTAATCACGAATAACAGAGGGTAAGAAATAGAAGGCGGCGGTAGGTAAACAGGATAGGGTAACTACACCTGTTTGATGCGTAGCCATTTCTTTAATACTCAGTATCGAGTTTTCATAAAAATCGATGAGATCTTTTGCCTTAGGTAGAAAGTCTCTTCCTACTGCAGTCAATTTTATTCGCCGAGTAGAGCGTTCAAATAGTGCTGCGCCCAAACTATCTTCAAGCTTTTTTATTCTTCTCGTTAACGCGGGTTGGGATATGTGTAAAAATTGAGATGCTTTTGTAAAGCACCCAGTTTCTGCTATTTTAACAAAAGATTGAATCCCCTGTAGTTCATGCTGCATTTCTCAAACCTCACATTTATACCGGAATTAAATCATAGTAACCGAAGGCCTATTAATGTGTAAAACGCATTAATCTCTCATTTTTTGGCATTAGAGTTATTTATTCGTATATGGGACGCTTAGCGCATCATTTAACATGTGGAAAGAGAAAAAACTATGTTCAACATCCCTTGCGTTCTGATGCGTGGTGGTACTTCTAAGGGGCCAGTTATTCTTGCGAGTGATTTGCCTGATAACATTCAAGAGAGAGATATTGTTCTGCTGAATTTGATGGGAGCAGGTCATGAGCTTGAAATTGATGGTATCGGTGGGGGAAGTCCGCAAACCAGTAAAGTGGCTATTGTGAGTGCTTCGGATAGCCCTGATGCTGATATAGATTACCTTTTTGCTCAGGTCATGGTGAAAGAGAGGAGAGTTGATACAACTCCAAACTGTGGAAACATGCTGTGTGCAGTTGGCCCGTTTGCGATTGAAAAGGGATTAGTTGCTCCCAAAAATCCAGTAACAACGGTACGTATTCGGAATCTCAATACTGGAACATTAGTTAATGCAGAAGTACAGACCCCTAATTTCAAAGTGACTTATGACGGAGATACTCAAATTGATGGTGTGCCAGGTTCAGCTGCGCCAATTGGTTTGACGTTTCTAAATTCCGCAGGTTGTAAAACGGGTAAATTGCTTCCTACTGGCAATACAATTGATGTATTTGATGGCGTTGAAGTTACATGTATTGATATGGCAATGCCAATGATCTTAATCGATGCACATCAAATGGGTAAAATGGGTGGTGAATCTCCATCCGAACTAGATTCTGACTTGGTGTTTATGCAACGACTTGAAAAAATCCGCCTTAAGGCCGGAGCGGCAATGGGATTTGGCGATGTAACTGGCAAAGTTATACCAAAGCCAGTCCTTCTTAGTAAACCTACGGAAGATGGTACGATAAAAGTTCGCTATTTCATGCCTCACAATTGCCACAAGTCACTAGCTATTACAGGTTCTATTGGTATTTCAACTGCAACAATAATAAAAGGTTCCGTTGCGCAAAAAATCATTAGCAGCCAACCTGCATATGCATTGACTAATATTGTAACTATTGAGCATCCAAGTGGGAAAATTATAGTTTCATTGTTAAAGGATGGAAATCAAATCGAAAATACTCAAGCTGCTGTGCTCCGAACTGCCCGAAAATTATTTGAAGGCAATGTTTGCGTTCCAGAAGTGGCTTTAGCTGAAGTTATTTAAATATTAGTCAGACTTTGGAAATCTTAATTTACTGTTACGACAAAAGAAAAAAGCACGAGTTGAGCTGTTAAATACATCCGTATCGGACTCAAAAAAATCGGTAAGGATACGTATAATGACCAAATATTTTTTATTAGTTAACATTATTATATCTGTTATCACAACATCAGGCTGTAATGATAAGACCTCCGTTGAATGGTATGTCAATAATCATGACGATTTAGTTGCTAAATATACGGAATGCTTATTAACTGATTCTTGGCATGATATTGTTTGCAAGAATGTAAGAAGTGCAAAAAACCTCGAAGCGCACGAGCTAGATATTCAAGAAGGAGTGAAAGTAGCGCAACAAGCACTATTTGAGTTCAGAGAGTCTTTGTTAGTTTCAGATTTGAATACATTAAAAAAATAAGAATATAAGCTATATCAGGTGGTTTATATTTTTGTGTTTTTTAACACTAAAGGTGTTAAAATATCACAAATAATAAACTATGGGTTTGCTATTTATATCATATTCATACCTAAGGTGTAAAAATGTCATCTAAAATAAACTGGCTGATTACTCATACATCTTCTGGCTCGATTGTTTTACAGCAGTGGCGGGCTGAAAAAGCTATCTTCGGGCATTTACTACCGGCCTAGAATTAAGCCCCTTGTAAGTGATGGATATTCAGTGTTCATTTGGCAGGATTAAGTAGCTTAAATTGCCAAGGATTGAGCCTTTATTAACAGCTAAGAAAAGAATAAGTTTGGGTTGGTGTGAAAGTAAGATATCACTACCCTAATGGTGTCGAAAGTTTCCTAAATAAGGCTGGTTTTATTGTGGGGTAATTCTAAATTTCAAATAGTTCCTGAAATGGATTTGAAATTAATTACAGTTAAAGGGAAAGAGCTGCCTTGAACTTGCTAAAATCGAGTAGAGCACAAAATTCTCAGATATTAACACTTGAAAGGTGATGTTTATATATTATATATTTGATAATTAAGTTTACCATAATAATGGATGATTATAATGAACACTATGCTAGATGCGTTAATTTCACCTTTGTTCTCTATTTTAGAAAACAAACTCTTACTTTTTATTCTAATCTCTCTTGTTATTATAGGTTCTATTTGGTTTATAAAAAACAAAGCAAAATCAGGTTTTTCGATATCAGATAGATTCTTTAGATTTTGGACTGGACATAACATTGAAAGTAATGATGATTTATTGTCTGATATAAAAGAAGTTGAAAAATTTAATTATGATTACAATATGAATGCAATATCGAAAAGGCAAAAATATAACTTTGAATCTTGGGTTAAAAAATATGAACTAGATTTTAAAGTTATTTCAAAGCTAAAATTTTGTTTTTATATTGAATATTTAAAGGTAAAAAAAATACATGTTCTGATCCCATTAAGTATATTTTTTCTATTAATCATAATCGCGTTTATTTTTTCAAATAGCACGACAATAGCAGTAAAACCAGCTGGGTTGATCAAGTTTGATGACACTGGGTGGTTTTGGTTTAATAGCCATGAGGCGGTAGAATACAATTTTATCAAAAATGATGCTAAGGATTGGCGCATTACCAAAGAACAATGTGATAAAGATGAATTTTCAGTGAGGTTTTCAAAAGATTCAGTGGGTTTAATTTGTGATGCTTTTAATGATAAGATTTCTATAAATTACATTAATAATTTAATAAAAAAGCAAAGGTGGTTTTTTGGTTTTATCAGTGCATTTTTATCTTTAGTATCCCTTTATTTATTTTCAAAAATAATTACAATCTTAATAAGTTATGATGCAAGAAAAATGATTTATTTAAAAATAAATAAATATAGAAAAAATAGAAATTAAATTAGCTATAATTATTTTTAATGAAAAATATAGGACGAAATATTTTTTAGGGTTAGAGATAAAGCGATTACTATTTTATCTTATAATTCTAAGGAACATTTTGAAGAGGTGAGCGATGAGAACGACGACATTTGTGACTAAAGCTAAATTTTCTACATCTTTGGAAAACTATCGAGTTAGCCTTTCATATGAAGGTATTGTTTTGAAAAATAAGAAGAAAAAACTTTCCATTTCAGAGCTAAAACGCAAATATGCGCGATAAATATGGCATAGACCAGAATTCCTATTGTTATCCTGGCACGGATATTCTCATCAATGTTCTAAATATACAAGATATAGAGCTTTTTGAAGAAGCTAAAATTGCTTTTACAACTGCGCGATATCTTTCATATTAAAGTGAGCTATCGCTACTTTCGCAATTCGATTTTTCTCATTTAAAGTTTTTGCATTTTTATCTCTTTCAAGACCTTTATGTGTGGGCAGGTAAGGTTAGGGATATCGATATTTCAAAAGGTAATACCCGTTTTTGTACTTTTTCAAGAATTGAGCCTGAAGCAATAAAGCTTTTTAATACTATCCCAAACTTAGAGTGCCATTCAAATCTTACTGATTTAATTAAAGATTTAGCTTATTTATTCTGTGAGCTTAATCTAGCTCATCCTTTTCGAGAAGGAAATGGGCGAACATTGCGTCTTTTTTTGAAGAAATGCTTTTTGTTTTAGGCTATGAAATACAGTGGCCAGCCATTTCCCAACAGCACTGGGTAGATGCAAATATTGCTGGCGTCTATTTGGATCTCAACCCATTGATTGCGATTTTTACGTCGGCGGTGAATCCTCGGTAGTGATATCCATTGTTATTTCCCAGTCAATTCCCACAACAGGTCTTTTTCTTTAGTTGCGTTCAGGTTCTTTACTCGTTCATACCTCATTTTCTTCAAAAGAAGTCTTACGTAGCTAAATCTTCCTATAATCGATTTTAAGCCATTTTCACCATTATTTAATGGATTACATTAGAACTGGTTAGAAATCCTCTCTTAATTAGTTTTGTGAAGCCTATTTTTTGACCAATTCTTCTTGTTTTTTATTATTGCGCTTTAGCGTCATTTTCCGCAATAGAGAGGCCAATCTTATTTTCGCCTATCTTGTGTGATCACATCAAGGATATGGCCTATATATTGTGAGTTACTGACTATTACCGTATATTATTGAAATAATTAATTGCGGTATAAAGGAAAAAATAACGTAATACCGAAAGTAAAGGATCGAAATGAGGATCCTTTTAGGTTGCCGCTCTCTTCTATTTTCGACTCAGAGTCAGAGAATGGGGAATGACGATAACCTTATTGATGATCACTAACATAATAGTTAGGTATTGAAATAGTATTGATAAGATATAATCAGTAGAGGTGAATGTTATGGCAGTTTTTTTTCCGGTAGAGAATGAAACGGCGAGGGCGATTGTGCGTCGTCAATCTCAGGCACTTTTGTCCGAAGGGCATTTAGAGCGAGCGCGTCAATTGCGCAGTCTCGCCATTGCCGCGGAATTAGATTGCCCAAAATATTTGCTTTCGCCAGAAGTGAATCAATTATTGCACTATATTCCTGATCTGCATCAGCGGACTTTGATAGATACATTGTGGAACACCGGTGCACGCATCAAGGAGGTTCTTGCACTGACGAAAGGTGATTTTTATCTTGATGCTGAAACGCCGTTTGTAGTCTTGAAAACCTTGAAACAACGACAGTCGTCAAAACGAGATGAACTCGTTAAAACCCCGACCATCACAAAGCGTGCTGTTCCGCTTTTTGACCGTCATTATGTTCAGCAAATGAAAAGCTACTTTGTGACTATGCGGTATAAAAACCAGACACAAATTTGGCCGATACAAAGTGATAACACCGTTCGAAATTGGTTGCGGACTGCGGTTGAGCTTGCCACGCAAAATGGCACTGCTTTTGTTGTTGATCCCATCACGTGTCATACCTTTCGGCACAGTTTTGCGATGCACTTGATTTTTAATGGTGTTCCCCTCAAGGTTATTCAAGCCTACTTGGGGCATAAAAAAGCCAGCTCAACCGACATTTACACAAAGATTTTTACCCTTGATGCCATGATGCATTTTGATATTTCTTTTCGATAAAAAACGATTTTTGTGAAAGATGGTGATCAAGACAAAATGCAACCATAATATGTGTAGGATAAATCTTAACATGGTGATTTCACTATGAAATTAGCTTTAGATACAATCATAAAATCTTTTATTATCAATTGGTTATGTTTGTTTTATGATTGGTGCAAATATCTTAAAAATTACATTTAAAGACTCTTTTCATTCCTAGTAGTAATTTAACGAAAAATTAAATTATATGATTAAATTTTAATTGATTTTAAATTCATTCAATAATTAAATTTCATTTTTAATGGTATTCAAATTTTATATTGAAATATAAAAAATTTAATAATGAATAAATATTAATTGTATTATGGAGATTTCACTATGAAATCCAAATCAACAAACAGAAAATAATCGTTATTTATCAGTGTGTTATGATATGTATTTGCGAAAGGAGAAAAAAAACACATTAGAGTGTTTACATCTATGCCTTTATGTAAGATTATTAGCTTTAGTTCATAAAGCTGCATACGGGAGAAGATGGCGTGGTTAGTCTAAATAATCAGTTTGATAAAATTGCCAGTCGTGCTGTGCGATTATTACAGTCGTTGACGACCCAAATTCAATCCCAAAAAGAAGAGCTCAATGAGACGTCGTATTACCAGGTTTATTCTAAAGCTGCAGTGGCTAAATTACCCAAATTAACGCGCGCGAGTGTTGACTATGCAGTCAATGAAATGGAAGCGCAAGGGTATCAATTCGAAAAACGCCAAGCGGGTTCATCGCAAAAATATGCCATGACGATCCAAAATATTATTGATATCTACCACCATCGTGGGGTTCCAAAGTATCGAGATCGTTATAATGAGGCTTTCACCTTTTTTATTGGCAACTTAAAAGGGGGCGTTTCAAAGACTGTGAGCACCGTTTCATTGGCTCATGCGTTGCGTACCCATCCTCATTTAATTTCCGAGGATCTTCGTATTCTAGTGATTGATCTGGATCCTCAGTCGTCAGCAACGATGTTTTTAGATCATAAACAATCTATTGGCTCGATTGAAACGACAGCGGCTCAAGCTATGTTGCAAAATGTGACCCGCGAAGAATTGCTAACTGAGTTTGTTTTGTCTTCTGTAGTTCAAGGAGTCGATGTCATCCCTGCATCTATTGAAGATGCATTTATTGCATCCCAATGGGAACTGTTATGTGCTGAACACTTACCAGGGCAAAATTTCTTTACGGTTTTACGAGATAACATTATCCATAAATTGAAAAATGATTATGACTTCATTTTTATTGATAGTGGTCCACACCTTGATGCTTTCTTATCTAATGCTATCGCCGCTGCAGATATTTTAATGACTCCTGTTCCGCCGGCACAGGTCGACTTTCATTCGACGTTAAAATACCTCACACGATTACCTGAACTAATTGAATTGATTGAATCTACAGGTGAAAAGGTCAATTTAATTAGTAACATTGGTTTTATGTCAAAATTAGTAAACAAAACAGACCATAAATTATGCCATAGCTTAGCCAAAGAAATTTTTGGCGGAGATATGTTAGATGTTGCGTTACCTCGTTTAGATGGTTTTGAACGTTGTGGTGAATCGTTTGATACGGTCATTTCAGCAAATCCTGCGACATATATCGGGAGTTCTGAAGCACTAAAAAATGCAAAAATTGCTGCTGAGGATTTTGCAAAAGCTGTATTTGATCGGGTTGAATTCATTCGCATGAACCGAGGTTATTATGCAAGCTAAAAGAAAAACGATTGGAAGAATGTTAAGCGCGACACCTACAGTGCAAGCCTCAAATGAACAAGAACGATATTCTCAACGATTTGTACTTAAATCTGGGAAATCGGCTATTTTTTATTTAGAACATGTTTCTGCTGATGAGTTAGCAGAAAAAACATTTGTGCGCTTTTTAGTTAATGGTCGAGATCAAAACGCATTGACGCCAGACTCACTCATTGACATTACTCGGACAATCAAATTACAACAATTTTTTCCTGCAATAGGCTATCGCAATGCAGGGAAAATTGAAATTCTTGATGGTTCTCGACGTCGTGCTGCCGCGCTGCTATGTCATGTTGGGTTGAATATTTTAGTTACAGATTCCGAAATCAGTAATGAGGATGCAAGGCAATTAGCAACAGAAATTCAAACAGCAAAAGAGCACAATTTAAGAGAAATTGGTCTACGTTTATTACAATTACGTGATAAAGGAATGTCTCAGAAAGAAATTGCGCTATATGAAAAGCTATCAACAGCAAAAGTGACACGGGCAATTCAGGCGGCTTCTGTACCAGAATACCTTGTTTCATTGTTTCCGGTCCAAGCTGAGCTTTCTTATTCTGATTATAAATTTTTATTAAAAATAGAATCGTTGATCCATTCTAAACATTTAGACCATCATCCAATTATTTTGACTGTTAATAATAAAATCAATGAGTTAATTGAAAATCAAAAAATTGCATCAGATGAATTAAAACGCGTTATTTTAACGGTACTCAAAGATATTACGGACCATTTTGCTTCTAATAAAAAGCAAGATGCCGTCAGTGTCACTGCGTTATGGTCATTCGATGATAAGAACACATATGCTCGAAAACGAATTAAAGATCGTGGATTCAGCTATGAGTTTAACCGAGTACCGAAACCACTGCAGGAACAACTGGATAAAGCGATTACATCTCTTATTAATGATTTTTTTGAAAAAAAATGAGGTTGTGTATTGTATAAAAGACATTTGATCACGTTACCACACTAAAGGTGGTATCAGAGGTGGGTGCGAATTGTTATCTCCCTCTGAAAACAGAAACCCCCGAAAATCTTCTCTATCTTGGCTGACGGAAAGACTTCTAGGGGCCATATTGAAATTCTGTTAGGAAGATTGTTGTTTTCCTTACGGGGAGTATAGAATTATGCGCAAAAAAATTCAACTCCTTCTGTGCAACATAAGGGGCAGGAGGGATGGATAATACCCAAACAATCACATTACCTCCTTGTTCTTTAGGGAAAATTCATCGCCACTATGTACCTAAATTTTTGGGTAAACTCCCCCAATTGGTCCCCGTGCGCCGTTTTGCAGCAGCCTTAAAACGTCACGATTGGAACCGAAACCCCCATATTTACCAGCTGCGTTATAGCCGAAAGCAGCGGATATCGGTGCGCTCAGAGCGTCGAGAAACGTTTGATGCACTCGCGATGGCCATGATTGCTTATGCGGATTATAACCCTGAAAGTGACGCGCTGTTTGAAGTGATGTGCTCCGTGGAAAAATTGGCCGAGCTCTGTGGCCAGTTATACCGTTATGACAGTGGCCGTAAAAGTTATGACCCAATACTGCACGCGCTACGCGACTGGGAGCAAGCTAACCTCATTATTGTTGACCGCGATTTTGATATCGAAGCGAAACAATACAAAGCGATGCGTATCTGGATACGACCGGAGTTTTTTCATGGACTGGGTTTTTCCAAACAGGAACTGCGGGAAGTCGTGGCCAGTTTTAATCGCTGGATGGAAAAGAAGGGGTTAAAGGAGAGTTACCAAAAACGGTACGCACAGCACGTACTGCGACTCGCACGCGCGAATGTCGCATCACTCGATGATAAGCATAAACTTCGTAACCTGCTCGATAAACTCAAAACGTTAGTGATTGGGAAAGATGAAGCGCTCAAGCAAGAAAAGAAACATCTTGCTAAGGCCCTGAAGGAAAAGAAAGCGTTAGCCAAAAGCCTTGAAGCGCCAGAAAGTCCTGAGCATACTGCATGGCGCCGTTTTGAAGCTTGGAAGGTGACACAACCTTTAGCGGCTGTTATGGCGTTTGAGCGTGAAATGAAAGCCTTATATCCGAGTATACAAGGGCAAGCTATTTACCTGTATTATATTAACCACTTACCCGACTCCTAATTCATCCCCTTAAATTTACCGCCTTGACTGGCGGTGGTTTCGTTTGACCCAAATCTAAACAGCCTGTTTTTTGAGCGGCGGCATGACTATATCAACACCTCAATTCTTCAAGCTGATGTACTCACGAACATTTTCGTTCTTTATTTAATCGACTAACTTCGAATGATTTTGTTTGCTTCAATTAACTTCGAATACTATCTAATTTTTATGGTTAAATTCGTTTTTAGCTTCTGAACTAAACGACCTTATAAATAAGGAGATGCGGCTCTGTTTTTTCAAGCCGCACTCTCTAAAGAGATAAAAACAATAACGCCTTCGCTAACAAGCCATAAATGGCTGCCGCTCAAACAAAGTTTCAGCAAGGTGCCATTGCCCCCGTAAAGCTGGCCGCTGGCCACCTTAACGCGCAGCTACAGCCGTTCATCGAGGCTACGCCTCTTGCCCGTCTCACTGCGTTTTTCAAAGGGTCAAAAAACAATTTTACGGTTTTAATTTTATTATGCTTAACCAGGGCAGGGGGCGGATTGGGGCATTAAACACATTGTAACCGCTCACGCGGGTCTCGACGGCCCTGACCTTAAACTTTCTTTGTAACATTATTTGCCGTCTACAGCCCTTCGGGCAAATAGAATTAGTGGTAATCGCATCTATTGAGACAAAAAACAAATATTGCTCCTAAGTGCAGTGCTAAATCTGGAGCCAATGATGTAAAAAACACGTTAAAGAGATAATTCATTGTTTATGTTTAAATCAAATAGACTTAATCCCATTCAGAATATTCTCCGGTAATGAGACTATCTAATGGTCTAGCATATTTATATGGCTATGTATCAACGGTGTAATCTATCTTGATGGTTAGGAATCTCAATGAATGGAGTGACGCATGAATCGAGGGTTTTGAGTGCTATATTTCTATTAAATTCTGATCGTTTATTCGTTGATTAACCATGAGAACAGTAATTAGTTTTAATTATGACCTAAAAGCCTAATTATAGGCACACTGATCCTAGGCTGCGGTTTGTAACCATCGTTTTTTAGCCATTTTATCTCGTCTTTCTGATAATAAAGTGACTGCATGTATGCCTTTTTCCGCACTCATAAACCGCAGTCGGTTTCCACATAAAATACATTGATAGGGATCTGTGTTTAAAAAACCTTTGATAAGGGTCGCAAACCCCGGTTTTTCAGGCACGTTAGGATGTGTTATATCCAGCGCATCATACACTTTAGGTAATAAGCGCCCACGTTTGCGATTGGCTAAAAAACCGTAATAGCGGATCATCTTAAAATGCCGCGCAGGGATATGACTGACATAACGTCGTATCATTTCTTCTTGGGATAAGGTCTGTCGTCGATATTGTTGGCTGTGGTGGTCATAGTAATGATGAACCACGGTGCCCCCGCTGTAGTGTTTCAACTGAGACGCTGAGATGGGAGGACGTTTTAGGTATCGGCCCAGATATTTCACATCGTGCCAAGCGCCTCGAGTCTTTTTAGCAAAATGGATTTTCCAATAACGCTGAAACTGGGCATTGAGGTAACGACACCACGTTGGGTAATCTCGAATATGCCCAAAGCCAGGCAATTTATTGGGTTGTAACTGAAAATAGCTGTCTCGAAGGAGCCGAATGACGGCACTGCGCCAGACCTTTTCGACGTCTTTCTTTTTAAAGAAAATGGGTTTCCAGGTGTCATATTGCGTGAGACCGCCTCGGGTCACCGACAAATGAATGTGCGGATGTTGATTGAGCTGGCGACCATAAGTATGTAGCGCACAAAAAATGCCAATTTCGAGCCCAAGACGCTTGGCATGTTTGAGCATGGCACGCGTGGCACAGCGAAAAAGTTGATTAAGGGGTCGTCTCAGAAAACGGAAAATAAAGCACGCTAAGCCGGTGGCAGCGGTCGCAATGGCCTGAACTTCCCCGCACCGACCTTGGCACTGCTGCGCCATAGGTAATCGCCGGTCAGGTTGATATGCTCCCACCCCAGCGGTGACAGATATTGCAGCAACGTGTCGTCCAGCGCCTTGCCGTGGGCACGCAAAGCACTGGTGGCACGCTCCAGATAGACCGTGTTCCACAACACGATGGCCGCCGTCACCAGATTGAGGCCGCTGGCCCGGTAGCGCTGCTGCTCAAAACTGCGGTCGCGGATTTCACCCAATCGGTAGAAGAAGACCGCCCTGGCCAGCGCGTTGCGCGCCTCGCCCTTATTCAGCCCCGCATGGACGCGGCGGCGCAGCTCCACGCTTTGCAGCCAATCCAGAATGAACAGCGTGCGCTCGATGCGCCCCAGCTCGCGCAGGGCGACGGCCAAGCCGTTTTGGCGCGGATAGCTGCCGAGCTTGCGCAGCATCAGCGAGGCCGTCACCGTGCCCTGCTTGATCGAAGTGGCCAGCCGTAGGATTTCATCCCAATGAGCGCGAATAGCCTTGATGTTCAGCCTGTCGCTGCTAATCATCGGCTTGAGTGCATCGTAGGCAGTATCGCCCTTGGGAATGAACAGCTTGGTGTCGCCCAGGTCGCGGATGCGCGGCGCGAACCGGAATCCCAGAAAGTGCATCAGGCCGAACACATGATCGGTGAAGCCCGCCGTGTCGGTGTAGTGTTCCTCGATACGCAAGTCAGACTCGTGGTACAGCAGGCCATCGAGCACATAGGTCGAGTCGCGCAAGCCGACGTTGACCACCTTGGCGCTGAAGGGCGCGTATTGGTCGGAGATATGGGTATAGAACGTCCGCCCAGGGCTACTTCCATACTTCGGATTGATATGCCCGGTGCTCTCTGCCTTGCTGCCGGTTCGGAAGTTCTGGCCGTCCGACGATGACGTGGTGCCGTCGCCCCAGTTTCCGGCGAAGGGTTGTCGAAACTGTGCGTTCACCAGCTCGGCCAGCGCCGTCGAATAGGTTTCGTCGCGAACGTGCCAGGCTTGCAGCCAAGACAGCTTGGCGTAGGTGGCGCCAGGGCAGGACTCGGCCATCTTGGTGAGCCCAAGATTGATACCATCAGCCAGAATCGTCGTCATCAGCAAGGTTTTGTCCTTGGCCATGTCGCCGGTCTTCAGGTGTGTGAAGTGGCGCGTGAAGCCCGTCCATTCATCGACCTCCATCAGCAACTCGGTGATCTTGAGGTGCGGCAGCAACATCGCCGACTGGTCAATCAAGGCTTGCGCGGCGTCTGGCACCGCTGCGTCCAGCGGCGTGATCTTCAGGCCCGATGCAGTGGTGATGATGGCATCCGGTAAGTCGTTGGTCGCCGCCATGCGGTTGACTGTGGCGAGTTGCGCCTCCAATAATTCCAGTCGGTCATGCAGATATTGGTCGCAGTCGGTGGCCACGGCCAGTGGCAATTCGCTGGCCAGCTTCAGGGTGGCGAACTTCTCGATCGGCACCAGGTATTCGTCGAAGTCCTTGAACTGGCGCGAACCCTGCACCCAAACATCACCAGAGCGCAGTGCGTTCTTCAGCTCCGACAGGGCGCATAACTCGTAGTAACGCCGGTCAATACCCTCGTCGGTCAGAACCAGCTTTGCCCAGCGCGGCTTGATGAATGCGGTTGGCGCATCGGCGGGCACCTTGCGCGCGCTGTCGCTGTTCATGCCGCGCAGCACGTCGATGGCATCGAGCACACCCTTGGCGGTGGGCGCGGCGCGCAGTTTGAGCACGTCCAGGAACTGCGGCGCATAGCGGCGCAGCGTGGCGTAACTCTCGCCGATATGGTGCAGGAAATCAAAATCGGCAGGCCGCGCCAGCGTTTGCGCCTCGGTGACGCTGGCGGCGAAGGTGTCCCACGGCATGACCGCTTCGATGGCGGCGAACGGATCGCCGCCGCTTTGTTTGGCTTCAATCAGCGCCTGACCGATGCGCCCATACATCCGCACCTTGTCGTTGATCGCCTTGCCGGAAGCCTGGAACTGCTGTTGATGCTTGTTCTTGGCCGCATTGAACAGCTTGCCGATGATGCGGTCGTGAAGGTCGATGATTTCATCAGTGACGGTGGCCATGCCCTCGATGGCCAATGCTACCAAGGTGGCGTAACGCCGCTGCGACTCGAACTTGGCCAGGTCGGCGGGCGTCATCTGGCCGCCCTCGCGGGCGATCTTGAGCAAGCGGTTTTGGTGTACCTGCCGTTCGATGCCAGCAGGTAGGTCAAGCGCCTGCCAGGCTTTGAGGCGTTCGATGTGTTCAAGCATGTGGCGCGAGTTCGGCTTGGCGGGCGATTGGCGCAGCCACGCTAGCCACGTCATTTTGCTACCATCCTTGCGCTTGAGCAGTTCGTCCAGGCGCTGGCGATGGACAGGTATCAAGAAATCGGCCAATGCCGCATGGATGCTCCGGTTGGCACGGGTAATGGCCTCGGCGCTTGCGCGCTCGATGGCATTCATGGCGGGTAGGATGATGCTCTGCCGCCGCAGGTTTTCAACAAGGGTGCTGGCCAGCACAATGCCTTTGTCTGTTTGCAAGGCCAGTTCGGTCAATGTATGCACGGCTTGCCGGTAGTGACTCATGGTGAAGGGCTTGAATCCAAACACCGTTTGCAGCTCGACCAAGTGCTCCCGCCGTGTCTGCTCGCGCTGGCCGTAATCGTTCCAGCTTTCCACCGGCACCTTGAGTTGTGCGGCCACCATGCGCAGCAGGGGCGGAAATGGAGGTTCATCGACGCCCAAGAAGATGCCAGGGAATCGCAAGTAGCAAAGCTGCACGGCGAAGCCCAATCGATTCGCGGCGCCGCGACGCTGACGGATCACCGACAGGTCGGTTTCGTTGAACGTGTAGTGCCGTATCAGTTCGTCTTTGGCATCTGGCAGTGCCAGCAGACTTTCGCGCTCGGTGGCGGACAGGATTGAGCGGCGTGGCATGGTCAGTCTTCCCGCAGGTACTGGTACAAGGTTTCGCGGCTGATGCCGAAGTCACGGGCCACCAAGGTTTTTTGGTCGCCTGCCGCAACTCGCCGTTTCAACTCGGCAATTTGTTCGCTGTTCAGCGATTTCTTTCGTCCCCGGTAGGCACCGCGCTGCTTGGCCAGCACGATTCCCTCGCGCTGACGTTCGCGGATCAGGGCGCGCTCGAACTCAGCAAAGGCTCCCATGACCGACAGCATCAGATTGGCCATCGGTGAGTCCTCGCCGGTGAACGTCAGCCCTTCTTTGACGAACTCCATGCGCACGCCCCGTTGTGTCAGCCCTTGGACGATGCGGCGCAGGTCATCAAGGTTGCGTGCCAACCTGTCCATGCTATGCACCACCACGGTGTCGCCCTCGCGGACGAAGGCCAGCAGCCTTTCAAGTTCGGGACGTTGTGTGTCCTTGCCTGAAGCCTTATCGGTGAATACCTTGCCGACTTCTATTTGTTCCAGTTGTCGATCAGGATTCTGGTCGAAGCTGCTGACGCGGACGTAGCCGATACGTTGACCTTGCAAGATGCCTCCAAAGGTAAAAATGTCAGGATGAAATCTATTACCCTTGGCTGAATGTGTCAATAAATATAAATTCACACTCTACTCTGACGTTGTTTGTGCTCAACATCTGACATCAGGTTAGGGCATAGTCTTAACTGACACCACCTCCCAGGGCCTGATATAAAGCAACACTATCGACTAGGCGTTGTGCCTGGACCGCAATCATATTGATCCGGATTGACTGTGTCTGTTGCTGCGCGATGAGCAGTTGCAGGTAGCTGGCCGCGCCCAGCCGGTATTGCCGCTCGACCGACTGCAAGGAGGCCTGTGCAGCCATATCAGCGGCAGCGAGGGCAGTCAAAGTTTGTGCATCGCTTTCCACCGCGCGCAGGGTGTCGGCGACGTTACGCAAAGACTCCAATACGACGCTCTGGTAATTGGCTACGGCGGCATCAAAAGCGGCGAGCGCCGCTCTTTTTTCTGCGGGTAGCCCTGGATTAAAAAGAGGCTGGGTGAGCTGCGCAACCAGGCCCCACACTGCCGAGCCACCACCGAACAGGGCACCGGTGGTCAGCGCCTGAGAACCAAGGTTGGCGCTCAGGTTGATCTGTGGGTAGAGCTTGGCGACAGCCACACCATAGTCTGCATTGGCCGCATGCAACAGCGCCTCTGACGCCTGGATATCCGGTCGGCGGCGCACCAGTTCTGAGGGCACGACGAGCGGCATCTCGACGGGTAGAGTGAAATCGGCCAGAGTGAAGGCCGGGATGCCACCCGTGCCTGGGGCACGACCGGCTAGCACCGCCAGTAGATGTTCGGTTTGTTGCAGTTGTTTACGCAGCGCAGGCAGTTCTGCCCGCGTTTGCTCCGCCTGAGCTTGTAGGCTCAACGCTTCATCAGGTGAGGCCTGACCGATACGCACGCGTTCATGGGCTAGGCGCAGTTGCTCATCCTGCACGCGCAAAATGGCAGTAGTGGCTTCTAGTTGCGCGGCGAGGCGTGCTCGGGTAATGGCAGCGGTTGCTATGTTGCCGGCAAGGGCCAGGCGCGCAGCATTCAGTTCGAAGCGACGGTAGTCGGCGCGAGCAGCCAAGGCTTCGAGTGCGCGCCGGTTGCCGCCAGCCAGATCGAGGTTGTAATGCACGCCAACGCTGGCGTTGTAGAGGCTGAATTGACGTGCGTCTCCGCTCAACCCTTGGCTACTGGGACTCATTTGCTGGCGCTGAGATCCCAGTGCGACATCTACCTGTGGATATTGCGTCGAGCCCGCCTGTGCGGCAAGAAGCTCCTGCGCCTGTCGCAAATTGGCGCTGATGCTCGCCAGCGTCGGGCTGACATGGAAAGCTTCGTTTATCAGTCCGTCGAGTGCGGATGAACCCAAGCTTTGCCACCATTGCGTTTCGATCGGAAGCCCTTCGACTAGACGTTGTGTTTCGCCGAACTGCGTGGGAGCGGACACGGTTCTATCAGCTACCGGTGTTGCAGTGTAGCGAGCCACATCGGGTGCGGTGGGACGCTGAAAATCAGGGCCGGCGGCACAGCCGGCCAGACCGGCGGTGACCAGACCAGCTATCAGGTAAGTTGCCGCAAGCCGTCTTTCGAGACTGATGGGGCGCTGGCATGTTTTAGCGTGCTCCATAAAAATGCTCCACGAAAGGTTTACGGAAAGCTTGGTGGCAGCCCAAGCAGCTTTCCTGCACGTGGGCGAATGATTGGATCACCGCCTTGCCGTCGCTGCTCGCAGCAGCCAGCTTCATGGCCAGCGCCGCCTCGTGAGTCTGCGCGTCAAAGTTTCTGAACTTGGTCGCATCAGCGCCGAGGTAAGCAAGGATGCGCATTTTTTCAGTAAGCGGTGGCTCGGGGTGTGCAGCAACTTTTGGGGCGAGCTGAACGACCTGAACCCATTCCTCCTGCGAAATCGCACCGGTAATAGCCTGCATGTTGCGCCCGAGTTCCTGCATGATCTTGCGTAGCGCCAGTGGCTCAACCTGGGTAGCGTCACCAGCCCAAGCTGGCAACTGAAAACCCCATAAAAGCAGGCAGGCCGTAACGGTCAGGGTGATAGTTCCAAATGCGTGGCTGTGTTTGCGGTGGGTCATGAAATTCTCCTGTAATTCAATCGTTCTCTCATTCGAACTCCCGCCCTTCGCCAGCTTCCTCATGGGTCACGCCGTCGCGGATGTGGTAGATGCGCTTGAATGTGGGGATGATCTTTTCGTCATGGGTGACGACGATGATGGCGGTCTCGAACTTCCGGGCCATGTCGTTGAGGATGCGGATTACAGCCATGGCGCGCTCGGAATCCAGCGGCGCAGTGGGTTCATCGGCCAGGATCACCGGCGGACGATTGACCAGTCCGCGCGCGATGGCGACCCGTTGCTGCTCGCCACCGGAGAGTTGCGAGGGCATTGCGCGAGCTCGGTGTTGCACATCAAGCGCTGTGAGCAATTCCAGTGCCTTCGCGCGCGACTCTCCATTCGCGACGCCTGCAAGCATCGGCAGCAGCGCCACGTTGTCGGTGACATCGAGAAACGGAATCAGGTACGGCGCCTGGAAAACGAAACCAATCTTGTCACGCCGTAAGGCGCGCAGGTCGCGGACTTTCCAGCCATCGGCGTAGATCACTTCATCGCCCAGCGTCATGCGACCGGCGGTCGGTTCGATCACCGCACCCAGACACTTGAGCAGCGTGCTCTTGCCGGACCCGGAAGGGCCGATCAGTCCCACCACTTCACCAGGCGCAACATGCATATTCACGTCTCTCAAGGCAAAGACAGCGGTGTCACCATCGCCATACCGCTTGCTTAAACTTTCGATGTGTATCCCTTTGCCACTCATCTCAACCTCCAATGGCTTCGGCCGGATCGACCTTGAGTGCTATGCGAATGGCGACGAGGCTAGCTAGAACGCAGATCACGAGCACGGCAAAAAAACCGGCGACAGAATCCATTGGCGTGAGCAGGACATATTTTGGAAAAGCCGGTGCTGAAAAGGTGGCTGTGATCTTGCCGACCACGAAGCCAATCACGCCCAGGGCGAGCGCCTGCTGCATGATCATCGCGGCGATGGTTCGGTTGCGTGTGCCGATGAGCTTCAACACCGCGATCTCACGGATTTTGTCCATCGTCAGCGAATAGATGATGAAGGCAACGATGGCCGCGCTAACGATGGCCAGAATCACAAGGAACATGCCGATCTGCTTGGCCGAGGTGGCGATCAGCTTGCCGACGAGGATGTCTTCCATCTGTGCCCGGGTGTAGACCGTCAAACGCTTCCAGCGCTGGATGGATTCGGCAACCTCGTCCGGCGCATGACCAGGTTTCAGAGTGACCAGCACGGCATTGACGAACGCGTTGCTGCTCTGTGAAGCAATCACGGCATCCAGCAAACCTGGATCACCGGGTCGATTGAAGACCGGGTTGGCTTCGGTGCGACGCCGGCTTTGCCAGATGGCATCGTTGTCCTTGAGGAACTGGGCCTCCTGGGCATCTTTGAGCGGAATGAATACCATCGGGTCGCCGCTGGACGACACCATGCGCCGTGTCAGCCCCACGACGGTGTAATGATTGCGGCGAATGGCAAGACGATCTCCCAGTTTGAAGCCGGTGGCGATGTCGGCCACAGCCTCGTAGTGACCGCGCGTGATCTGGCGTCCAGCGACGAGATAAGGAGGCCATCCGGGTGTAGCCCCCAACGCACCGGGCGCGATGCCGACCACCATGGTGCGTACATCACTCTCGCCCTTGCGTACCTGCATGGTCAGGTAGGTCGCGTTCGCTGCCTGTGAGACTCCCGGCATGGCGAGAATGGCGCGATACACGTCATCGTTGAGGCTGGACGACTCCGCATAAGGACCCAGAGTATCCTTTTGCACCACCCAAAGGTCAGCGCCACTGTTGTCGAGCAACGCCTTGCCGTCGTCCACCATGCCTCGGTACACCCCAGCCATGACTAGGGTGACGCCGATCAGCAGACCCAGACCGATGCCGGTGAAGACGAATTTCCCCCAGGCATGGAGAATGTCGCGGCCGGCCAGGCTGATCATCGTGAAACTCCCGGGATATGCTCGACCACATGGATGCGGCTGCGCGCCGTCAGTGCCTTTTCGCTATAGGTCACAACCTGGTCCCCATTCTTGAGCCCTTCGCGCACCTGCACGTAACCATTGAGGTCGGAAGTGCCGAGCTTGACCGGGGAGAAATGCAGATCACCATCCACGATTTGCCAGACACCGACTTTGTCGCCCTCACGCTGGACGGCAGCGTTGGGGATCAGTGGAGCGGCCGGGAGCGCCGGCAAGTCAACCGTGACTTCGGCCAGTTCACCCACTGGTGGCAAAGGTTCTGGTTTGTTATCGAATGTCACCTTGGCAAGCGTTTCCTCGGTTACCGCGTCGGCCTTGGGTTCCACCCGCAGCACGCGACCTTTCAAGGTCTGGCCACCACGCGAACGCAGGACGATATGAGCCGGCAGCCCCCCAGCCAGCCCCGATGCGCTGATCTGGTCGAAGCGCACATTGATCCACAAACTCTTGGGGTCGATCACTTCCACCACGGCCTGGCCCGCGACGATGGTCGTGCCGGGATCGGCATCGCGCACGGCGACTACACCGTCGACCGGCGCGATCAGGCGCAGATTGCTCCGCTGCGCGACGAGTGCTTCGCGGTCGGAGCGTGCCCGGGCAATATCTTCCCGAGCGGCGGATAGGGCGGCATCGGCGATCTGCAGTTCCTGCCGCTTGGTGGTGACGATTTCCTCGCTGGTCGAGCGCACCGCAAACAATTGCTCATAGCGGCGCGCCTGGGTTTGCGCGTAGGCTTGCCGGGCTTCTGCCTCGCGCAAAGCCGCTTCCGCCCGCTTGAATACAGACTCCTGTGAGCGCACCCGATCATCAAGGTCGACCGGCTCCATCTCGCCGAGCACCTGTCCGGCCTTGACCTGGTCGCCTACATGCACCTCCAGGCGTTTGACGCGCCCGGCAAACGTCGGCCCGATCTTGTAGGTGTAGCGCGCCTCCACCGTGCCGATGCCGAACAGCGCCGGTGTGATAGCCCTTGATTCCACGCTTGCCACCGTCACAGCGACCGGGGCGAGCGGCCCTGATCGCAGACCGACATAAATAAAAAGCACCAGCAAAGGAATGATGACGGCAAGCAGTGCCAGGGTGCGGCCTTGCAAGGGTAACTTTTTCATTGCGCACTCCTTATGCCACGCCGATAAATTGCAAAGACGCGCGGCGCATCGCGGTGCATACGTCCCACATCACCCGCCAACAGCGATTGCATGACCAAGCCCTGGATCGTGCCAATGAACAGCGTTGCCGCCGCCTCGTTGTCAAGCGAGGGAGACAACTCGCCGCTGGCCTTGCCTTTCTCGATGAGACGATGCAAACGTTCGCCGTAGCGCTGAATCAAGGTTTGCACCATGCGCTTGGCCGGTGTCGATTCGGCACGCTGAAGCTCACCAAACATCATTCTTGGCACGCCTGGGTGCTCAGCTACGAATTCGATATGACTCATGAACATCGCCTCCATGGCTGCCAAGGGCGACTCGATTCCTTGTGCGGATCGATCGATTCTGGCTAATAGGCGCTCTGCTACCCACTCCATGACCGCCTGCCAAATGGCTTCCTTGTTCGGGAAGTGCCGAAACAGCGCACCCTGGGTCAAGTTCATGTGTTTAGCGATAGCTGCAGTGGTTATCTCGCTTGGGTTTTGTGAACCGGCAAGCGCCACGACGGACTCGACAGTTACGGCACGACGTTCATCGGCCGGCAGATGCTTTGGATGGGTGTCCACGAGCACTCCTTGTAAGATAGTAATTGATTACTATCTTACCACAAGAGGCAACTCAAACAAGAGAAAACCCGACGTACTCGTCAATATCTAGCGTCTGCAATGGGCTTAACGTGCTTTATTTTCCGTTTTCTGAGACGTCCCCTGATAATAAAGTGGCTGCGTGTATACCTTTCTCCGCACTTATAAACCGCAGTCGGTTTCCACATAAAATACATTGGTACGGATCTGTGTTTAAAAACCCTTTCATCAGTGCCGCAAAGCCCGGTTTTTCGGGTACGCTAGGGGACATGATATCCAATGCATCATACACCTTAGGTAATAAACAGCCGCGTTTGCGATTGGCTAAAAAACCGTAATAGCGGATCATCTTAAAATGGCGAGCAGGGATATGACTGACATAACGTCGTATCATTTCTTCTTGGGATAAGGTCTGTCGTCGGTATTGTTGGCTATGGTGGTCATAATAAGGGCTTGTTGCAAAAATTACCTAAATGAGAAACACTCACGGTATTAATCATCGCTTTAGGATAAACTCATGCCATCAAACGAGTTTAAATGGAAACATTTTGCTCCCACGATCATCCTTTGGTGCTTACGTTGGTATGGCTCCACACCGTTAAGCTATGCCAACGTCAGTGATATGCTGGCTGAACGGGGGATTTCGGTTCACCGTTCAACGATTTATCGCTGGTTTATTGAATATGCACCCATTCTCCGTAAAAAACTCAAAAAATATCAATTCATTCGGGCCATTTCATCTTGGCAGCTCGATGAAACTTACGTCAAAGTGAACGGAAAATGGTTTTATCTTTACCGTGCAATAGATAAATACGGAGATACGCTGGATGTTTACTTTTCACCCAAACGTAACCGTTATGCTGCCTATTCATTTCTCAAGCGCGTATTAAAACCTTATCGCTCCGAGCGGCAACCAAAAACCTTAAATACCGATAAGCATGCAGCTTACGGTTACGCCATAGCTCGCTTAATTAAAGAAGGGAAACTCCGGGCTGACGTAAAACAACGGCAAATTAAAACCCTCAACAACCGCATTGAATCGGATCACGCCCCGATTAAAAAATTGATTGTTGCCACGGGCGGTTTCAAATCGGCGAAGCGGGCTTGGTCAACGATCCAAGGATTTGAAACGTTGCGAAAACTAAATAAAGGTCAATTCGATGACTGGTTACGTCGTGGCGAAGCTAAATTACGGGTGCGGGAGCGATCTGCCTTTATGAATCGATTATTCAATGTGGAGACAGTTTTAGCCTGAAACATCCAATGAACTCTGAGCAAAAAACGCGCTAATTTATTATTTGCAACAAGCCCAATCAGATAAGAGCGCACCCGGTAAAACGGCGTTATCGGGAATGCTAACGGTTCGTGAAACGGGTTTATAAATTTCCCCCGTTAGGGGATTGATTTTGAGCTGCGCTTTTAACCAACGACTGAGTTCTTGAGGTAAAATTCGGGGGTTAGCCTTAAGAAAAGCCGCCTTATTTCCCCGATCACACCCATAAACGGCTTCAATATAGTCAATCAATTTCATGTTAATAAACACTCCACTTTGACCTTATAGACAGACATGATTTCCCCTTTGCCACAATCAATACGAGAACGATCATACTAATTGATTAAAGTGATACCCCACTCTTTTTTATGCTCTCCATATTATTGCTAGAGCTAGACTATTAAAATACGAGGTTTATGATGCGCTTATATTGTTTCATATATTCGGTGCAGTAGCACAATGCGAACGCTCATAAACAAAAGAAAAAGTTATTGCTGGATTGGAAGGATGAATGACTTATAGACGCTATTTGGCGTAAAAAATCAACATTGATTGATACTTGAAAAAATTTGAATAAACAACAAATGATACGGATAACTCGTAAAATAAAAAATCTGTTAGGCAAATTTTGAATTTGATTTTAAAATCAACATTTCTTATCGAGATCTATAATATCAAGAGTTAACAAGGAGTAAGGGGAAAATTGGATTTGGCTCTTAATGTTTATGAAAAAGCTTGTCTGACTGTATTCTTATCGTATTTCATGAAGATGCAAGTAAACATTTTATGAGTATTATCCTATATGTGATGTGGTAAAACCCCGCCCTTAAGAGCGGAGGTGGTGTTAATTATACGTGTAAGTATATTTTACATTCCAAATATATTCCCCTGCTATTTTGGGGCAATATCCTTTAATTTCACTTTCTATCAATAGGTTTTCAGGTTTTCCTTTCATTTCATATGATCCATTATTTAAAAAATTAGTTTGACCTATAAATATACCAAAATCGTCGGGTAAATCATCGGATGATATGGTAAGGCTAATTTTAGGTATTAGTCCTACATTTCCTTTTGAATTAACTGTTACTGGTATTATTTGATTAATAGCCGATTGTGGGTTACACGTCCCTAAATCAATTAAAGAAGGCGTTTCAATATAAGCATATGCATTACTACTACCAATAATATGCCAGATATTATATGTTATTTCCTCGGGAGAAAACGGATATTCAGTATTAATGGGCATGGCTGTACAATATGCGTCAACTGAAATATTATCAAACCCGCGTGTACTATATAGCTTAACAATACCGATTATAGAGTGGTCTCCTGGATTAGCTAAGGTTGCATTACTATTTTCAATAGAAATTTCAGGGCTTAAATTTACTGATGTTGTTGCGGATATACCTGAATTGAAATTTCTTACCATACTATCAAAGCTTGGCCAACATGAAAGTGTAACTTGACTTTGTCTGCTTAATCCTAAAAAGCTCACTTTAATATCTTTAGTGATAGCACTATTCTTGTGAGGCAAGGTAACACCGCTCATAGTAGTTTCGCTACCAATTGAAAATATAGTATCAGAGTATATCTTTGGATGAAAAAAAAAACAAAAGAAAAAAGTATACTTAGAAAGCAAGTCTAAATTAAATTTCATGTCAATATCCTATTTGGTTTTTTATATTAAACGGTTTTATACATTTATGCAAAATTATATGGGCTCAATTTTTACTGTGATTTGTCCACTCACTTCACCTACAGGTGCTATATTAGTTGCCCCGACTTGTGGCACGACCTCTATTATTGTAATGTCATCACCTTGAAAATTAGCTCTTTCTATACTAAAAGAACCTGAAGATAAATCGATATATTTATCTTCAAATCGTAAACAATAACGCATAAAGTTAGTATTGGTTTTGATACATGTCGCATCACTTTCAATAGCCGTAAGTGTATATTTATACTTATCTGCTCCAGTGCAATTAGATACTAAATTAAATTTTTTTGAATAATTATTCAAGTAATCTCCAGTTACTTTATTTACAAACTCACTACTAGGTATATCTGCTAACGTGACTGTTTCAGGAGCTACAAATGTGCACGAAGCAACTACAGTAGCTTTTATATTAACAGTGCTTGTTGCTTGAGCAGCTATGGCTAAATTAAATATTAACTGATTAGTAAATAAAGCAATAATTATTATTCGAAACAAACGTTTTATAAAAAAATGCATAATTAGTCCTATATAAAAACAATATTAAATTTTCATTGACAATAAATATTAAATTTTGCTACTGATTGCTGATCTGTATTTTGAAGTAGTGAATAGGTGGCTCGGCACTGATTTTCATCATCATGTCCCCACTTAGCGATGAGTTCGCCTGAAGGTTCTAGCCCAGACAAATAAACCTGACCATCATCATTCACAATGGATGTTTGATGCCCAATTGAAATTAAGGTACCGAAAGGCAGATTTTTGCCATTTTTTACAATGCGAACCAGTGCTCGAGCACCTTGACGAGTGACAAAATTTGCTTTGACGATAGCGCCGCGAGTGGGCACCGTTGTTAGAACGCTGTTTTCAATTTCCGTTTGTTCATCTAACTCGCTACTGTCTAATGCAACGCGGTTTAAACGATATGGGGTTGCGTAAGGTTTGATGGTGTAACCGAACCAATCCGTCTTAACGCCACTCGTGTGCTCAACGGGGATATCACTGGCTCCCGGTGCCGAAATCAGAATATTGGTCTCACCAAGAGGCTGGCTAAAAATGACACCGTCAGAATGCAAAGTCACTGCGCCCGAAAGACCCGTTGAGATCTTGCGGTAATCCTTGCCGTAGCTATAACCCACTTGTGTATTTCCATAGCCACCTTGATACGCTAAGTTGAGGTTTCCGTCATTTCCATTACTTGAGGAATAACCTTGAGCTACGTTCCAATTCAGGTTTTGTTGTGGCAGGAAACTTCCGCTTAGGCTAGTTTGCTGGATTAACTCTCCTTGGTTATCATGGTTAGCACTATAAGAGGCATACATCGGCGGTACTCCTTGAGGTAACCATTTTTGCAACGGAATGGAAACCGTTAAGAAAATATTCCTATCTGTCGTTTTGACATCGTACTGATCAATATTTTTATTTAGCCCATATGAGAGCGTGTAATTGATATCGCCAATTTGGCTACTTAATCCTGATTGTATGGAAACAGAGCTGCCATTTTGTTCCCAAAAACTTTGGCGGACTCCCGTTAAATAAATAGAACCAATGCCTGTTATTTTTTGTGAGATATTGGTTTGTATTCTTTCGCGCTTGTTATTGTAAAGATTAAAGTAATCAGTATTGTTGGTTTTAAGTTCCCCATCGGAATCAACACTTTCATTCTGGGATAACCAACCGGACATTCGATTCAGTGACGTTTCTTGTAAGGTGTAATAACCCCGAGTTGAATATCGATATCCGGTTAATTGAATATTTGTACCCGTTTCAGGGAATGCGCGTGCGTAGAGAAATCGTAATGATTGCCCTTGATAGCGGCTTCCATCGGTTAATTGGCTATTTGCATGGGTAATATCAGCTGAAAATGCCCCCCATGTGCCTAAGTTAAAGCCCGTGCCGATCGCACCGGACAAGTAGTTTTGGGCATACTGAATGCCGCCATAAAGTGTGGTTAAGGAAGATGCTCCCCAGATAAGCGTAGTTTCGCCAAATTGGGTTGTATCATAATGGCTGTTATCAGAGCGAAATTCACCGGCGGTTAGGCTATAGCTCATTCGACCTTCTCGTAATAGCACTGGGACAGAGGCATAGGGCACAATAAAGGATTGAATATCACCGTTAGCTTCAAGAATACTGACTTGCAAATCACCGCTTGAGTTCAAGGAATTTAAGTCAGTAATGGCAAATTCACCCGGCGCGACATTAGCTTGGTAAATTAAATAATTATTTTGGCGAATCTCAAGGGTGGCATTACTGTTTGCAACACCTCGAATAATAGGCGAAAACCCTTGTTGGCTTGCTGGATACATGCTTTCGTCAGTTCTTAATTGCACACCGCGAAAAGTCAGTGAATCGAAGACTGTGTTATTGGTCGTGCTATCCCCTAAAACTAATCGACTACGCCAAGGAATAATCCCGCGTTCGACATAGCTGTTCAGATATTGCCAGTGGCTTTCTTGGTTATGTTTGCTTGTATAGCGAGTCCATGTGCGGTTGTCTCGATACCGCCAACTACCTATATTGATGCCATTCCTTAGGTTTAAGTAACTGTTTTTACTGAAATCATGCTTATATTGGTTATCTGTAATGCCTAATGTATAGCTGGTAAATAATGCATTAATTCCGTCATCCCATTGATTTGTTGAAATTTCATCTTTGGCTATATGACTTAATGCTATCTGTGGAATACTGATATTTAATTTCATTTTAGGGAAATCAAATTCGGTATGCGCATTAGGGATCAGTTGGGCGATATTAATGCACTGATCATCCTCTGATTGAGTGAATGCAGATGTTTCCGTATTCACTCCCAGTTCAGTAAGGTCTTGTTTGGTTAACAACGGCATCAACCCTGTAGGGTCCGTTGTTGTAGATACATGTGTATGTTGCTCTTGGCAGTGCTGCTCTTTAACAAACGTCATGTTTCTTCTGTATTTAAGATTACCATTTAAATAAACATCAACATCATAGGTTCCTGGCAATTGTGAACCTTGATTTTCAAACGTGCTTAAGTCAGCAATATGCTCTGCATCAACAGAAATTAAAGAGGAGGGAAAATAGTAATCTTTCCCGTCTTGGGCATAGGTATTTGGTATGACAAAAAGACAGATAAATAAGTATGAGGGCATCAAATGGTTATTTATGATTTTTTTGTATTTTTTGAGTGAGTCTAACATAGAAAACCTTATTTCCATTTGAAATAAAACACATTGATTTTTAATTGAAAATGGCAGGCTTTGGCGGTGTAACGCCACCAAAATCATTGATTGAACTAAATGTCAGTTTATTGATATTAAATCCATCTGGAGAGTTAACTTGAATATCACTAAATGGCGCTATCATGACGGTTGGCAACTCTTTTTTGTCTGATTTAAGATCCGTTAATGTCATGTAATAAGGTGATGGATTGGATATTTTAATCTTTTGATTATCTACCTTGCTAAATCGAATAAGACTTATTGCTTCTTTAGGTGTGATCTTTAATCCTTTTGGTCGAACAAAAAGTTTAATGCGAGTCACTGCCGCAAGAATTAATGCATTTTTATCAGACAGTTCATTTCTATCAATAGATGGAATAGCTTTGACATTAAAATAAAATAGAGATTCTTTATCTGTAGGTAATTTTTCACCTGCATAAACTAAGCGTATGGTATTTTCATTTTTGGGTGCGCTAGTGAATAGTGGTGGCGTAGAAATAAAATCATTTATTTTATTTCCTTTTGCATCTTCTATCCATGTTTGAACTAAAAATGCTGATTTATCTGAGGTGTTCCGAATACCTGTAGTAATTTGTTTACTTTCTTGCGGATAAATAATTCGGGTGCTATCAAGTGTTATTCCTCCGGCAAAACACAGCGAAGAAAAACCCAAATAGCATAGCGAAACTAGCCATTTATAAAAAAGACTTGTTTTAGGTAATGAAAACATAAGAACTCCGAAAATAAATAATGCGCACCCGCTATAACACGGGTGCTAAGACAGAAGTATTACTGATAAGTAATAGTGAAATCGGCAGATGCGTTAGCAGCCCCCACAGTGACTTTATCCGCTAAGGCGATGTACTGTGCTTGGAAACGTAATCTGCTATCACCTTCATTCAACTTAACCACGTCCGTCGCTTTTAAACCATCAACATTCACTAACTTACTGTTTTGTAAAATTTGGATACCTACGCCAGTGGCAGTTATTTGCCCGCTTTGAGAAGCGACAGGAGCAAGAGTTGTGTTTTCGTCAGGAACCGTAATACCTGAGAAAGTCAGAGATGCATTTTTGAATGTTTCAGTTGCACAACCCGTTAATTTAATATCAAAACCAACAGGAGAAGAGACCGAAGATTTACCGGTGAAGGCATCTTGACGGTATTGGCCTAAATTAACGGTTTGTGAGGCATCATCATTATCAATGACGCAAGGGGTATTTACAATTGAACCATGAAAATTAATAATCCCCCCACCAACGGTAATAGGTGATAATACACCTGACTCTTCTGCAAATGAATTGTTTGATAGAACTACACAAATTGGTAATACAAGAGTAATAAACTTACACTTTCTTTTCATTAAATTTTTCCTTTTGAATCTAGAATATCAACAATTTAGCATCAATTAATAATTAAAAATGGTAATCGGCCGGTGGATTTCACCAATAAATTTATAATGGTTTTTTTGAGTTAATTTATTTCCTCCTTAGCCTATCTTTCTAAGATCTCAACACGAACAAACGCGGTGGATATTCCTGTGTTATACACACTTTTGGGTTTCTAATATCATACATACAGCCAATACCAATAGAGGATGAGGCATATATCGATGTTGTTATGCTTATAAATAATAAAGTGGGATAAAATATATTGAAGACGTTTAAGCATATATAATCTATGTCATCATACAATGAAGTAGAAAATAAAATCTTAATTAAAAAACAACAGAAATAGTCAATCTAGGCCATTTTAAACGTAAATGTAATCCTAATATATTGAGATAAAATATTGACTAATTTGCCAGTGCTAATTCAGTATTGAATTGTTGTTGACGTTGATATTCAATTAAAATTTCACAAGCATCCTCATAAAACACCTCAGCAATTAAATCAAGCAAGCTCTTATCAAGCACATTTAATGAATGTAAAACAATTTCGAATGAAAACATTGTCTTGCCTCGTTCCAATCGAGAGATTTGTTGTTGAGAAAGATTTAATTTTTTGCCTAGGTTTTTCCCCGATATTCCGAGTAATGTTCTGTGTTTTCGAATAAACGAACCAATGCGAAAATTAATGTTTAATGTATTGTATTTCATTAACGCGTTCACCTGTTTTATTGGAATAAAATAGAGCCACCACCCAAATCATCGGAAGAAAGACTAAACCAAATTAACGGATAGGGAAAATAGATTAAGACGATCGATTTATCAAAAACCGATAGCTATTGACAATCAATGTGTATTTAATCGATCGTTTATACCGATTGAGATTGTTTAAAAAAAGAGTACTCTCTGATTTAAAAGAAATTTCACAATAAAGTATAAAGTAACGCCAGGAATAATAACGCCAGTGATTAGCTGGATGTTGACATATTAATATATATAATGAAACAAAATCTAACCATACACTCATCTACAGTGTTATTTGGTGCCTGAAGGTGTACGTGAAAATTTGATGGCGTTATCTTATATGGGGTTATTTGACCAAAGACTCTATTCACTAGACGCACTTCGCCTAACGGTTTTGTCAATAGTAAAAATGTTCAGCTTGACCTTTGCTAAGCGCTCGCATCACTTCAATTCCTTTGATAGACACATGTACCGTTAAACCCTAAGGTCGGATTAGTCATGCGCTTCAACTTACCATGAGCGCATTCAATGACATTATTGAGAAATTTATTTGGTTATGTTCTACGTAGGACGGGCATTTTCCTTCATGTTTGAGAAGGTTAAGTGCACGGACATAAAATACGGCTTTACCAGTATTAATGACTCTGGGAATTTGTCGTTTCTTAACACGATTGAATATGTTTTTGAGAAATCGGTAAGCGGCTTTGATGTTACGACGCAGTGAGAGATTGCGTATTCTGGCCCAACGACGCCTACAGTGTGAGCATCGCTGCAAGGCCGCTCTATTTCTAGGCAACACTCTTCTCGTCTTTTATACTCTGCTTCATATATATTCCCAGACCCGCTAAATTATTATTCCAATATGACGACGGATGGAACAGCTTTATCGATAACAACCCCGTCGATGAATGGCAACTCCTCTCTGTTGAAAAGATGCTCGCTTGTAGCACCTGCGCTATGGATGTTCGTCGCTATTGCTGTACTTCTTCTGAATGCACACATTCACGCTTCTTTTGCCAAACCTGTAAATCCAAAGCCTGCAGTGCCTGTGGTCTCAAAGGCACCAAACAATGGATCGCCTAACAACGGCATATTTTGCCGGATTGCGAATGGCAACATATCACCCTCACTGAGCCCCACCTCCTTTGGCCTTTTTTCAACAATAACTGGGTCTTACTTAATCAACCTTTTCGCTGTACCACCTGTGCTATGCTCAAACATGCCAGACGCCTTGGGCTAGAAATTGGTATCTTTTGTGCACTACACACCTACGGTCGCCAGCTCAATCAACATCCGCACATTTATTTATCCGTCACCCGAGGAGGCCTAACTCGATATGACGCTTGGAAACCGATTTTCTTTAAAAAGAAAGACGTCGAAAAGGTCTGGCGGAGTGCAGTTATTCGACTCCTTCGTGACAGTTACTTTCAACACCAACCCAATAAATTGCCTGGCTTCGGACACATTCGCGATTACCCAACATGGTGTCGTTACCTCAATGCCCAGTTTCAACGTTATTGGAAACAGTATGGCAAAAGTCGCGATTTTGCAGCGTCAACAAGTCTGGTGCCTCGGCAGCACAGTACAGGTGGACGGACGACTTTACTGGATACGGGGTAGCGGGCGCTACTAGTACAGTGTGCCAGGGTGTATCTGCGAACGCTGGAACACCGCTCGGGTAAACTCGCTGACTGGGTCAGATAATTATTACTGCGGAAAAATAATTTCGTGGTGACCTGCGCTCTGGCAAACATACTGGTCAGAATCGCATGGGCGCTGACGACCCGGCACCAATCCTTCGAGGCATAGTTATTATTTTTAAGGCAATGAGTTATCTGGTTTTGCGAATACGTATTATTAATGATACAAACGGTTAACCGGCCTGACGAAAAAACTGTGGTTAGGAATGGCAGTTAAAATGCCACTCAAATTTATAAGATTCGCTAGGCGCGGAACTCATCAGGGCGTAGGTATACAGCCCATTTAGACACCGGATAGATTCATGCGAGCCAACAATATCTTCAAAATCGGTGTTACAAAAACGGGAGTGACCATAGATTCCTAACCATGAACGGTTGGTGTAATAAAAAGAAGTTAGGGCGCGTTAGGAAATAACGCGTTTACGTTCCCCAGGAATAACCGTTCAACTTCACCAGAATACGCAGAGATAGAATTCAAGGGGTTGCCCTCGACTATAGACAGCCCGATAAAGGTACGTCGGTCTCCCATTCACTTTGACGTAAGTTTCATCTAAATGCTAATCGTTGAGATCAGAAGGATTGCACCAATACCAACGAAGTCTTTTTTCTATTTCAGGGACATAGCCTTGAATTATGTCAATGTTCACCCGATATGAATAGCTTATTGCCTTAAAAGCTAGGTGTAGACACTGGACGCTTACAGAGCAAGCATGGGAGATGTTGGAACCTGTTGGGATAATGCTGTTGTAGAACGTTTTTTTGGTAGTTTGAAACATTATTGGTTACTGGAAACTGCACAATCAACGCAAGAGCAAATGAAAAATGATGTCAGCATTTATATGTGTTATTAAGACTTCATACGGTCAATAGCGAACTATCGCCGGTTGAGTATGTACAACATTCCTTAAAAAAAATATCCTGATTTAGTTGCGCAGAACAGTCACTGCTGATACGCTAAAAGTATACAGTTTTTCAACTTCTCGGTTAATTTGGTGTTTTTTCACCAACTGAGGTTCGAAAGACCCATTACGATCGTGAGGAGTCGCCAGTTTAAAAAAACTGTGCGGGATATTTTTCACATTATGCTTATCTTTAAGGTCGCTTGTCGCGAAGTGATGCTATATGTATCGCAATTAATATATATTATTACGGTGTTGACATAATAATTGTCGCCGCGGAGTTAAACTGGCCTTCTGTTAGCTCATTTGGTGATAAATTTGGTTTCTTAACTAACGTAAACATTAATGTATCTCGGCCATGACCGTTTTCGATTTTTGAATCGAAATGTCCATTCATTGGTGATACACGTTGCCCTTGATGATAAACCTCCACACCTAACCCAGGCATAATCGGACCTTGGCTGCTTATATCACCTGTTCTAACGAGTAGAGCATCTGACGAAAAAGTTGAGGTCTCACCGCTCAAAATCATTTTTATTGGTGCTGTCAGGTTATTATCTTCACAACTATATGTGATTTCAGCGTTGCGCTGAAAACGGCTTGCGCTACCTACGGTTGAAATGCCGGATGCATTGACCGTTTCAAAATCAATAATAATAATTTGGTTATCATTGATATCGCATGTCCCTGTTCCGATAACGACATCATTTCCGGCATAGAAATTCCATTTGAAATAGGCATGGTCAATATGCTGGTTGCTATTGACATATGTTGCGTATTTATGGAGATCTACTGTCATCAATAAATCACCTTTTCTGACTAATACGGAAGGCATAGGCTTAGCATTCACTTGCAAATACAACTTAATTTGTAAAGGTTCATTGTCTGTTGTTAAACGAAATACTGGGATTTCTTGACCACTAAAGGGAGCTAAATAATAATCACCTCGAACAACAATTCCCGCCTTTAACTCTGGATTATTTCCAAATACTGGACCTAAGGCAGCTCCCGTAACATTCATATAGTCGATGTAATCATTGTGAGCTTCATTACGACAAGTTATAAAATTGCTCACATCTGCAAATTCACTCACGCGGTTAGGTACAGAAAAAATGTCATTATGAATAGGAACATCATTAATACTTTGTGTTCCACCGCCGACCTCTTGGCCCCCATTTATTTTACATTGGAATGCTAAAATGGTGGGGGAAAATAATAAGGTTGCGAGAAGTAATATTAATATCTTCATTGTTACTGATACCTTAATCATAAATTAAACTAAAAATAGCGGTTGCAGTAAAATGGCCAAACGCAATACTTTTATTTTTGATTGCATCAGGTTCCCCTTGTACATTCGCATTAAAACTTAATATATTCGTACCATTCTCTAGATTGTATGCGGGCGTTGTACTATTAATGGGGATTTTTTTACCACTGTATTCTAAAATTTCAATACCTATACCCGAAGCCATACTGCCTGAATCTAATGCAAGAAGGCCTGGTAGATTGGTATTTTCGGTTCCTGTAAATTTAACGGTTACCGTTTTAAATATACTATTATCACAGTCATCTAAGTGAATATTAAAATTTTCTAGAGGCGTTTTTTGGTTGATATAGAGATACTTATTGACGATAGTACCAAAGTTTACAATGATATTTTCATCACCAGGTCTTACTGTACAAGCTTCAGCAACAAGCTGCCCTCGTATTTTAATTTCACCGATTTGACCATTTTTTGGATGGCTCGGTAATGAAAAAAATAACAAACTTAATAGCATGGAGAGTATTATTTTTTTAAATTTATAAAAATTGAAATTTAAGTTATTCATATAAATACCTTCAATGCTACATTCGCAAAATTGAGTGAGCTTATTCATAGGTTATTTGAAAAGAAATAACGCTTCGGTACGCACCTGCCTGTAATTTTTCGGCAACTCTAACGGGGGCTACGTAATAGGTTAAAATATTTTGCCCAGATGAAATAAGTTGTGGTTCGCTGTATTCACCAAAAGCGATTTCTTTCCCTTTTGGGTTGGTGATTTGTAACCCCAATCCTGTAACGCCTTCGACACTAGCAATGTTAGGGCGAAACGGTATGACAGGGGCAATAAACCGAATTTTCATCCCCGGCTGAGAATTACTCCATGTAACATTACCCGATTTATCATTTCTTAGGATGGTTGGCGTTTCGATACAATCTAGTAATTCAATATTAATCGGGGTCTTATGGCCTTGTGCACCAATTGCTTTTAATGACGCAGTTTCAACATTCCCCAAATCAACAGATTGAAATGCAGAGTCCATCGATAAATGGCAAGCACTCTCAGTTAAGGAGCCGTAAACAAAAATTTTTCCATTGGCGCCTTCGACATCCCAATTTCCTGTGGCGTTATGAAAGGCATTCGAGGATGCCCCATATATGACAGACGGTGGAAATATCAGAGATAAACCGAGAAGCAAGGTAAGACTTTTTTGATTAATCATCTTTTCCTCTCTATTTATTTTCAGGAACAACCTGACATGTGCTGGCTTGGCATTTGAATTGCAATTTAGGACGGCCACCGTAGTCATTGATGTAGGTGAGAACAGGGTTCGCACCAACAGTAGAGCTTGGAACACCTAGGTTTTCTTGGCTAAATGGCGCGACCATAACGGCTTTAAAGTTTTGGTTTACCGGTGAGTTGATACGCTCCGCAGCACCAATAATAGTGATGTAAAAGGGCGTTGGGTTTTTTATAATATATTGGTCGCCTTGCTTAATAAGCTGTGTTTTTTCTTGCCAAGGGTTATTCAACATTTCAGTTTCGCTTAGCATGATGCTTTTGGGGCGATAAAATAATTTAATTTTGCTTTGTAATGCTAATTGCAAAACATTGGGTTTATCACTTTTAGGTGGGATCTCTCTTAAGTTAAAGTAATAAACACTTTCTCTATCTTGAGGTAATTGGCTTATTTCAGGGAGTGCCTCAATACGGACTTGGCTTGATTTTTCCGGTTCAACTCTTTGCACGGGAGGTAATACGGCAAAGGGAGAGGTAATTTTCACCCCTTGAATATTTTCTACCCAGCCTTGAGCCAAATAAGGCAGTTGGTTATTTTTATTGGTAATAGTGATTGATACACTTTTTTGATCGCCATTAAAAATAATGCGAGTTCTATCTAAAGCAATTGCTGAGAAAGCACTTCCGCTAACTAAACTGCTTAATAAAATAGCACTGATATATAAATTAGTTAATTTTTTCATCGCAATCACTCATCTACAGATTATTATCTGTTTCATTACGTTTATTTGATAATGGTTTACAAGGAATGAATAATCCTTGGCTAATTGTTTCTAAATTTTCAGGAAAATGAATTTCACATTGAGCTGCACCACCCCAATGAATAATCATGACTTCATTCGGGTTGATTCCACTCACGTAGGCATACCCATTATCAGTGACTATTCCTGTTTCTTTTCCTGTCAAATTGGTAACCTGAGCACCAAATGGTGGTGCGGAACCATCAGACATACGCATTGAAAGCATCATCTTTTCACCAGATAACACATTAAATTTACGGTAGCCAATTGCGCCTTCTGTTAATGTCGCTTGAACAATAGAATCAGTCACTTCGGCATTATTCGGCAGAGCGTTTAAGTCGACTTTAACTTTACTGCGGTAGTAGCTATTTAAGTCAGGTACAACCACTTTACCGAATTCATTTGATGCAATAGGGATACCGCGGTCTGATACGGGAATTTTAGCCACGCCGTCAGTGTCGATGAGTAAACGAGTGCCGCCTATATTTGAAACTCGGTGAGCATCCGCACCCTTTAACGTCATGGTGAATCCGCCTTGAGCCCCTAAACCAAATGACGTGTAATTGTTGTGAATATAGCTGGCATTTGCGGTTAACTTCGTATTATCGCCATAATGAGTAATATAGGTGCTTGCTGTTCCGCCTTTGTTGGTTGACCCGGCACTGACTTGGTAATTGGTTCTATCTGACAGCTTGTCATAATAGGTCGCCCGGTTAACGGTGTCGTCCCGTGTTGCTTGTAATGAATAACCAATATTGGCACCATTTCCCCAAGGCATTGAGGCTGAAATATAAAGGCCGTCATCATTTGTGTCGTTATATTTATTGCGATAAGCCGATAACGAAATATTAATATTTTTCAAGTTTCCCCAATCTAAGGTTTTTGTCACCATTAAATTGTAGCGATTGCTTTCTGGCTTATCCCAATAGGTTTGGTGCGAATAGTTTAAATAAGTGGTGATTCTTGATTCCCTAAAGTTTTTATTTAGAGAAATTACATACATTTCCTTATTACTGCCTTGACGTTCGCCTGAGTCTTTTGCCGTTAAAAAATCAGTCGTAGTCATAAAACTAGGCTCAGAGAAGCGATAACCTGCAAATTGAACTTGGCTATCATAGTCATCAAAGCGCTTCGAATAGTTTATTCGATAAGAATTGCCTGTGAGTTTTTTATCATTAGGAATATTTGCAATAGAATGCGTAATATCGAAAGATAAGGCGCCAAATACTAATAAATCACGACCGACACCCACGTTGAATGCATTATAGTCTTGGCTATTCAATGAGCCTGCGAGTAATGACCAACCATTGGTGACACCCCACGACATTTCACCACTAGCGAATGTATATCCATTAACATGGTGCTTCATATTCGTTGGTCGACCCATGGATAATTTATATCGAACACTACCGGGTCGCGTTAAATAAGGAATATTAGCCGTTTCAACCTGATATTCTTGAACTGAACCATCCTGCTCTTCGATTCGAACATCCAGTTTACCTGTCGTTGCATCACTTAAATTCTGGATACGGAAAGGTCCTGCAGCGACTTGTTCTTGGTAAATAATTCGCCCTTGTTGGCTAATAATTACTGTCGCGTTGGTGGTCGAAACTCCTGTAATTTCAGGTGCATATCCACGTAAGTTAGGTGGAAGCATTAAGATGTCCGTGCGTAAACTAACACCTGTAAATCGAAAGCTATCGAATAAATCAGTGTTAAAATAGTCTTCACCTAAGGTCAATTTAGCTTTACTATTAGGTAAAGCCTTATAGGCGTAAAATCGATTCCATTGGAAATTATGCTCGTTGTTACTATTTGAGCCAGTTTCTCGTTGATCACGTCCCTGCCAATCGCCCCTGAAGCGCCATGCACCGATGTTAACACCCGCAACACCATTTGCCGTCATATTATAATTACTATTGTTATCATGAGGTTTATTGGCTCTTGCATTAATGTTGTAGTCTAAAATAGCCCCTGAAATCCCTTCATCCCAAAGAGAGGGAGGATCCCAGTTAGCTGTTCTATATTCAAGATAAGCTTGAGGAATACTGAGGTATAATCTTGAGTCAGATAAGTCTCCTTGAGCTTGAAAGCCAGGCAAGCTGAGTAAATCAAGGCACTCGTTATTATGCCACCATGTGACTTTCTTCAAAGCATCTACTGTTAACCCTAATTGTTGGACTTGTTCTTGGGTGATACACACAAGGCTTGCATCAGGGGCATTCTGAGGTGCATAGAATGAAAATCGTTGCTCAGGCAGAGTTTCTTTATTTAATTGTATTTTTAGGGGATAAGTACCAGGCATAATATAGCCAGCACGTGAAAATTGCTTAATATCGATGTTTTTTTTGTCTTCTAAATCTAATAATGCTGTATTAAATTGTATGGTATCAGCAGCATATAACTTGGCAGATAATGATCCAAAAATTAACATTATCGTTGCCGTTATTATATTTATCTTGTGTTTTTTAAAAAACATAAAAAACATCCCTAAAATATCAATCTAATTTTTGGAATTAATAATAATCAACCTTGAACCTTAATAAGGTTTGGTAATTACCCGCTTTAACAGGATGATAATTGGTGACTAATTGCATTTGATATTTCAATATCATTGTGCCAGGGGTAATTCCTTGTGTAGGCAATGGCTTTCCTGGTGTAATGGAGTATCCCGAGATATCATGCAGGGCCAATTGCACTCCTTTTGCTTCACCCGAAAGTGTGAAAAAATCACCATTTGATGGTCCATCAAAAGTGACTTCGAGTGAATTCCATTCGTTATTATCTTTTGAATATTTTTCCCAACGGCAATCAACGAGTTTAATATTGAATTCCTTTATGGGGCCTTTCCCAACTTCGCGAATATAGCTTGTTGGAAGCGCCCCCATATTAATGGTCTGATCCCTTGACCCTATATCTATTGCACAGGCAGTATCGACTATTTCGCCGTTCATTGTGACTTTTCCCCATCCATGAGGTGATGCCGCCATTTGTGGCGAAAGAAATAATGTAAAAAGCAATAGAGACGATACATTTCTTAGCGAATAGATAAATCCTTTCACTTTAACCTCTGACTTAATTAGGTGACTAATAGAGGAATACCGAAGTATTCCTCTTTAACTAATCAATTAGTTATAAGTTAAGGTAAAGTTAGTTATGCCTTCGAATTTACCTAATGGAATTTTATCTACTGCAACGTTTGCACCTTGTACGTAAGCGCTATAACGCAGAGTGTTGTCACCTGCTTGTAGTTGGTGTGCTTGAGATGTAGCAATCCCCATATCTAATGCAGTACCGTTAGTATCTGTTAATTGAATCCCCACATTACCAATAGAAGTTGGATCAGTAGCATCTAAACCGGTTACACCCAATAATTTAGCGTTGAACGAGGCACTAGAACCGGAAAATGTTATACTAACTTTATCGTTGTAAACTTTGCCATTTGCATCTTTAGTAAATACACAGTCTTCCAATTCGATATCAAATTGTTTTGCAGTTGAAGTCCCTCCATCTGCTAAAACAGAGTTAGCGATTTGACCTAACCATACTGTTTGGTCAATGGAATCAGAGCTAATCGAGCAAGGTGCATCGATGATTTCACCTTTAAAGGTGACTTTACCATGTCCTTGATCAGCAAGTGCTGGACACATAATAATACTCGAAACCAGTGCAGTTAAGTAAACTATTCTTTTCATTTAAAACCTCATTTAGTTATATCACTTGGTGTTTTTCCATCTGTGATTATATTAACAATATATCTATTGTTAAGTTCATTTTTTATAAAATACGAGCACCTTAATAAATTAATGAACAATCATTTATATATAATAAAATAATCATTAAACTGCAAATGCAAAAAAAATCATCTCTATATAAAATACGCATAATTACATTTCATTAAATAGTAAAAATATACAGTTACAATACAGTATAAGCGGTTATTACTATGATTAAGTATTTGTATGCTATTTTAACCACAGTTAAAAATACCATGTAATTACAAATTACAGTATTTAATTTCAATAAAATTGAAATTTCAAACCTTAAATCCAGAGGTGTTGAGTTAAAAAACAAATATTTTATAGCAATATATTGAACAATGATAAAAATGCACTTTATTTGGTTTAATAATCTTTTTTTTTAAAATTTTTAATTTTTAATTTTTTTTAAATGAAAAAAAGCAAAATAAATCACGACGAGTAACTCATGTGTTGTTATTAAAAAGCTATTTATTTTGATGTTTTTTGTAAAAACTAAAAAAATACTATGCAATTTCAATTGGTTATCATCATTAAACCTTAATGCATTATAAATATTTTTTTACTCATTATTCTTTTGACGACCAATTAAAATTTACTTAAATTGAGTGTAACAAAGAAAAGTGATTTATTTTATTGTATTTAATAATTAATAAGGATGACTTGTTCCACTGCATGTAAAAGATGAGGGTGATATGATTGACTTATTTTCATCAAGAAGACTAATTGGCTCTAGGGTAAAAGAATTAAGGCATGAAAGAAAAATGTCAACTTTTGAATTGGCAGAGTGTCTTTTTTGTTCTCAAGAGTATATAAATCGCATAGAGCTTGGTTCTGCCAAATTGAGTATTGATAAAATTTATCGCATATCTATTTGTCTAAATGTTGATATTGAGACATTGCTATCAGGTATTGGGTTTCAAGTTAAACAAAAAACAAAAAAATCAGTGTGTTATTATCAAGCTGAATGCATTGTTTAATAAAATTAAAGTAAGTGCCTATGAAAAACGTTAATACAATTGGTATAAAAATAAAAAAATTGCGCAAGGGAAAAGGTTTAACCGCAGAAGAATTAGGTAGATTTTTAGGTGTGAGCCAGCAACATGTTTCTCGTTATGAGAGGGGTGTTAGTCTTGTTAATATTGATATATTAATAAAATTATCATTTATATTTAAAGTTACGATTGGGGAGCTAACAAAAAATTAAGAGTAATTAAATTTTGTTTACGTTCTGAATTATAACGCTATTAGTCATGTTATCAAATTGTGATTGGATTAAAATTCAAACAAATTGATATTTTAGCTAATTATTTAATTTATTGAAAACTGTAACATTATGGTGCTAAGGGTTAAAGTACGGAAGGGGGCGTTTGCTTTCAAAGGTTAACTCTTTATAGTTGTAGCTATTCAGCTAATCCGTTATGGATATTATATATGTCTATTTAATTACTAATTTTAAATTGATAATTATGTTCATTTATTGGAAAGATTACCAATATGAATTTTGAAGAAAATAGAATTAATAGTCAGTGCAACAATCAAGATAATCGAATTTCTACTTATTGTGGGACTGTTATTAAACAGACTAGAAAAGAGTGTGGAATGACTGGCGCTGAACTGGCAAAGAAATTAAATGTTTCATAGCAACAGATGTCTCGATATGAACGCGGTATTAATAAAATATCAGTGGATATGCTATTTAATTTATCAATAGCATTGAATGTTCCGTTTGAGAAAATAATTAAATATGTTTTGCTTGAGATGGAAAAATCAAATTCTGATGACGCATCAATGTTGAGAAAGTTGATAGCGGCTTCTGATACTATCTACTTTTATTAATTATAGTAGAAAAAATATTTTGTAGTAATAAAAATATATCAAGTTGTTTATTTATAATTCATTGAGGAATATATGAAAAAATTATTTTTATTAGCACTAGTTTCTAGTGCTATGAGCGCTTCTGTACTTGCTGCGGATATGGGCCACGGAAAAGTGACTTTTAAAGGCTCCATTATTGATGCGCCATGTTCTATTTCACCAGATGCGATTGATCAAACTGTTGAGCTGGGGCAAATATCCAATATGGCATTAGTGGATGGTGGTAAATCTAGTCCACGTATTTTTGATATTGCTTTAGAAAATTGTGATGTAACAGCATTAACAAAAGGCGTTCAATTAACATTTAGTGGTGCAGCAGCTTCATTTGATAATACGAATAAAACGTTAGGTATCGTTGGTACTGGTTCAGGTGCTGGCGTACAAATTACGAATGGTAGCGGCAATATTATTACTTTAGGTACACCAACACCATTCCAAAATATTCAAGATGGCAATAATACTCTGCGTTTTTCTGCGTATTTAATGGGTAATGGCGGTGATATTAAAACGATTACCGCAGGTGAATTTAGCTCCGTAGCTGACTTTACACTGTCATACGAATAATTGTTGTTTAGTAGCCAGCAAAAAAGGACATTTTGCTGGTTTATTTTAAAGGGAAGCCTGCGTAGAAGAGGAAGCAATGAAATATTTAACGCTCAGTAAACTGCTTTCATTGAGTCTCAGTATCTGTGCCCTCATCGATATTTCCCCTGCCACTGCGTTAGGCTCAGTAAAGATGAATGGCAGTATCATTGAAACGGCCTGCGCTATTGATGTAGGGAGTCGTGACCAAACTATTAATATGGGCAGCCTCTCTCTCAGTGATATCCGTCGAGATGGACAAGGACCTACACATCCGTTTGTTATTAAGTTAGTTAATTGCGTTCTTGAACGTCAAAACCCAAATAAACCTAATTGGCAATACTTTAGAGTCACCTTTGATGGTGCACATCAACGCGGATTATTTAGTGTGAATGGACAAGCCAAAGGTGTCGGATTGCAAATTCAGCGCAATGACGACGGAGCAATTATTGTTCCAGGACAGGCTCTGTCTCCTCAAACATTAACACAGGGCTCCCATGATTTAGCTTATGAATTAAAGTTGGTGGCTAATCATGCTCCATTAGTTTCAGGACAGTATTACAGCCAATTACGCTTTAAATTGGATTATGAATAATCCATTAATTGATTTTAGATGCCGAAATCCACACTTGGTTTTGCATCAAAATTAAAAGCTAAATGATTTTATTAATAAAAAAAGAAATAAGAAGGTCGAGATGATGGCCCTAGGTTATATTCATATGCCGTTGTTACGGATAAGCCGTCCTCGGTTGACAGCAATGCTTGTTGCTGTGTCCTTAAGTTGTAACAGCTATGCTGAGCAGATTGAATTTAATACGGATATTTTGGATGTTAATGACCGCGCAAATATTGATTTAGCCCAGTTTTCACGTCCGGGCTTTTTAATGCCGGGTGAATATCGTTTTTCTATTTTTATAAATAAACATCAATTACCGGAACAAACCGTATTTTATTACGTCCCCGACGGCCAGCCAGATGACAGCGTTGCCTGTTTAAGCCCTGTGTTAGTTGAGCAACTAGCGCTTAAACCTGATTTATTGCCAACATTAAAATGGTGGCATGATGGTCAGTGTTTATCACTCGATAGCTTACCGGGTACGGAAGTTAAAGGGGATTTAGCCGCTTCTGCTTTGTATATCAGTTTACCCCAAGCCTATTTGGAGTATACAGCCGAAAACTGGGATCCGCCTGCTCGCTGGGAGGATGGATTACCCGGCGCCCTTTTTGATTATAACCTCAATGCTCAGGTTGGTCAGCAAACTCGGGGCGGACAACGAACAAATGCTAATGTTAGCGGCAATGGTGTTGCGGGTGTGAATTTAGGTGTGTGGCGTATGCGTGCGGATTGGCAACTACGTTTAGACAAGCAGCAAGGTCAAGGTACTTCCCGTTCATTAGATTGGACGCGGTATTATGTTTATCGTGCAATTAAATCTCTCGGGGCAAAACTCACCTTAGGTGAAGATTATTTAGCTTCCGATATTTTTGACAGCTTTCGATTTACGGGGCTGAGTTTGATCACTGACATCAATATGTTACCGCCAAATCTACGGGGATATGCTCCCGAAATAACGGGGGTAGCCAAAAGTAATGCTACTGTTATCGTGAGTCAGCAAGGCCGTATTATTTATCAAACGCAAGTTGCTGCAGGTCCTTTTCGTATTCAAGACTTAAATGATGCGCTATCCGGTGAGATTAATGTTGAAGTTAAAGAACAAGATGGAACTATTCAAACGTTTACGGTGAATACAGCCAGTGTTCCTTACCTCACTCGCCCGGGGCAATTGCGTTATAAGCTTGCCGCTGGACGCCCAACTGATTGGCGCCACCAAGTGAGTGGTGAAACATTTGCGAGCGGCGAGTTTTCGTGGGGAGTGAATAACGGCTGGTCATTGTATGGTGGCGGTGTTGCTGCGGAGAATTACGCTTCTGCAGCGGTCGGTATCGGTCGAGATCTCATGATGTTTGGCGCGTTGTCTTTTGATATCACCCATGCGCGTTCACGGTTAAAAGGGTTAACTGAAGTCGGCGATAAAACGTATCACGGTAATTCATATCGTTTGAGCTATTCAAAACGATTTGATGCCTACAATAGCCAAGTGACATTTGCGGGATATCGTTTTGCTGAACAAGGTTTTATGAGTATGTCTGAGTACTTAAATGCGCAGTCTACGGGTGTCCGCCAGTACAGCAGTAAGGAAATATATACGGTTTCCTATAACCAACAATTTCCGGCGTTGGGACTCAGTGCTTATATAAATTATTACCATCAAACCTACTGGGATCAGCCTGATAATGACCGTTATAGTCTGTCTTTAGCGCGTTATTTTGATATCGGGAAATGGAAAAATTTAAGTGTTAACTTGACGGCTTATCGAAATCGGTATCGGCAGACTAATGATGATGGCGCCTATCTTTCCCTTTCATTGCCTTGGGGGGAGAGGGGTTCGCTTAGCATGAACAGTAGTTGGAATGAGCATGATAATTCTCAACGAGTCAGTTATTACGACCGATTAGATGAACGCACTAATTACCAATTAAGTACCGGATGGTCTCGTTCTGGTGGGTTAGTGAGTGGTTATTACACGCATCAAGCGGATTTGGCTCAAATCAATGCAAATGCCACTTATCAGCAAGATAGATATCGTTCTGCTGGCTTATCACTTCAAGGTGGTTTTACGGCGATTAAGCAAGGTGTGGTGATGCATCGTGGTAATCAGCTTGGGGGGACTCGAATTTTTGTTGATACGGATGGTGTTCCTGATATTCCATTACGAGGCTATGGCTCAACCATACGAACAAACTATTTTGGTCAGGCTGTATTAACAGACGTGAACAGTTATTACCGTAATCAAGTCAGTGTCGATTTAAATACATTACCTGAAGATGCTCAGGTATCACAATCGATTAAGCAAGGTACTTTAACAGAAGGTGCTATTGGCTACCGCCAGTTCGATGTTGTGGCTGGGCACAGTGCAATGGCCTTATTGCGTTTATCTGATAATAGTGTTCCCCCATTTGGGGCACAAGTTTTCAATATAAAAGGCCAACAAGTGGGAATGGTAGGGGATGATGGGAGTACGTATTTAACGGGGCTCAACCCTAACGATAAGTTACAAGTTCGTTGGGATGATAAAGCACAATGTGAAATCACCTTACCTAAAATATTGCCGAAGAGCGACACATTGTTAACGAATTGGTTATTACCGTGCCATGCGACTGACATCTTACCTCTTGAGCAGACTGAGACGGTTGTTGAATCGGATGCGGTAAGTTTACCGTCATTCTCTACGCCTCATTCATTAACTTCTGGGGCATCGGATAAGCCAAATTTGGTCAGCTCAAAGAGCTGGTTAAGAAAATAAAAATGACATGATTGAAGAGGTTTATCTCTTCTTCATACTAAGGTAAAAGAATATGTTACAGAGTAATAAAATCAATAAAAGAAATCATCATCCTATTGCTGCTTTTTTGGTTGGGACTGTGTTGATATCCGCGACACTGTCGTCAGCGCAAGCTGCGGTGGCTTTAGATCGCACTCGTGCAATTATGACGGGTGAAGATAAATCCATTAGTTTAAATATCAGTAATGAAAATAAGCAATTACCTTATCTAGCGCAAGGCTGGATTGAAAATGCCCAAGGCGAAAAAATCACTGAACCCTTTACGGTATTACCTCCCGTTCAGCGTGTTGAGCCTGGCGCTAAAAGCCAAGTGAAAATTCAAGCACTACCGAGTGTCGCGTCACTGCCGCAAGATAGGGAGTCCGTTTATTATTTCAATTTGCGTGAAATCCCGCCTAAGAGTGACAAACCCAACACACTTCAGCTGGCGTTGCAAACTCGAATTAAGCTGTTTTATCGTCCAAAAGCGATTATTCCAACTCGCCAACAGATGGAGAATCCATGGCAAGAAAAAATTACCCTCACTCGTCAAGGTGATCAATACAGTGTTGAGAATCCAACGCCGTATTTTGTGACTCTTGTTGATGCAGCTTCAGTAAAAGACGGAAAAACAGTTGCGGGATTTGAACCGTTGATGGTTGCTCCTAAAAGCAGTTTGCTCATGGGCGGAAGTACAAAAGCTTTAGGTAGTAAGCCTGTACTCACTTATATCAATGACTACGGTGGACGACCAATGTTGACGTTTACTTGTCAAGATAATCGCTGTCACGTGGTATCAGATAAACAGTAACTTCAAACAAGATGACGTTAAAGCAGATTTCAACGCAGGAGGGCATCATGAAAGAAGCCAATAAGATACCTCATAATATGATGGCGTGCGGTTTAGGATTGTGTTTACTCAGTAGCACCGCGCTCAGTACTGAACTCGACAAAGTGGATAACTGGGATGTCGATGGGGCTAATGGGACATTGTATGTACACGGGGCTTTAACGGAAAGTGCTTGCCGATTAGCGATGTCTTCAGCATATCAAACGGTTGAATTGGGGACATTAGGGACGGGGCAATTACAGACAGCTGGTCAAACAGGTACGCCTGTCGCGGTACAACTACGTTTAGAAGATTGTTTAAGTGGTGAAAGTCGTAATCGTAATAAACTCGGTAACTTATTGTGGAGTGCTGATATGCCAGCGATGAAAATTCGTTTTTTGGCCACAGCGGACAATCAAAATCCACAATTAGCGGCCGTTACGGGAGCAAAAGGGATTGCATTACAATTGAGTAATGCGTCTTCTCATCCTATTGCAATAGGGCAATACAGTACGCCTGAGCTGGTTTCTCCGGGGCAGAATCAATTAACTTATTATATTACCCCGATTCGCACTACAGCAGGATTAAGTTCGGGAGCTTATCAGGCAATCATTCGCTTTCAGGTAAGTTATGATTAGGAGTCAACGATGTTATTGATGCAGCATGTGACCGTAGGAGTTAAAGCTCTTATTGTGTTTAGCGTTCTTTTTTTTAGCTCGCTATTATTTGGAAGTCTATTCCATGTCGTACGTGCTGATACCGCAAATCTGAATTTAACGTTGACCATTACGATGCCTCCACAGTGTTCGTTTAGTAGTGGTAGTTCAATACAAATTGTGCGTTTTGAAGAGGTGCAACAAGGATTAATTGATGGAGTGAGTTATAAGCGAACCCCTATTAATACTGGATTATCTTGCAAAGCCTTAGAAAAAAATGCGTTGAATATGGGACTATCATGGGATCCAGTAACCTTTAACGGCGTTTCTGCTGTCAGTACAAACCGAACAAATTTAGGTATTGCCATTTATCGGGATTCGACTCGCTTAAGTAATGGAGCATCAATTAACTTTACCTATGGTAATCCTCCGAACTTGTATGCGGTACCGATAAAGCCTAGTGGTGTAATGCTCAGTGATGCGGGGTCCTTCTCTGGCACAATGACTGTGACGTTAAATTATCAATAAAAGCGGGAATATCTTATGAATAACACTCTTTTTGTTCGGTATTTTATCGGCCTACTTTGTTTATTAAGTCCCGCATTATCACGAGCATTGGATGTTTATTTTACAGGAACACTGGTTGTCACTCCGCCAGAATGTACCGTGAATAGCGGTACAGTGGTAGATGTCAATTTTGGCGATATCCATGAAACACTGATTGACAATAGTAGCTATAAACGCACACGCATTGATTACACCTTAAATTGTACGAATGTCTATAGCAATGCATTAAAAATGACAGTGAGTTGGGACCCGATCACGCTCAATGGGCAAAATGTCATTCGTACAGGTCGGACGGATCTAGGGATAGCGGTTTATCAGGATTCATCTCGATTGAGTAATGGTGATATTGTTAATTTTACTTATGGTAGTGGTCAACCTACGCTTTATGCGGTGCCAGTAAAACCCTCGGGAACGGTATTAACTGATGGAGGGAATTTCAATGGGACATTAACTTTTGTGGTGGATTACCGTTAAGGGGAACAAGATGAAATTTATTCACCGACAACAAGTGGCACTCTGTTTTTTTTGTGTCATAAGCTCTCCATTTGCGCTGGGATTAGGAGCAAATCTTTACGGTAATTTAATTGTGACGCCACCAGAATGTATTCTAAATAACAATAATCAAGCGGCGATTCATTTTGGAGATATTTTGTTAACGCGCATTGACGGTAATAACTACGTACAAACATTGCCATTGAGTCTATCGTGTACAGGGTTAGCAAAAAATAATCTGACATTCACCTTAGAAGGTGACCCTACATTGTTTAATAGCAATGGCGCATTAAAAACAAGCAATAACAAATTAGGCGTTGCTTTTTATATCAATAATGTTCGGCAAGCAATTAATCAGCCAGTGAATATTAATTACACCTCTTTGCCTTCTTTAAAAGCTGCGCCGATTAAAAATATGACTGCGGGCTTTAATGATACAGATGGCGGTAGCTTTACTGCTTTGGCGACATTAAAGGTGAACTATCAATGAAAAAGTTACTGATAAGCGCAAGTCAACGTTATTGCTATTTATGCAGTTTAGGGGGGCTCCTTATGATGATGCCCTTAGCGGTAGAAGCTAATTGGCATTTTGATGGCACGCTAGTACTGCCCCCTGTTTGTGAGTTAGGACAAACTAACCCTATACGTGTTTCTTTTGGAAAGGTGGGGGTGCGCAAAGTGGATGGGAATCTATTTAAACAAGACATTCCGTACCAATTGAATTGCCAAGGTGACTTAAGTCAACCGTGGAATGTGACATTGACGTTCAGTGGAACGCTGGCTGGTACCGGATTTGATAATGCGACATTACGCGCCAGCAGCCCTTTAAATAACGGAAAATTAGGCATTCAAATTCAAAAAGACGGGATACCGTTAGAGCTGAACAAGGCGTTTGCCATTGATAGTTCAAATCCACCAAGATTATCAGCAGTTCCAATTAAACGTGCAGCAACGGAACTGGTTGGTGATAATTTTTCTGCGACCGGGACATTGACCATCGATTTTCAATGACACGATAAAAGGAAATGAAAAAAATGCAAATACCATTACATCAATTATGGCCTTTAGTCTTGTCACTGAGTTTAGTGACTGTGCCGCTTTGTGCGCAGTCGGAAACCGTACAATTTGATGGAACGTTGGTTGAGGACGCTTGCGAAGTATATCCTGGCGATGAAAATATCGAATTGGATTTTGGCACTATTGTAGATAAATATTTGTATTTGAATACTCGAACACACAGTCAGCCATTTACAATTCGGTTAATTAATTGTGATTTAGTATTGGGGAAAGAAGTTCAAGTGACTTTTATGGGAACTGAAAGTGCAGCCTTACCTGGATTATTAGCGCTTAATGCTGGGAGTCAAGCAAGTGGTATTGCTATAGGATTAGAAGCTGAAAATGGTACACCAATTTTATTGAATAAAGCAAAAAACTATATTCAGCAATTGCATATGGGAAATGGTAATAATCTTAATCTCAAAGCCTATGTACAGGGTGAACCCACTCCCTTACTGACTAAAACGATAGGACGAGGAGCCTTTGAGGCAACGACGACGTTTATGCTGGAGTATGAATGAAATAAGATTTATTTTTATTTATAAACAGTTTCTTCTATGCAATCTAATGTATTTAGAATATATTGCCTGTGGTATATGAACTACTAATTAGATGCTATTTTTATATAAAAACAGTAACTCCATTTTTATTTTATCTAAATGACATGGCAATTTAATTACTTTTAAGAATTTTATTTTCTTTAGGGTTTTTAAAAGTTAAAATTTTCAGAGGTATTAATTTCATAGATATAATTAACTTTTCATATCTTAAATGGTAAGTATCTAAAGATATATAGTTGAGTATATTTAAATATAAAGGTAAGTTAATTTCCTCATTAATCTATTAATTATTTTAATGAAATACTGCGAGATATTATTATGATTTTTAAAAAAATAAAAAATCAATTTTTTTTTAAAACTGTTGGTGTGTTTTTGTTTTTAACATCCTTCTCTTCATTCTCTTGGATAGAGTTTAGACCATTATATACCTCTAATTATACAACTCTGGTTGCTAATGGGAATATTTCTGTTAGTGATATACAATGGAATACGTGGAATCCAGTTAATGAAACTGCCGCTTGGGGAGGAAGAACGATGACTGTAGTGGCAGCTACTTTGGGATCTATCGCATCTAATTTCTATATGGGAACCTCGACAACTCAATGGTGTCCGACTGGTACTCATTTTACATGCTTAGATTTTTTCAATTCAACCTGCAGTGAGAGTGAGATTAATACAGCCAAAAATCAAGCTGTTGAATGGGTAAATTCTATATTATCGCAAAATCCTAGGCTAACTTGGTCTTCATTATATGGTATGGGCACAGAGTCATCTGTTCCTGCGGGATTATCTGAGGTATTTCAGACTCACTTCCAATGTCGTGACAGAACGGCTCCACAAAAGTGGATAGCTATCTCGTCACATATACCATATGCTGTTATTCCCAGTCCCCCTGATGATAAATCTGTTTGTTCGCTGTTATCTGATATCAATATTAAATTTAATTCTACAGAACTAAACGTCAATGGCTTATCTTCAACGCAAGCACTTTCTATTAACTGTACCAGTGGCAGTGCCCAAAACTATCAATTGAGATTAACAGGTAATAACGTATCAAATGGACGACTGAATTTTAATAATGGTGTTTCGGGACAGGTTTCTCTTAACGGAACACAAGTACAAGCTAATGGTGCAGGAATTCAATTAAATAATTTGACTAGTAGTACAATCTCTGTAGGAGTAACACTATATGGAACTGCATCAGTTTCAGGGATTTCCAATGCATTGGGTATATTAGTATTGGATGCGCTATAAAATTAAAGATCATTTTATTATAAATAAAGGCTACTATAAAATTAGAACATTATAGAAAACAGGTAGTATAGATTAGTAAGTTTTTGTATTTTATCGCATACTAGTTATAGTAGATAATGATATTTAAATATATTTAAATATCATTATCTTAAGATTAATTTCTCTCGGATTAACATAATTCTACTAATGATTTGATAAATGCCATATATAATGTTCTAGCTCTATAGTTTAACTAAAAGTATTAATACATGAGTAATTTTATATAAAAACCAGTTTTATAATGTTAATTTTAAAAGTGGTGACTAAATTTATTAGAATGAAAATATCATCTTAGAAATTGGCAGATAGAATTTTCAAGTTTAATAACCAAGTGTTTTAATTGAAATAGAAACCTATTCAATCTATCGTTTATAGAAATTATACAATCTCAGTATATGAAAGTGTTGATTAGAAATTATAGGTCGATATATTGGTGTATACAGCCTCATCATTCTCTTATATTCTTCAAAGTAACGCAACAACATAATATCAAAGCGTTGCGAAATATCCATCAACTTATGGTTGAGTGAAGAACTATATTTCTTACCCTCTTATTAAACATTGTTTAATTATTCCAATCGTAATCTAAGGTAATTATAAATCGATACCTTAGTTTATTGCGAGAAAATATAAGAAAATAGGAGGTTTTATATATAATGAGATAATTTCGTTTACTTTATTAGAGTGTTTGTAGTTATCTACTTCTTGTTAAGTAAATTATAATTCACTTTTTATTTTAACCCCCCATCATTGCAATGGGATATCATATTGATAAATATAATCTACCTATTTATTATAGATATTAATTTTTTTACTGATAAATATATAATTTTTGGGGCTGTCCTAGATAAGGTTTAAATTTTACCTTTAACTATCTGTTTTAGAATAGTTAATTGTTGTTTTGCACTAGGTGTGTTAAATCGCCATTCACACTCTTTTAAATACAGCTCAAAATGAGCCTTCGGAATACCGTTAAATTTACGCATGTGACGCTTCGCTTGGTTCCAAAAATTCTCTATGCCATTGATGTGATTTTGCCGGTCTTTTTTGTCGACAAACTGGGTGCTGTGATTGATCCTGTAATGCTTAAAATCGCTCACATCCAGTACGTCATAACTGGCAAAATTATCTGTGTAGACGATGCTGTCAGGGTAAATTTTTGACTCAATTATTGGCAATAATGTCCGCGATTTAGCATCGGGTATGACCTTGGTATAAACCTTGCCACCACGCTTAAGAAGCCCGAAAACAGGCACTTTGCCAGCAGCACCTCTACCACGAAGGCCTTTACGACGACCACCAAAATAACTTTCGTCCAATTCAATTTCACCATCAAACCAAGAGTGCTTATCAACGTGCTCTGCTATCAGCACTCTGAGCCGATGAAAATAGTAAGCGGCAGTGTTCCTGTGGACACCAACCAGCTCTGCGGCAATACGGGCTGTAGAGCCTGCAATAAACAGCTCAAGTAACCGTTCCTGTTTGTACTGACTGAGTCTGCTTTTTCTCATGAAACTATCCTAGATGATCTTAGTTATCTAGGACAGCCCCTAATTTTTTCTTATGTGAAACTATTGTATATTCTCAATTTTCTTTATTATTCTGCCGCTATCATCAATAAATAAATAAGTGACTTTACTGAAAGACATTTTTGATGTGGTATATTCAAGCATATAATTCCTTGTGTCAGTAGGCTTTAACATCATATCCATTTCTTGCTTAACAGAATTATTACAATCTTTATTTTCTTTTGATGTAAGACATATTTCAGTGAATGAAATATGAAAATTAGATGCGTTTTTTACTTGTAATATAGACTGTCCATCTTCTTGTATAACTTTAAATGTGAGATATTTTTCAATATCAGATGGAAAGGATCCTAGATGAGAAGGTCTAATAAATATTTTATGTTGGGTATTCATTGCTAAATCGACCTTTGGAATATGGCTATTTGCAATATTTGAATCTTTAGGAGGGATTTCATAAAGGTTTAGCCAGTAAACTAATTCTGATTTGATGTCTTGCTCATTTAGATTAAACAATTTTAATACTTGAGTTTGTTTAGGCTATAATCTAAACGTAGATGGGGTGACAATGACGGGCACAACACTCAAAGGACTACCATTACCGTTATCGACCCATGTTTGTACAACAACAGGATATTCATTTGTATTTGCGATAAGTAGGGTTTGTGGTTCTTGGTTAGAATCAAAAATAATACGGCTTTTATTCGCTAATATACCTGCATGCGAATAAATATTGAATAAAACAAAAAAACTGATAATTAGGGGCTTGTTGCAAAAATTACCTAAATGAGAAACACTCACGGTATTAATCATCGCTTTAGGATAAACTCATGCCATCAAACGAGTTTAAATGGAAACATTTTGCTCCCACGATCATCCTTTGGTGCTTACGTTGGTATGGCTCCACACCGTTAAGCTATGCCAACGTCAGTGATATGCTGGCTGAACGGGGGATTTCGGTTCACCGTTCAACGATTTATCGCTGGTTTATTGAATATGCACCCATTCTCCGTAAAAAACTCAAAAAATATCAATTCATTCGGGCCATTTCATCTTGGCAGCTCGATGAAACTTACGTCAAAGTGAACGGAAAATGGTTTTATCTTTACCGTGCAATAGATAAATACGGAGATACGCTGGATGTTTACTTTTCACCCAAACGTAACCGTTATGCTGCCTATTCATTTCTCAAGCGCGTATTAAAACCTTATCGCTCCGAGCGACAACCAAAAACCTTAAATACCGATAAGCATGCAGCTTACGGTTACGCCATAGCTCGCTTAATTAAAGAAGGGAAACTCCGGGCTGACGTAAAACAACGGCAAATTAAAACCCTCAACAACCGCATTGAATCGGATCACGCCCCGATTAAAAAATTGATTGTTGCCACGGGCGGTTTCAAATCGGCGAAGCGGGCTTGGTCAACGATCCAAGGATTTGAAACGTTGCGAAAACTAAATAAAGGTCAATTCGATGACTGGTTACGTCGTGGCGAAGCTAAATTACGGGTGCGGGAGCGATCTGCCTTTATGAATCGATTATTCAATGTGGAGACAGTTTTAGCCTGAAACATCCAATGAACTCTGAGCAAAAAACGCGCTAATTTATTATTTGCAACAAGCCCCATTATAGAGAACCAGTTCTATTTAAGTGGTAATTAACAGGTTAAACAGTACCAGAACTAGGTGGTATTGAAAAGGTATACTTAAATTGAACCATGAATTATTGTGCCTTAAGATGTATTGGATAAAACCTAATAAGGGAAATCCCATAAAATAACTAGTAGTCAGGTTTGTGCCAGAAGCGGAAGTGACCTGCACCACATTGAGTCACAACTGGAGGCTGACCAGTTGATGTAATCCGTCTCAGGACTCGATAATCGAGCGGATGATAGTCAATCGATTTATTTCATAAGCATCAGATTGGCTTTAGTCTGATAAAAGTAGACTAACTTATATTTCTCATATATTTGTATACTAATAGGTTGATAAATCAATACAAAAAAATAGAGGTTACGCGATGAATAATGAAGGACGCATTTTGAATATAGCAGCAAAATTTACAGCTAGGGATGATCTCGGCAACCTAATCATCACAATGGTCGATGATAAAGAAATAGTGATTCATGATTTTTCTGTCATGCCAAACGACTATCATTCTCTACGTGAAATTATGGAGACGGGGACTGCTGATATCAGATTGTACAATGTTCGTGCAATTGGTGTGCAAGAGCCTTTCAGATTAAAGCTGAAAATTACGTATCTAAGCGAGCAGGACACGTTTCTGATAGTGGATGGGGGATGGATACCGTTATCACTTATCAACAGAAAGGCGCTCCTGCTTGCTGACAGAAATGTAATATCAACAATCCAATACCGTTATAGCCTAGGGATTTTAAAGAAGGATGTTCCTCCTAATGATTTTGATGCTGTTTTTTTACAGCCTGCTGGAATAGAGATTGATATCTCTCTTTTTTCTATAGAATCAAATCAGGGCAAAATTCCCGACAGGGGAACTATGGATGAGCAAATCAGCATAGCTAAAGACATTCTCCGATATTCTCTCCCTGAACTGAAAAGAGCGATATACCCTAATGCAGATAACTACTTTTTTGACCTTTTCGAAATGCTTAAGCCAGGATTAATTAACAGGACTAATTTTTTCATGGATGTTGCTGCTGGTTTAAATCGTGAGTTCACACCAAACAAGAGGAATGAATATGTACCCTTTATATTCTCTAAGGCAAAGGATAATGGTTTGAAGAACACCGATATTGCGGTGTTACTCGCGTTCTTACGTATCACGATGTTAGGAAAAAAAACTGCGGCAACACAGGTAATTAAAGAATCACAAACTTTCAGTGCGAAGGATGGTTATAATGTGGCCTGTGACCTTATGGCACTGGAAGTTCTAATGAATTACATTTCCTTTCATAAAAAAAATAAGTCTGCTTACATCCCGTGTTTTATCACTAAAGATAAGGGGTTAGCCCAGATCGCTGCGTTAATGATGAATATTAAATCTCATACCTCTGATGGTGAGATAGCCTCCATCACGGTAACCCTCCCTTTGGACATATTCTCAGATGAACAGGAAGTGCAGAAAATGGTCATGCAGTACCTTCAGTGAACTGATCCCTGTTGATTCACTCAGAAAGCTGTTAGCAATGCCTGCATTTCGCCCAAAGCAGATTATCAGAATTGACTATGTTCTTGTCCACTTCCCCTAAAATAACACCCAATAGTGTCAAAACTCATTTAACACTTTATTCAAGAGTCTTCCTTGTTATTTAAATGATAATGTATCGTTTAAATAACAAATATAATTCAAATGATATAAAAATCGTTAACTACATATACTTATCATATAGTTATAATAAAATGATATGTATGGTCTTGAGTTTTTGACTTACTATGATGTGAGGTGTCAATTTGGAGAACGGTAATTTTTGTACATCTAGTGTATTTTTAATCAATCGAGGTACGTAACAGATTGATTTCGACTCAGCATCGACCCTTCTTTGTACATCACATTTAGGTTATCCCTTTAACTTATTCACCATAGAATCAGATAAAGGGATAATCATTTTTTGAAGTTCCATTATTTGAAATAGATTCAGTTTGGATACTACTCAAAATATTTTTGATTGATGACAGCAACAGCGTTTTAGAGCATGCAAAATTGAGCCTTGCGAAGCCTTGGCCTTCATTTCCAAATTTATCTCCCATATCTAGCCAGACGTTTCCTTTTTGGATGAGATGGCTATTTAAATTTAATATATCAATTTTTGTTTGCCGAAAATCAATCCATGATAAAAATAGTGCATCTGAATGAGTAAGCTGAATGCCTTCAACATTGTTAAGCATTGTATGTAAAAGATAATGATTGTTTCGTAAATATATTAAAAGCGAATCCAGCCAATTTTGTCCTGTACGATAAGCGGCCTCACAAGCGGCTAAACCAAGCATATTCGGACGGGATAGGTCATATCGCATGAATTCTTTTTTAATACGATTTCGTAGTTGATTATTTTTAATAATAATATTTGAAGTTTGTAAGCCTGCAAGGTTAAACGTTTTACTGGGGGAGGTACATATCATAGAATATTCAGCATAATCAGGGTGAATACTTGCAAAGGGACGATATTGAGAGCGATGATTGAAAATCAGATCTTGGTGTATTTCATCAGAAATAATTAAAATATTGTATTTTAAGCAGATATCTCCTAGGTGTTTAAGCTCATCGACGGTCCAAATTTTCCCAACAGGGTTATGAGGGTGACAAAGTATCAATAACTTAGTTTTAGCCGTTATTTGGCTTTCAAGTTGATTAAAATCCAATGAGTAAAGATTATTCTTTTGGTTTAACGGCACGGGAATAACAGTACGTTGATTAGCGGTTATTGAACGTGCAAATGCGCCATAGACTGGCGGCATAATGATAATCGCATCATTAGGTTCCGTTAATGCATTGATCATGATATCAATAGCGGTGACAACACCTGGACTTTGAATTATCCAATCAGTTTGAATGTCCCAGAGGTGTCGTATTTTTTGCCAATCGACAATCGCTTCAAATGTTGATTCAGGGCAGTTTGTATACCCTAAAACCCCATAATTGATCACATCTAAAAGTGCCTTTCTGACGGAAGGCGGGCTTTGAAAGTCCATATCAGCAACCCATAATGGTGTGGGTTGATGCCTAGTGTATAAAGGGTCGTTAGGGTAGGTCCATTTAGTTGAAGAAAAAAGTGTTCGGTCAATTAACGTATCAAAATCAAAAGTCATCTATTTATCCTTGATTAAGGGGTTTAACTAAAAAAAGGTAGTAGATGAGCAGAGTCATCACGCTAATAAAAAATAACCATAGAAAAAGCGTTTTCCCTGAAAATAAATCTAACATTAAACCACCATAAAGTGGGGCTAATGCCGTACCTATACTGGCAAGGTTAGACGCACCAAAAAATGCGCCCCGTAAATGATGAGGTGTAAGTCTATCGACCTCGACATTAAATGTCGGAATAGCGACAATCTCGCCAAAGCTCAAAATTATTGTCGCAAAACAAAGATAATACGCGGTATCTAATGGCGAAAAAGCAAAAATAAGCTGCGCAAGTGCAATAAAAAAAATGCCCAAAAGTATCTTAGACCTTGGCGTTAGACGCCGTAATAAATGCAGTAATGGCAGTTGTGTTAAGATAATAGTTAATGAATTAACAATAACCAATAAGGCTATTAAACTGACTACATTGGGGAGATCTGTGCGTGATAAATATTGAACGAGTGTAGAATCAAAGTTCGCGTAGACAAACATGACTAGAATATTACATAAGAGTAAGAGCATGAAAGCACGATGAACAATGATTGTCTTTAATGTATTTGAAAAGCTGATTGGATAATCGATGGATTGTGATTTCTTTAATTCAGTGGCCGGTAATAAGTAACGTCGTAATGCAATACCATAGACAAAATAGACGATCGCAGTGAGGAGAAAAGTTTCTTTTTGTGCGGATAATCCGCCCATCAGGCCTACATAAGGGCCGATAGCTGCCCCAATATTAACCAGATAATAGCGAAAATATTGGATAGACTCTCTGCCTTTTGGGGATTCAATGTAATCACCTATTAGCGCTTTACTGCATGCTTCTAATAATGCTCTACCAATGCTAATTCCTGAAATAGCGATTAAATAAAGCAATGGTGAGCTTGAAAAAGCCATCATTACAAAACTGAATACACTTATAATAACCCCTACTAACATCACTGTTCTACGGCAAAAAATATCCGATAAGTAGCCACTGTAAACCCCAGTTATAGAGCCTAAAATACTGGCAATGGCTAATAAACCACCGATACCCGTAGCGGACATATTAAATTGCTGATAGAGAATGATAGCTAAAAACGGCCATACCATAAAATAAGCCGCTCGAGTTAATAGGGTTCCTAATAACATGATGACGATAGGCAGCGGTAAATGTTTTAGAAACGAAAACCGAGTATTAGCCGTCATTTTTTCATCCCAAAAACCTACACGGTTTCCAGTTCAATGCAAACAGATTCACAGAGACACCGACTTTTTTGTTCTGCTTGCTCCAGCGTTGATTCACAAGCGATTGCATAACCTAATCTATGACCGCTATTTTGTAATGGCTCAATTTGAGAGCCAAAGCCAATATCAACCTGTAATGCATTTGATTGAGGGTAAATGATATTTTTTACTATCCCTGGTGGATTTGTTAGATAGGAAATGGCCGCAAACTTGTGTATTTTAGGCGTTACATCTGGTTGTATATCTAAAGCAACTTGAATAACGGCTTTCCACATGTCAATGCCTGTTGCCATTTCAACAAGTTCAGGAATATGATCGCCGCCTAAACGAGCGCCCACTTCAATCACTTTAACGCCATTAGCCGTTACTTTTACTTCGGTATGCCCGCCGCCGTCATTGATATTGAGAGCTTGTAATGCTTGAGTGACAACAGCTTTGATTTGATTTTCTTCAGCTAAAGGCAACATTGCAGGGAGTGTATGACCTAACTCTACAAAATAGCCATTATCAGAAACATATTTTTTTGTAACAGAGATAATATGCGTCACGCCATTAAATGAAATGGTTTCAATACTATACTCTTGCCCTTCTAAATATTCCTCTATCAAAAAAAGGTTAGCTTTTTTGACACCAAATGGTGGAATTATTTCATCAATCTCCCTGAAATGCTTTTCAAGTTCATCCTCATTGTTATTACGCAAAACTCCCCGGCTCCCTGCCATATTGATCGGCTTTATAATGTTCGGGTAACCCATCAATTGAGCTTGATGTTTTGCACTATGAAAATCATTAATAATAGAATAATGAGGAATAGGAACATTTTTTGCCTTGAATGCATTTCGCATTAAATGTTTATTTCTGGCTTTCAATGCATTCTCATAACCAATTCCTTTAAGGTTAAGTGCCTCTGCGACTTTAGCGGCTAAGGGGACATAAAACTCCATAAATGTTATCACTCCATCAATTTTTTGCTTGCTATGGAGTTGTTTAGCTATTGACAGAATGTTTTCATCATCATTGGTATCAGCTTCGTAAAACTCATCAATAAAATTTAAATCATTATCTGAAATTCGGTTGTAATATTTTCTCGAACCGATAAAGAGTATATAAATACCGAGTTCCTTTGCTTTTTTTAGACCAATAGAGCCCGAAGGGTTTTTTTCAATGACTAATAAACGTTTAGACATGCGATATATCCTTCCTTTCTTACTTGCCAAGTTGGTTCATTAACTCACGTGAAAAGCAGCCATTTTTGAATGTACCATTAAGACGTTTAGTAGCAAGTTCGTTAATCGCTTGGTGATCAAAATTAACTTTATATGTTTTATTTCCACTTTGAATATGAGTTATACGCGTTAAACTTCCAACATATGGTTCAAATACATTCACACAACCTACAATATCCCCAATATCTTCATAAGTGTATTCATTGTCTTGGTGTGTTATTTTGACATTTCGTGCGGGAATAATAGCAAAGAGTTGCTTGCCTGCTTGGCAAGTTCCAACTGAAGTAGGAAGTGCTAAAGCTTCAATACCAAAAGAACCAAAGTCTTCACTAATTCCTAATTGAAAATTCAGAGGTAAGCTCTCATGAAAGTGTTTTATATTTAGATAAAAATCAGCAGATTGATGATGATTTATTTCTAAATGAGGGTGTTTTTTGCCGTGGTCAAAAAATTTATTAAAACGTAGAGTGTCAATGCCTAACCGATTAAAAAACATCAAATATCGTTCAATCATGTCTTTTGAGTGGTTATGACTACCAATCGTAATACCAATACCAATTCTAAATCCGCTAAACTCCGTTTTATTTTCTTGGTTATAGTTTTTAATTACCTGTAAAACTCGCATTAATTCTGTACCTGGTAGCACGCCTTTTATTGGGTAATTCTGGATATTATCGATATGGCCCTCTTCATTAATTAATCCATGAAAAGTTAACGTAATAGTACCGTAGCCATAATCTTTAGCGGTATTCAAGAGTGCGGTAGAATTTTTATTTAATAATGGACGTCCACTTGTCCAAGCTTCACCGCTGTTCATTGTTAAACCCGAAGAGGATTCTTCACCTTCAAAGTAAGTGCGCGCTCTCGCGACACCATAATGTCGCATTAATTCACCGTCATAAGCAAAGCTATCGGTATATCTTGGGTAAACTTGATAACCTTCTGACTTTAAATATTGAGAGATAAAGATACCTTCATCATCCAAAAATTTTAATTGTTTAATATGATCATAATTGACAAACCAACAATGTTTACAAGCTTGCCCGCATGTTTTACTGCCTATGTGAGTGTCAACATCTAAATAAATATGTATATCTTCAGGTTTTATTTGAGTAAATGGTTTGCATAATGATGAATCTCCATGAAAGTCATAAGCTATGGGTTTATTTATCATATTGAACATTACCTTATCTCAAATTATGGTGATATGACCATATCATTTATAAGGGTATGAAATAAACAAAAGTTTTCATTTAATTATTTTATTTAATGAAATTAAATAAATATCAACATCTTCACTTTATTTGATTCATTTTTGCTTCAAATGAGGATCGAATGATAAGTATTGGTAGAGCATTTGGAAAACGGATCCCTTGTACAGGAAAATAATGTTCACATTCTCAAAAAACGTACATTAAAGGTATACCTAAATCTAACTAGGAAAAATCAATCTTATCTATAAAATAGCTTAATAGCTTAATAGCTTAATAGCTTAATAGCTTAATAGCTTAATGGCTTAATAGCTTAATAGCTTAATAGCTATTGACTATAATTTAAATCGGTATATATTTAGCTTAGTAGCTTAGTAGCTTAGTAGCTTAGTAGCTTAGTAGCTTAGTAGCTTAGTAGCTTAGTAGCTTAGTAGCTTAGTAGCTTAGTAGCTTAGTAGCTTAGTAGCTTGATGCTGTTTCTAATATATTGATTTAAAAATAATAATGGGGTTAGTTATGATTATACTAATTGGTTCTCAAAAGGGTGGAGTTGGTAAATCAACTTTATCGGTAAATGTCGCTGGCGAATTAACTCGACTTAATAAATCAGTGATCATAGTTGATGCCGATGATCAGCAATCTGTTATGAGCTGGTATAACAATAGAAATGAAGAACTAAAAAGAATACCTGTTGTTTCTGCATCAGGTAATATTAAAAACACACTTTTAGAACTAAACAAACACTATGATTATGTAATAGCTGATAGTGCTGGTCGTGACAGTCAAGAACTTCGATCAGGTTTGTTAGCCGCTGATATTTTTATTAGTCCACTAAGACCATCTCAGATGGATTTAGATACAGTAGCCCACATATCTAAGGTGTTTATAACTGCGCTTGATTATAATGAACAGGTTAAAGGTTATGTTGTACTAAACATGTGTCCGACTAATATTTTTATAGATGAAGCAAACCAAGCTGCAGAGGTACTGAATGAGTTTCCTCCTCTGAAGCTGATATCATCAAGAATATGTGATAGAAAAATCTATAGAGATACATGGGCTGATAGTATTACAGTTTCAGAAGCTACCAATGAAAAAGCTAAAAATGAAATTACAAGTTTTG
>NZ_CP072453.1:4500000-4748309 GCF_019343475.1 Providencia sp. R33 | reverse complement strand
GCGCCATGCCGAAGACCCTACGCCATTAGTCTTTCATGGCCGTTGGCACGGCATCATCACTCGTGAGCGCAAAGGGCAAGGTGGTTTTGGTTACGATCCTATCTTTTACGTACCCGAGCTTGGCTGCACCTCCGCAGAGTTAAGCAAAGTAGAAAAGCAAGCCGTTTCCCATCGTGGTAAAGCCTTAGCAATGATGTTGGATGCCTTGAAGAATGCATAAGTTGCCACCACTGAGCTTGTATATCCATATTCCGTGGTGTGTGCAAAAGTGCCCATATTGTGATTTCAATTCACATACTCTAAAAGGGGAGATCCCACAAAAAGAGTATGTGGAGCACTTATTAGCTGACTTAGACGTTGATGCAAAACTAATTGGCGACCGCCCCGTTAAAACCATTTTTATTGGGGGTGGAACGCCGAGTTTGCTAACCGCTGAAGCCATGCAAGCCTTGATTGATGGCGTTCGCGCTCGGGTTCGATTAGACCTGAACGCAGAAGTCACGATGGAAGCCAACCCTGGAACCGTAGAAGCGGATCGATTCGCAGGCTACCAAGCTGCGGGTATCAACCGTATTTCAATCGGCGTACAAAGCTTTGGTAACGATAAGCTGATCACGTTAGGGCGCATTCATGGCCCTGATGAAGCAAAACGTGCAGCAAAACTGGCCACTAACCTCAAGTTACGTAGTTTCAACCTCGATTTAATGCATGGCTTACCCGCACAAACACGCGATGAAGGCTTGTCAGATTTAAAACAAGCGATTGAACTTGCGCCACCACATTTGTCTTGGTATCAACTAACTATCGAGCCCAACACGCAATTTGGTTCAAGGCCACCGACGCTGCCTGATGACGATACTCTGTGGGATATTTACACAGAAGGCCACAAATTACTCAGCGCAGCAGGTTATGTACAGTATGAAACCTCTGCCTATGCAAAACCGGGGTATCAGTGCGAACACAACCTCAATTACTGGCGCTTTGGCGATTATCTCGGTATTGGCTGTGGTGCCCATGGTAAAATTACCTTTGAAGATGGGCGAATTTTACGTACGGTAAAAACCAAACACCCTCGAGGCTATATGGAAGGTCGATACATCCACCAATCTTATGATGTAGAGCCAGAAGATAAACCATTTGAATATTTCATGAACCGCTTTCGGTTACTTGAAGCCATGCCTCGTCAAGAGTTTACCCAATACACAGGTTTGCCTGAATCAACCGTAAGGCCTGCCCTTGATGAAGCCTTAGCCAAGGGTTATATCACTGAAACTGATGATGAATGGCAAATCACAGAACATGGAAAATTATTCTTAAATTCGCTGTTAGAACTATTTTTAGGCGAAGAATAACATAACCAAATCAGTGAAATGATGAAAGCCCGCGAGATAACTCAGCGGGCTTTTTATTAGAGATAAAAATCAAATCGACAAAAATAACAATAAGGGTATTTCATATTGCCGCCATCACTAGGATAACGGCAGATATTCATTAAAGCGCGTTAGCAACGGCATTAACTTGCTCTGTTAAGCTCACAAAGCCGCCACCTGATAAATACCACAGGTCAGATTGCAGGTAAGTGATTTTACCGTCTTTATAGGCTTTGGTTTCTTGAATATTGCTGTCTTCAAAGACCGTTTTTTCTAATTTACCTGCACCGATAGCTTCACTACGGTCAACAATTAAAATAACATCTGGGTTTGCTTGCGCAATAGCTTTGGTATCGACAACACGGCGTTTCGATTTATCCGCATTTTCATCAATTTGCAACTCTGCACGCTGCGCTTTTACTACGTCATAAACCACGGCTTGATTACTTGGAATTAATTTGCCATCGTTGTGCATTAACACTAAGACTTTCTTCTTAGAATCTGCCGCTTTTTTCTGAGCGTCAGCGATGGTTTTATCTAACTGAACGATTTGTTCATCAACGGCTTTTTGGTTACCGTATAAATCCCCAATCACCGCAAAGTTCGCTTTGACTGATTCAATATAATGTTTGCTGTCAGACCCTAAATTAATAGTTGGGGCGATTTTGGATAATGCTTCGTATGACTTCCCTTGGCGACCTGTGATGACGATTAAATCAGGTTTTAACTGTTCAATTTTAGCTAGGTCGGGTTGTTTCATGCCGCCTGCATTTTCCATGGATGCAGGAATGCTCCCTTTCACATAAGCCGGCGCATTTGCCGTTGGTAAAGCGACGACGTTATCGCCTAAACCCAGCTTTTGCATTGAGTCGTATACACCAAAATCAAATAAAACCACTTTTTTTGGTTTTTTAACGACTTCTGTTTCACCTGATAAATGCTTGATGGTCACTTTATCAGCACCTTGTGCCGTAACAGCATTTGGTGTGAAAGCAGTAGATTCAGCGCCAAGCGCGAAAGGAGCAGAGAATGACAATACAGAAACAAGTAAAGCAGGAATGAACTTTTTCATTTAAACGATCCCAATTAAGTCATTAAGCCAAACCCGCATTGTAAAGAGCGAGACTTATATGTCAATCAAATAAGAATCAATTTCATTTTCATTCCCATTAATGGAGTTGAAATCACAATTATCAATCCACATAATAACTCCCATAAATAAAAAAACAGCCATGCAGTTAATACAGGGCTGTTTTTAAGAAATGTACATAAAGGGATTATTTTGCTTTTAGGGAGTTCAATAACGAAACGCGTTGCTGCTCAATACCTGTGACTTTTGAACACACTTGAACACCAAACAATTGGAAGCTTTTTTCTTGTTTTTTCCATTCGGTTTCAAGCTCTTGCTGTAAACCACCGAGATTACCCAGCATGCCTTGCAGTGCTTGATTCGCATCACCACCCGATAACAGTTGCTTACGCCCCATTTCGTTGATGCTGTCTTGTAAAATACCGCCCAAGCTTTCATTCACCAACTGCTTGCCTTTTGCTTCCGCATTTTTCATTGCTTCATGATGGAAGGCATAGCCATTCGGACGGGTTTCAATAATTTGGTTGATTTGGCTATTCAGGTCTTTTTCTAGCTTAGTCAAACGCTTACGCACATTACTGTCACTACCAATTACCTTCACCACCACTTTATCTACCGTTTCACGTGACGTTGCCAGTTTTTTCTCTGACTCTTGTTTTATCCAAGGTAAATCATTACGAATAGCCGATTGGTAGCGGATCGCTTGTTGTTTTTGAGCCTCAGTCGCCACAATATTTTTGCCATTTAAGGTGATATCACCATTGGGTGTAATCACTAAATCGCCACTGCGGCCAATCACTTGCACGCTTTCTGGCGTCATGAAAATATCATCATTCGGTGTCACTGAGCAGTTATAATCCGCAGCTTGGCTTGCTGCACTTGCTAACAGTGAAAATGCAATTAATGTACGGCGTAACATAACATCTCCTAGAAGGCGTTGAATTAATTAGAAAACAGAACGCCCAATTCGTTTCGATAATAGCTCTAAAGCAGCACACCCAACTAAAGAGTTCCCTGCCGCATCAAGTTCAGGTGACCATACCGCCACAGTAAATTGGTTAGGGACAACACAAACAATGCCACCACCGACACCTGATTTCCCGGGCATTCCAATACGAAATGCAAATTCACCAGAGCCATCGTACATCCCACATGTCATCATCAACGCATTAATTTGCCTTGATTGTAGTGGAGTGATAATGGGGTCTATGGAGCAAGATGACATTCCTTGCGATGTTAAATAGGAAAAACATCTCGCTAATTCAACACAGTTCATACTTAGAGAGCAATAATGAAAATAAGTTTCGAGCACTGTCAAAACATCGTTTTCAAAGTTGCCAAATGATTTCATTAGATAGGCGATTGCTGCATTACGGCTTGCGTGCTCCATTTCAGAACGTGCAACGACAGTATCGTAGCTAATGTCTGGCTCACAGGCTAACTTTCGGACAAACTCTAGCATGCGTTGTTTTGGTGCACTTAAACGTGACTGCAACATATCGGCAATGACAATCGCGCCAGCATTGATAAACGGATTACGTGGAATACCTTTTTCCATTTCAATTTGAATTAATGAATTAAACGGCAGCCCTGATGGCTCTTTGCCTACACGACTCCAAATTTCATTTTCCTCATAACGTGTCATCGCCAATGTCAGGCTTAACACTTTTGAAATGGATTGAATAGAAAAACGCTGATGAGCATCCCCTGCGGTAAAAACTTCTCCATCAAAGGTGGAAACCGCGATACCGAGATGATGAGAAGGCACACACCCCAAAGCAGGAATATAGTTGGCAACACAACCTTGGCCTATTAGCGGCCGAACTTGGTCTAGAATGTCGTTAAGTAGCTGGTTAGAAAACAGTGCGCTCAAAACTTTTACTCCAGAAAATAAAGGCATCCAAAACTTGGATGCCTCTTCAAACACTGAGAAACTCAGCCTATTTATTTAGCGTGATTTAATCAACCAAAAAGCGATTATTCCCACCAAACATCAAATAGTTCAGAAACAACAACGTCGTTCATCCCTTTTGATTTTAACCAGTTTTCAACGATTTGACGGTGTTCTTCGGTACATTTACCAATTTGCTGTAGGCAAACAATCCCTTCCCAGCTCAGGTAGCCGCTTGCTTCAAACGCTAAACCGTTTGGTTCGATAGCTTCAGCAATCAGTTGGTCAACGGTAGTGTCAACTTCTTCGATCGGTGTACCTTCTTTAAAACTCCATTTAACCGTAAAACCTAACTCTTGGAATTCATCCAAACGCATTTTTTTACGTAAACGACGACTACGTGGTTGTTTAGCCATTATTTGGTCCTCTCAAACATTAAATCCCATACACCGTGCCCTAACCGCTGGCCGCGCTTTTCAAATTTTGTTTCTGGTCTTGATTCTGGACGAGGAACATAATCACCTGTAGGTGATAAGTTTTTATACCCTTCGACACTCTTCATGACTTCAAGCATATGCTCTGCATACGGCTCCCAGTCGGTCGCCATATGGAAAACGCCACCGACCGCTAATTTGCTGCGAATTTTTTCAGCAAATGGCGCTTGAACAATACGGCGTTTATTGTGTTTTGCTTTATGCCATGGATCAGGGAAAAACAATTGAACCATTGCAAGGCTTCCATTTGGCACCATGCAATCCAACACTTCGATAGCATCATGGCACATCACACGGACATTGCTGACGTTTTCTTCTTTTGCCGATGCTAAACATGCCCCCACACCCGGTGCATGAACTTCAATGCCCAAAAAGTTTTGCTGTGGATTGTGCGATGCCATGGTCACTAATGAAGCGCCCATACCAAACCCAATTTCCAGTGTCACTGGGTTTGAGTTATTGAATACTTTGGCGAAATCAAAGGGTTCATTGATAAAATCGATCCCCATTTCAGCCCATTCTTTTTCTAACGCGTCTTCCTGACGTTTTGTCAGACGCCCTTGACGGCGGACAAAACTACGGACACGGCGCATAACCCGCCCATCTTCATTATATTCGGGGGAGATAACATTATTGATCATAATAAAGGTTCTAAAAAATAGTTGCCCAATTAAGTTAATGTGCCAACGATCAAGTTGTATAAGGCTAGTAAATAGCAATTATGTTTAAATTACCCTTGATGATTCAAGCTATTAGGTTAATAACCTAACCATAAGATGCAGGGTAAGGATAGGAGTTTAGCAAAACTTCCACAAGGATGCAGTTGATAATTGGCTAACTTTACACTAAACCACACAATAAGCGGTTTACAGCCTACCGCGTCTATGTTGCAATCCTTAGCATTATTAAAAATATCGATAAAAATAAAGTGTTCAATGGAAGCTCAACAATTTTCACGTGCAGTGCTCGACTGGTATCACAAATATGGACGCAAAACGTTGCCATGGCAGCAGGAAAAATCCTCTTACCATGTATGGCTGTCTGAGGTGATGCTCCAACAAACCCAAGTCAGTACCGTTATCCCGTATTTTGAGAAATTTATTTCTCGTTTTGAAGATATTACCGCCCTCGCCAATGCACCACTGGATGAAGTTCTACATTTATGGACAGGCCTTGGCTACTATGCCCGTGCGCGCAATTTGCACAAAGCGGCAAAAGTCGTTGCCGATCAGTACAGTGGAAAATTCCCAACCACTTTTGATGAAGTATTAGCTTTGCCGGGAGTTGGTCGCTCCACCGCGGGGGCTATTTTATCGCTGTCCCAACAGCAGCATTACCCTATTTTAGACGGCAACGTAAAACGCGTATTGGCTCGTGCTTATGCCGTCGATGGCTGGCCGGGAAAAAAAGAGGTAGAAAACCGCCTGTGGGAAATTAGCACCAATGTTACTCCCAATGATGGTGTAGAATTTTTTAACCAAGCGATGATGGATTTAGGCGCGATGGTTTGCACCCGCAGTAAACCGAAGTGCGAGCTTTGCCCGCTCAACTTTGGCTGTGTTGCCTATGCCAACCATTCATGGCAAAACTGCCCAGGGAAAAAACCGAAGCAAAAAATCCCTGAAAAAACGGCTTGGTTTTTAATTATGCAGCATGAAGACAATATATGGTTAGAGCAACGTCCCCCTTCTGGTATTTGGGGCGGGTTATTCGCCTTTCCACAGTTTGAGTCTTCAGAGCAGTTAATGACGTGGCTGGCGGAATCAGGGCTCTCCCATGAGACGCCAGAGCAATTAATTGCCTTTCGCCACACATTTAGCCATTTCCATTTAGATATTATCCCTGTAAAAGTTAAGATTCAGGCATTTAATTCTGCCATGGATGAAGGCAAAGGACTCTGGTATAACTTACACCTAGGCGCAACTATCGGCCTTGCCGCCCCAGTTGAAAGTTTATTAAAACAGCTCGCCTTACTACCTGATATTTGAGGAAATTTTAATGAGTAGAACGATTTTTTGTACATTCTTACAACGTGACGCAGATGGGCAAGATTTTCAACTTTACCCAGGTGAATTAGGGAAACGTATTTTTAATGAGATATCTAAAGAAGCATGGAGCCAATGGATGACTAAGCAAACCATGCTAATTAATGAAAAGAAACTCAATACAATGAATCCTGACGATCGTAAAATGTTAGAACAAGAAATGGTCAACTTTCTATTTGAAGGCCATGATATTCACATTGACGGCTATACACCTGAAAAATAATCTGTCTGTCTACCTACTCTGTAGGTAGACTTTTGCACCAATACTGTGAATCGTATGAAAAAACTATTTGCGCTGAGTTTATTGATCCCTCTAATTGTTTCGTGTTCCAGCAACCAAAAAACGGACTTTAACCCTGATTATGTCAAAGACACCAATGGCTTTGATATTTTAATGGGGCAATTTGCCCATAATATCGAAAATATTTGGGGGATTAAGGAAGTCCTCATTGCAGGACCGAAAGATTACGTTAAATATACGGACGAATATCGTACACGTAGTCATATTAATTTCGATGCAGGGACCATTACGGTTGAAACCATTTCAGCTGTAGAGCCATCGCAACACCTCAAAAAAGCCATCGTCACCACCTTATTAATGGGTGATGACCCCAATTCTATCGACCTCTATTCTGATATTAACGATATCCCCTATAGTAAAGAGCCATTTTTATTTGGTCAGGTGTTAGATAACACAGGGGAAGCGATTCGTTGGGAGTGGCGAGCAACAAAGTTTGCAGATTATCTGATAGAAAACAAAATACAGCGCCGCCAATCTGGCATGAATATCGTTTGGTCTGTCACGATGCAGTTGGTGCCTAACCACTTAGATAAACGTGCGCATAAGTATTTGCCATTTATTAAAAAGTCCGCGGCAAAATACGGTGTCGATGAATCGTTAATTTTAGCGATCATGCAAATTGAATCAAGCTTCAACCCATATGCAGTTAGTCGCTCAGATGCGATGGGGCTGATGCAAATCATGCCGAATACCGCTGGTAAGGACGTTTTCCGTTCCCAAGGGAAATCAGGCGTACCAAGCCGTAGCTACTTGTTTGACCCAGAAAAGAACATTGACACGGGTACGGCTTATTTAGCTATATTACAAAACAGCTATTTAGGCGATATTCGTAATCAAACCTCTCGCCGTTATGCTGTTATTACTGCATACAATGGTGGTGCAGGCAGTGTTCTGCGGGTGTTCCATAGCGACAAAAAGCAAGCCGCTCAGCACATTAACAATTTAGAACCGGGTGAGGTGTACGAAACCTTATCGACAAAACACCCTGCGGCAGAATCACGCAATTATTTAATCAAAGTAAACAAAGCTCAGAAAAAATATCTGCGCTAGGGTTTATGTGCAAATGAAAACACCCGTTAAATGTCGGGTGTGCTTCATTATCCTGATTATTTTTAGGGGTTTTCGTTTAAAAAGTAGCTAAGGTGTTGAAAAAAAGCGCATACAGTCGAAAGTTTTTATAAAGCGCCTTGACTCAACTGATGTAATCAGGTTTAATACGTTCCGTTGCCCGGATAGCTCAGTCGGTAGAGCAGGGGATTGAAAATCCCCGTGTCCTTGGTTCGATTCCGAGTCCGGGCACCACTTTCACTTCTACAGTGGTCTCCTCAAGTCAAGTAAACTCCTTTATATTCATTGAATTACCTTGTATTATCACTCATCGAGCTCCACTGAACTCAACACGACTCAACCTAAATCAAGTGTCTGTTGGGGGCTTTTTTGGGGGCTCATCGTGTTCAATGTAATTTAGGGGCCCCCATTATGGCACTCACCGCCCGGCAGATACAGGCTGCCAAGCCTAAAGACAAAGAGTATAAGCTCGCTGATGAGCGTGGACTTTACCTTCTCGTTAAACCGAATGGTGCTCGTTACTGGCGAATGAAATATCACTTCGCAGGTAAAGAGAAAAAATTATCGATTGGTGTATACCCTGATGTTTCTCTTGCTGATGCACGAGTTAAACGCGATGAAGCCAAAAATCTATTAACCAAAGGTAGCGATCCGTCTGAGCAAAAGAAATTAGAAAAGCTCGCGAAGAAGATCACCGTAGAGAATACGTTTAAAGCGATTGCCATTGAATGGCATACCCATAAATCATCCGAATGGTCCGAAAGCTATGCAGAAAGTGTTATTGATGCTTTAGATAAAGATATCTTTCCTTATTTAGCTAAACGTCCTATTGCTGAGATCCTACCTTTAGAAATGTTGGAGATCTTACGAATGATTGAAAAGCGTGGCGCTTTAGAGAAAATGCGTAAGGTTAGACAGTTCTGTAATCAAATTTTTCGTTATGCAATTGCAACAGGACGAGCAACGGTAAATCCCGCCGCAGAGCTTACAGGGACGCTTAGGGCACCAAAAACACAGCACTTCCCTCACCTAACGGCTCAAGAACTTCCTGAATTATTACAGAAGCTTTCTGGGTATTCCGGTAGTCCTATAACCCGACTCGCAACAAAGTTATTACTTCTAACTGGAGTCAGAACCATTGAACTTAGGGCTGCTCACTGGAGTGAATTTGATTTTGATAATGCACTCTGGTTAATTCCCGAAGAAAGAATGAAGATGCGTCGACCACACTCTGTTCCTCTTTCCAAACAAGTGATTGAGATCTTAAAAGAGCTACATGCTCTCACGGGCCAATATCAACTCGTTTTTCCGGGGCGATGCAACATCAATCAGCCTATGAGTGAAGCCAGTATCAACATGGTCTTAAAGCGAATTGGGTATGATGGTAAGGCGACAGGGCATGGCTTTCGTCACACGATGAGTACAATCCTGCATGAGAAAGGATTTAATTCAGCGTGGATTGAAATACAGCTGGCACATAAGGATAAAAACTCTATTCGAGGAACCTATAACCATGCGCAATATTTGGAGGGAAGAAGTAAAATGATGCAGTGGTATGCGGATTATATTGATTCTCTGGAAAGTCAACATAACGCTATCCCTGAATAACTTACGGCTAAAAATATCATCATGGGTAAGTTTTGATTATCAAGTATTTTATTTCTTAATACTTCCCCTTCTTCAAGTGAAAGCCGCTGTCCATCAGGACAGCGGCTTTTTCGTTTTAACTAAGGTAAAAGTAAATCATGGTAGAAAACATAACGCATTATCGGATCTGTGAGTCTGCTCATCATCTTGATCTAAAACGTCATTAATCACGTTTTAAAGCAGATTGTCTGTTTTCAGCTAATGGGGATTTTATATCAACATCGTCTTCTAAAGGGAAACAGCTCCCTTTCTCAAAATATCTCCATTCATTAAAACACAATACATCAATAATAGGACATGAATATGCACATAACTGCGACGGCTTCCCCATGCCTAAAATCGGGAGTAATTTCTGTTTTTATCACGAATTTAGGAAAATATAATGAAGGCGAACTGGTAGGTGAGTGGCTTGAACTTCCGGCAACCTCAAAAGAGATCGAATACTGTTTAGCCCGTATTGGTATTGATGGCATTCACTATGAAGAGTATTTCTTGACCGACTATGAATCCTCAATTGATGGCCTTTCGTCCTACATTTTAGAACACAGCCTTTTAGAGGAGCTGAACGAGTTAGCCACGCAATTAGCCATGTTATCGCCTGATGAAATTGACCTTTATCAGGCTGCTATTGAAATCAGTTCTTCAGCGAGTTCAATCCATGATTTAATTCATTTAGCGGATAATTTAGATTCTTTCCAGCAATTAGAGGGGGTCAATAATGAATATGATTTAGGTTATTACTGGATAGAAGAAAGTGGTTGTTATGATTTAGCACAACTTGGTCATTTATCACATTATTTTGACTATGAACGCTATGGACGTAATGTTTGCCTTGAGCAAGGGGGGATTTTTCACAATGGTGGATATGTTTATCAGACAGGCGGGTAGATACCCACAAACGTATTATTAACTTCCCCAATCGTTTTACGCCTTGAGGAACTTGTGCCACTTTGTTGTGAGTGTAGTGCTAGTCAACAACGAATTTGGCTACTTCGAGCTTAAATTCTGCTGAGAAATGCTTTCTCATATGATCACCTGTTACATTGATAACGTGAAAATATCACGTCCGATCAGGTGGCCAAATTCAGTGGGCCACTATATGTTAATAACTTTATCAAAATCAGCCAATCCCGTAGGTATTATTTTAGTTAATGGCATCACACCTGCGCTATGAACAACAACATCAATTTTTCCTGTTAATAGCTTTGCCTCGCTAAACATACGTGCTACATCATTTTCATTAGCCACATTCGCTTGGATTGCAATGGCATTTCCGCCCTTATCTTTTATAGATTTGACAACATCTTCAGCACTGGCAGTATCTCCAGAATAATTAACAACAACTGTATAGCCATCCTTAGATAATCTTTCGGCAATAGCGCGGCCAATGCCTCTGGATGATCCTGTCACTAAAGCTACTTGCTTTTGAATATCACTCATTGCAATCACCTAATTATAAAAAGTCAGCTTATAATTTATAGATTACATAAGTTCTAACATATCAAATTCGTGCTGCAGCAAATAATTGTTATTTTTTTAATTTAGCCAATCAACCTTAGCATTCACCACAATGAAAAGGCAACTCTCAGCGTTGCTGGTGGATTTCAAAAGCGGCCACATGTAACTATTGACCTTGCATATGAGAATGATTGTTCTTCAACAACTGATTAGTTGAGTAATTTAATCAACTATTCCAGTAACGACATTGCTCACATTGCTTCAGTATTTAGACCAACACTTGCTCCTTGCTGCTGGTCTTTTTTTTGTCTGAAATATATCCCAATCAAAAAACTACAATTTAAAATGAGTCAGTGTATAGTCACTCCTGTCTCAATTTTCATCAGACCGAATATAAAACAATTAGCACACTTATTTACCACCTCCTCTCAAGCGAAGTGGTATTTTTTTGCCAGCCACTCACTGCATCAGTAATATCAAAATCTGACTAGCCTTAAATGCTGCTATGTGCAAAATAGAAGCTAGCAAATAGAATTTTCATTATGTGAACTCAATCGCTTTTATTAATTCACCTTAAGTTAAATTGGCGGTATAAGTAAATAGACTAACGTTGCATTAGTTATTATCTATCTTATTGATTCACTTTATAGCCACCACCTTCGTGAAGTGAACCCCATATATTGGACACTTTTCTTTAACTGGTGGCTGACATAGCCTGAGTTCGATATTGAACCGGACTCAGGCCGTTTAATTTTACTTTAATTCTATCATGGTTGTAGTAATGGATATATTCATCCACCGCTACTCTAAGTTGCTCTATATTTTCATATTCTTCATTGTGCCAACATTCCGTTTTTAATAGCCCAAAAAAGTTTTCTATCACTGCATTGTCCGGACAGTTCCCTCTGCGTGACATGCTTTGCGTTATACCTTTAACTTTCAAAGCATCCTGATATCGCCCCATATGGTACTGCCAGCCTTGATCAGAATGCAATATTGGCTTATCACTCGGAGCCAGAGTTTTTAATGCTTTATCAAGCATATTTTCGACTAAGCTTACTCCTGGGTCTGCTGTCATATTCCAGGCGATTATTTCACTGTTATACAGATCTAACACTGGTGATAAATAGAGTTTATCCCCTTTAATCTTGAACTCGGTAACATCGGTGACCCATTTCTGGTTTGGAGCATTAGCCTTAAAATCACGTTCCAAGATATTTGGTGCAACCTTACCGTAAGTTCCTTTATATGACTGATATTTCTTAATTCTTAGACGCGATACCAATCCCATTTTTCGCATCAGTTTTCTAACCGTTTTATGGTTTATAACATAGCCTTCATTACGTAGCGCCAGAGTAATTCGTCGGTAACCATAGCGTCCTTTATGTCCATGGAACAACGTGGTTATTCTTTGCTGCTCATCATCATAGCGGCTTTTCCGAGGGAGTGACTTTGTGTGCCAGTAATAGGTACTCCGAGAGAGTCCTGCTATGTGAAGTAACATCTTTAACTTATGGATTTGCCTTAATTCAGTAATTATTTTTGCTTTGTATTCTGTTTTTCCCGGATTAAGGCTTGAAGCTTTTTTAGATAAGCATTTTCTGCCCGTAAATATTCAAGCTCTTCTTCAGTGCTCTGGAATTCAGGAGGAGGGTTGATAGGCTCTTTATTTGACGTTTTACGCTTTTCTGGCTTCATCTGGCGTTCTTTTCGTTTATCACTTAAGGCGATAATACCACCTTCACGATAAAGACGCTCCCACTTGCTAACAGTACAGGCGGCGGCTATGCGAAAATATGCGGCAGCCTTCCGAGATGATTGATTATGTTCTTTCATCCAGAGAAGGACTGACTCTTTAAATTCCGCTGTATAAGATCGCTTCGGAATAGTAAAGCCCTTCACACCACTGACCTTCCAGTGTTCAAGCCAACGCCGGACTGCTCCGTGGTCAATACCAAACAACTTAGCTGTTTTCTTTAAGCCGTCATCACTATCTAGGTAGTGTTGAACAACTTTTTGTTTGAATTCAGTTGAGTATTTATTTCCACTCATTTAAACGTAGAACCCCTATTGCTAGATGTCTAACTTTCGGGGTTCACTTCAAGTACGGGCGGTATTAATACTAAAAAGTAGAAATACTTAAATTTATGATTAACTCTCTCGTCAAGGGTAATGTTAGACCCTGTAGGTAATAGCATACATCCTGTAACAAATGGATACATTTATTTTCATTATTAGCACAATAAGCAAAAAAAACAGCAAATTAATGCTGGTAACAGTCTGATTTATTATGTTGCATTATGATTTAATTTTAAATCACAATATTATTATCCAATTGATTTTAATGAGTTTATTATTTTTTTTTGCTATTCACTTATTTTTGGATTTATCTTTAATATTTAATGAAATATATCTATCTAAAGATAATTTAACAGAATAAAAAACCTAAAAAATTTATTACTCACATTCTAACTTATTAAAAAACATAGTAAAAACATCCAAATATGAATGCTTTTACGGTACCAGCACTGTCAAATTGTTATAAAAATAAAATAAAAACATACCATCATTGTTAAATTTACTCCAATTTAACCGAAAAAAGACAACACCCATAATTAGAGTAACAACACTATAATTATTTTAAAAATAATTAAAAATAATTAAAAATAATCATCCAAAAATAGCCCGGATTTTGGAAATTAGCATCTTATGGTTTTATTTAATGCTATTCAAATTATCATTACACTCAACAATCCCCCTGTTGGATTAATTGTTGAGTTACATGTTACATAATTTCCTGTATCACTAGAATTACCTAAATTGTAAAACAGTGGCAGCTACTCATCAGGGTACTGATAATATTCTGTTTCTTTCGCTCCAACTTTTACCATACATTAAATGCTGCCCGTCACAATATTTGAGCCATCTATTTGCGATTGTCTGGTTAATCACTTCATAGGGAAAATGACCTTTCTCGAGCAGACAATCCATAGCACTTATAACAATGCTCAGTATATGAATGGACGTAAGGAAATGATGCAGTGGTATGCGGATGAGTTAGAGGGGAGTTTGGGAAATGTGGTTAGTGTGAATTTTAAGTGATCATTAGCCATCTTTACCGAAGGATGGCTAATTTCTATTTTTTATAGTGAAGTGATGCTGTTCGCTCTATTTTACAAGCTGTAGTTGGGGCTTGTGCCTATTACGTTCAATACCCGATTCGAACCCAGCACCAGTAATTGCTTCCATAAAGAAAGGATTGTTAAATGTTAGTGCGTTTACTTCATCAGCAGGGAATCTTAATTGTTCGAGAATCTCGGTTCGTTTTATGCCTTGAGTACGTAATGTTGAAAAAACTTTTTCCAAGATTAATGATTTTTCACGCTCAGGCATTCCTTGGGGTTCTCCAGTACGATAGCCTCGACGATTAAGTTCTATTGATAGTTGTCGATAATGCCATTCTGTAGACAAGCCTACATCAAAGGTACGGCGCACTAAGGCAGCCAATGAAACTTTCCAATTTTTCTTCAATAAAATGAGGTGATCTAATTTTGGCATTCTTGGTATGGAGGCTAATATGCTACGTTCAGGCATTAAGAATGCGGATGCAAAGCGGTCTGCATCTTGTTCAGCTAAGCGACCATTGTTGCTAGAATGTTTATGAAGGACCAAATGACCAAGTTCATGAGCAGCATCAAAACGGCTTCGTTCTGGAGTCTTCATTGTATTCAACAATACAAAAGGTTTTTCATCCATCCAGAAAGAAAAAGCATCGACTTCAACACAGTTTTCAGCAAGTGAAAAGACCTTAACACCATTACTCTCAAGCAAATGGATTAAGTTTGATATTGATAGTTCACCTATTCCCCATGCTTCCCTAACCATTCTGGCCGCACGATCTGGTTCTGTGTATCCATCAAAACTACAGTCAGGAATATTAGGTTTTGGCAACTTGAACTGCTCATCAATCCATCCTGATAATTCTTGGGCTAATTTTCCAGCACTGAGCGCTGAATCGCGTTTTTGAGCACTTAGTTTTGTCATTGCGCGAAAGCTTACAGCTTCTGGTGTCAGAGAAGGAACATCCCGATCAAGGAAAAAATCAATAGGGTATCCCAAAACAGCAGAGATTCTTTCCATACTGTCGCTGGCGATCACATCAAAGATACCTGCTTTTTCATAATTAGATATCGTTTTACTAGTTAACCCTGCTGTCCACTCCCCATTAATTGAGACACGCCAACTTAGAGTTTTCTAACTGTTTACGATATGCATCTGGTGGGAGGTGATTTAAGCTTTCGTGTGTTCGGTTTTGGTTATAATCTTGTTGCCAAAACCACACCATTTCACGTACTTGGCTTAATGACTCAAATAAATACGCATTTAAAAATTCACGACGGAATGAGCCATTAAAACGTTCGATAAAACCATTTTGTTGTGGCTTACCGGGTTGAATATGACATAGCTCGACTCGATTATTTGTACAATAATTCAATAGGTTGGTTGAAATAAGCTCAGATCCATTATCCACGCGTATTTGTTTCGGCAGTCCTCTGTCAACTTTTAAACGTTCAAGCACTCTAATAACCCGTTCAGCTGGCAACGATGTATCTACTTCAATCGCCAAGCATTCACGTGTTCCTTCATCAATAATATTCAATGTTCTGAAGCGCTTACCACAATATAAACTGTCATGTACAAAATCTAGCGCCCATTGAATATTCGGGACTTTTTCAATCACTAATGGTCTTTTTTCTCGTTTCTGCAGCGTTTTTTTAGTCCGCCGCCTCAGGTTTAGCCCTAAGCGACAATAAACACGATAAACTCGTTTATGATTAAAGGGATAGCCTTGAAATCTTAACCGGAAATAGCATTTCTAGAAACCTGACTGAGGCGATTTTGCTAAAACAGTTTGTATGGCATCAATCACCACACCGTCTTTTTTACGCCAATCAACGGGTTGACGGTAAAACGTTGTTCGGGATAACGACGTTAACTGACAAGCCTTAATGACTGATAAACCTGCCTGTTTTAACGATTGAGCGCAGGACTTCTTCTCAGCCACTACCAACCCTTTTTTGCAAAAAGTTCCTTCATCGCATGATTTTCAAGGCTAACTTCTGCAAACATTTTTTTGAGCTTAGTATTTTCGTCTTCTAGTTCTTTTAATCGTTTAACATCATTAGCTTCCATACCACCGTACTTTGATTTCCAATTGTAATAGGTGGCATTGCTAATTCCATTTTGGCGGCATATATCTTCCACTTTCATACCAGAATCAGCGAGTTTTAAGATATTAACGATTTGAGTTTCAGTAAAACGGGCTTTTTTCATCATGACCTCTGCAATGGTTAGGGCAGAAAATCTAACTATAGCTGTCTCATTTTAGGGGGAGTGGACAGTCTTTTGTCGCTAACAAGAAACAACAACGCTGGCTCTGGTATGCTTGGGAACCTCGACTAAAACGGATTATTGCTCATACGTTTGGTCGTCGAAACAAGAAAACGCTTCACCAGTTACTGGCTAGGTTTTTGGTTCACGGATAAGTTCAATGCTTATGAGATATTGCCTAAGCAAAAACATGTGGCAAATAAGTTTTATACTCAACGAATAGAAAGAGAGAATTTGAACCTGAGAAACCGCTTGAAGCGACTTAACCGTAGTATCATACAGGTCGATTGGCAGAGCGGGTAGGGTTATTACTGAGTAATTCCAAACAATTTGAACCTCCTCATCACGTATATAATAGTTAAAATTATTTTTTGAATATAACCTTCATATAGTGTAGCCTGTTAATAACTATATAATTACATGGATAATGTGTTTACGTATAGGTCATCAAGTTCACCTACAAAATATATTCTGAGAATCTTTTCTTTAATACGTGGAATTAGTCAATTTTGTAGACTGTATAAACTTATTTAGAAAAATATAGATCAACATATTGGACACCGATCATTACATGTAAACGTCAAAAATTATAGCTTAGGTATAAATTAATGTCAGAATTAAAAGCAAAAAAAAATTGGGTTACAGCAAATGATGTCGCATTGTTAGCAAAAGTTTCTCGCTCTGCAGTTTCTCGGACTTTTACACCTGGCGCTTCGGTTTCCGATAAAACACGTAAAGCAGTTGAAGCTGCCGCAAAAGAATTAGGTTATCAGGTCAATATTATTGCTCGGAGTATGAATACGGGAAGTAGTAACTTTATTGGTTTAGTTACTTCAGGGTTTGATAATCCTTTTCGTAATAAATTATTATCGCCTATCGTAAAAAGAATAGCACTTAAAGGCTACATACCATTACTTATAAACGCAGGTGAACCCAAACAACTGGAACCTAAACTACGTGAGCTTTTCAGTTATCATGTTGCAGGCGTGATTTTAACTTCAGGTGCGCCACCGATCTCCCTAGTAGAAGAATATGTTGAACGAAAAATACCCGTTGCCCTAATTAATAAACAGGTTAATTTAGCTGGAACAGACCAAATATTTAGTGATAACCAAGCGGGAATGCAATTAGTCACAGACCAATTACTAAAACATAATGTTAGTCACATTGGTTTTATTGGTGATTGTGTTTCGTTCAGCGCACAACAACGTTATCAATTTTTACAAACACAGCTAAAGAACGTTAATTTAGAAGTATCATCGGTTTTTACATCGAGTGAAGGCTACCAAGCAGGATGGCAAGCAGCATCTAACCTTTTAAAGAAAAAACCAAATATTGATAGTTTATTTTGCGCAACAGATATTTTAGCTATTGGAGCTATGGATTATTTACGTCATATAATGCCAGACAGAATGCTCCCAATAATTGGTTTTGATGATATTCCTCAAGCATCAACATTTCCTTATCAATTAACGACAGTGCGGCAAGACACTGAAATACTAGCTGAAAACACCGTTAAATTATTAATGAATAGGATCAGGAATTTTCAACTACCTTCTATACGAACCCGTGTACCAGTTGAACTTATCGTTCGAAAATCTGCATAATTTGAAATTTTTGTTTTATTTGGTATTGATCACAGAATTCGTAATATTAATATTATACTGTTCCTATAAATCAAGTACTGAACTATTTTAAAATTAAATGCACACGTGTGCAATGAGGGCGAAATGAATTCTATATCAGAAAATGAAATGTTAGCACGTTACCAGCTTGCTTGTGAAATTGCTAAACAAGGTGCCGAAATCGCATTTGATTACTATCAGCGACGAGATAATTTGTTTATAGAACATAAAGGCAATGATTTACAAGACGTTGTCAGTATTGCTGATAGAGCTGTCGAAGAAGTTATCCGTAAACTTATCAATGATCGTTTTCCTCAAGATGGTTTCTTTGGAGAAGAAAGTGGAGCAACGACTACTTCTGCTGATTGTGTTTGGGTTGTAGACCCTATTGATGGTACATCATGTTTTTTAAATGGATTACACACCTGGTGCGTATCTATAGGGGTTATTATTCATGGTGAACCCGTTATTGGTGCCATTTATGATCCAAACCATAAAGAGCTATTTCATTCTTGTAAAGGATTTGGTGCTTTTCTTAATCAGCAATCAATTAAAGTCCACTCAGGAAAAACATTAAAAGATGGCGTTATGGGGGTGGGAACCTCTCATCGCGTTACTCCTGAGGAGTTTGTTCCTTTTATCAGTCAACTTTTGCATGCTGGTGGTATGTTCATCCGTAGTGGATCTGGAGCATTGATGACTGCACAAGTGGCCGCTGGACGCTTAATCGCCTATTACGAACCACACATGAATGCATGGGACAGTATTCCTGGTATTGCATTAGTCAATGAGGCGGGGGGATTAACAAATAATTTTTTAATCCATGATGGATTACACAAAGGAAATGTAGTTTTGATGTCAAATCCCGAAGTGTATCCTCAATTAGTTAAAATGGTTACTCAAAAAATTTATTAACCATTCAATAATCAACCACCTATCCAATAGGTTGACCAGTTATATTCGAACGCTATAACTGGTTATAGCATGATTTTATCTAAAATCAGTCTACATCGAAAAATACATATTAAATACGTGACACAATAATAAAGTTTTAAATAAAAAGTATTATAGAAATATTAATTAATATAAAAAACCAGTCGATTACGTACTCTACAAAACTGAACATTATGGAAATGAAATATATTAATGGAAAATAAAACTAGTGCTTAATCGACATCTATTTATTCATCCATCATGTGGAGTTAAATAATGTCTAATCTATTTCAGTTTTTTAAAGCAGCACAAGCGGCTCCTATTCAGGGGCAACTTTACGATAAGCGTTTTAAATTTTTACGCTGGCAAACATTTTTAGCGATGACAATATGTTATGTTATGTTCTATGTTTGCCGACTGTCGTTTACTGTAGCAAAAAGTGCACTTGTTGAAGCAGGGATTACCCCGACAGAACTGGGTTTAATTGGTTCATCGTTATTCTTCTGTTATGCCATTGGTAAGTTGGTTAACGGCTTTCTAGCTGACCACTCTAACGTCGTAAAATTTATGAGTTTAGGCTTACTATTAAGTGCTGGAATGAATTATTTAATGGGAAGCACAACGAATGCTTTATTACTTGCATTATTTTGGGGCATCAATGGTTGGGCCCAATCAATGGGAGTCGGTCCAAGTGTTGTATCGCTAGCACGTTGGTACAGTGATAAAGAGAGAGGAACCTTTTATTCTATATGGTCCACTGCTCATAATATTGGTGAAGCTATTACTTACCTTGTTATTGCTGCTGTTATAGCGACTTATGGATGGCAATTTGGTTATTTTACCAGCGGTACTCTTGGGGTATTTGGTATTGTAATGATTTTACTATTTATGCGTGATTCGCCTCAGAGCATTGGATACCCAGCAATAACAACGATTGGAACTAACTCAGATGCAGATATAGAAAAGTCCAATGAAAAATCAAAACAATCCGTCTTGAAAAACCAACTATGGTCATTGCGTAATCCCGCTTTATGGACGTTAGGGCTAGCATCCGCTTTTATGTATATCGACCGTTATGCGGTTAACTCATGGGGGATCTTCTATTTAGAACACGCTAAAAGCTACACCACTATTCAAGCTTCAGGCATTGTTGGCGTTAACGCAATAGCGGGGATAGTCGGTACGATTATTGCGGGTGTGTTATCTGATCGTTTTTTCTCCAAAAATCGCAGTGTTATGGCAGGTATTATAGGCTTACTTAACACACTCGGTTTTGCCATGATGATCTATTTTCCGCGCAACTATTACACTGACATCACCGCAATGATTATTTTTGGCGCAACTATTGGTGCTTTGACATGTTTTCTTGGCGGTTTAATTGCGGTTGATATTTCATCGAAAAAAGCAGCTGGAGCTGTACTTGGAACTATTGGCGTTATGAGCTATGCAGGAGCAGGTTTAGGGGAATTTATTACGGGCGTTATTATTGAAAAAACATCAAGTATTGTGAATGGCGAAACAATTTATGATTTTGATTCACTCTCTACTTTTTGGATAAGTGCAGGGATTATTTCTTCTCTACTCAGTTTTATCACAGCGAGCATTGTTTCGCGCAGAAATATAAAAAATAAAATTTAATTATATATTTTATTTATATGAATTAAGGAAGCAATAGCCATTGAAATAAAAATAGATTAATTAGTTATTGCCTCCTATTAATAGGAGACCGCTATGTATAAAAACATTAAATATTCCCTTATATTGGCGCTGGGAATTTTTGGGAATATCGCAAAGGCAAATAATCATGAATATAGTTATCGTGTTGCGTTTATGCCTGACATTCATTTTCACGATGTATACGGTCAGTTTGCAGATAATTCTTTTTCTGGGTTAAAAAACAGCAAAATTGGCCAAAATGCGGTTATCCGTTCTATGTATGCACAATTAGCCTCTACGCGTTTGTTTAATGAAAACTACTTTGCGCTACGCACAGCACTTGATGGTGCAGGTAAAAAAGGGATCAAACTCATTGCATTACCAGGTGATTTTACCGATGATGGGCAACCACTCCACTTACGTGGATTAGTGAAAATTTTGCAAGAGTATGAGCAAAAATACGGTATGCGTTTTTTTGCTACGCCGGGTAATCATGACCCAAATCGCCCATTTGATATGCCAGCAGGCAAAGCAAATTTCCTTGGGGTGGATGGCAAAACGCAGCGTATTTTTAGTTTAGGCGCGAGTGAGTGTACCTGATATCAAGGAAAAACGGCTATTATAGAAACTGGGGCGGAGTTACCCACTATTTGTACTGAAGAAATGGGGTCGTTATCGCAAGAATGTCGAATTTAGATGTGTAATGAATACAATTTTCCCCGTTAAGGGCTTTTTTCTAAAAAAATATTTGCAGGATAATATGTTATCCAAGAGGGCAGGGCTTTCGTTAATTCTAATGTTCGCCCTTGGTAAAAATTATTGTGGTTATCTGTTATTGATAAGCTTATGCACATATTATTATCCTCTTATATACCCGTGATCATTGAAGATGCTTAATTTTTTGGCGTATGAGGATCATGCTGTTAGCATGAATATTTCACTCAGTAAAAATGAACGACAAGCTTTAACCGACCTGCACCAAACTTGCAAAGATCGCCATATTTGCGATCGTATCCGCTATGTTCTGCTCTCTGCTGATGGTTGGTCATCTGACATGATCGCCAGTTCCCAACTTATTCACGAAACCACTGTTCACCGTCACCTCAACGACTGGCTTAACGAAGAAAAGTTGAAACCCGAAAATGGGGGCTCTCAAAGCTATCTAAGTGAAACACAGACGGCAGAGCTTATCGCGTATTTAACGGGTAACCTTCTCCCCACAACAGCTGCCATCATCAATGTTATCAAAGAATGGTGGGATATCCGTTATACCGTTCCAGGCTTGAATAAGTGGCTGCATAAGCACGGCTTCAGCTACCGAAAACATGCAGGAGAGCCTAATAAGTTCAATGCAGAGGCTCAGCAGGCGTTCATTGCAGCCTATGAGTAGAAAAGCAAATGAGCCACCAAGAACGTAACTCAGTGAGGGCTGCTTATATTCATAAGGCAGAACATATTGATCAACGCCGATTAATGGTGCAATGGTGGGCTGATTATTTGGATGCTAATCGGGAACAAACTATTTCGCCATTCGATTTTGCCAAGTTTAATAATCCAATGAATCACTAAGACTTTAACCATGTCATATAGGAGATCCGTTTGCAATATGAGGAGTCGAATAATACGGTAGTATGCCGACTACATCGATTCTTTGGAAAGTCAAAATAAAGTGATTTCGGAATAGCTTATGCCTAAAAACGTAATCATAATTACAATTTTATTGTAATGCCTTTTAGTTTGTAGCCCATACCCCACCAAAAGCAAGAGCCTCTGTCCATCATGAGCTGACCCCAGTTTATTGGACAGGGGCTTTTTTCGTTTTAACCCACGCAAAAATAAATCATGGTAGAAAACATAACGCATTATCGGATATGTGAGTCTGCTCATCATCTTTATCTAAAACGTCATTAATCACGTTTTAAAGCAGATTGTCTGTTTTCAGCTGATAGGGATTTTATATCAACATCCTCTTCTAAAGGGAAACAGCTCCCTTCCTCAAAATATCTCCATTCATTAAAACACAATACATCAATAATAGGACATGAATATGCACATAACTGCGACGGCTTCCCCATGCCTAAAATCGGGAGTAATTTCTGTTTTTATCACGAATTTAGGAAAATATAATGAAGGCGAACTGGTAGGTGAGTGGCTTGAACTTCCGGCAACCTCAAAAGAGATCGAATACTGTTTAGCCCGTATTGGTATTGATGGCATTCACTATGAAGAGTATTTCTTGACGGACTATGAGTCCTCAATTGATGGTCTTTCTTCCTCAATTTCAGAATACAGCCTTTTAGAAGAGCTGAATGCGTTAGCGACTCAATTAACCATGTTATCGCCTGATGAAATTGACCTTTATCAGGCGGCTATTGAAATCGGTTCTTTAGCGAGTTCAATCCATGATTTAATTTATTTAGCGGATAATTTAGATTCTTTCCAGCAATTAGCGGGGGTCTATAATGAATATGATTTAGGTTTTTACTGGATAGAAGAAAGTGGTTGTTATGATTTAGCACAACTTGGGCATTTATCCCATTACTTTGACTATGAACGCTATGGACGTGATGTTTGCCTTGAACAAGGAGGAATTTTTCACAGTGGAGGATATGTTTATCATACGAGTGGGTAGATAGGACAATAAAATGAGCGTCAATCCGCTTTCGTCCCTTAAGGCGGGAAATAAAGAATGCCGTGGTATCCCAATGACATCCATAAGCTAGAACGTCAAATCAAACTAAACTTTAAGCCATCTTTACGGATATGCGTAGAGATGGCTATTATGGTATTCTTTTTTTATTTAATTCAAACTATTAAATGAATACTTATCTTCTTATGGTGACAAGCGCAAACCAAGATGAACTTAAGCGCTTATTCATGGCTATGCCATCAGTGATTACCGAACTCGAAAATTAATAAAGCAGTTAGGGTTAGTGGTTGTGCAAAAAACAATCTCGAGTCACATCGAAAGGTAAAGTGTATTTGTGTGATTACCAAGGGAAACTGACGGTATAATTACCAAGCGTTTTGTGGTCAAAGTATATATAAAGCTTGATGGGGTAATTAATATATCAATACCAACGATAGATGGTGTTGGGGAGTTTTTTGATAGATCGCAAATTGACAAGTTGTGGAATAATTACTGTGCATCTCCTACGCTCAGTAAGTAAAAAAAAGCCACCCCAGCACGAAGTGGCACAAATGAACTGAAAAAGTTAACCAATTATTGGGTTGGCAATGCTGGAAACATTGTTACAACGTTAGTTGTTATATCACTAATTTAACTTAAGATAAATAGGTGGAAAATATTCAATTCATATAACAGCTGTAATGTACTAAATATAATTATCTATCAGATAATTAATTGGTTGTTTGTTGATTTACCTGGCCGTACATTTCATCTTGCATGCATTTTGCGTGAACTGGCCCTCTCTCTGTGCCGCATACTTTTAGTGCTTCATTGTGTTTCTCACACAAAGCTACATTAGTAGTATTAGAGCAGTCTAATAATCTAGGTCCTCTTGCTGCTGATCCTTGATTGATGTTTTGCATATTAGCTCTGTTTTGATTAAATGGGCGTTCACTAGCCGTATCTTGCCAGCGAGGATTATTTGAGTTTTTCCATGGTCCTGGTTGTGCAATCGCAATGATAGGAACTAATAGAAGTAGAGGGAATAACACTTTCATAATCTGACTCCTTATATTTCTAATAAATAAATGCTAGCTTGCCTTATTAGATTACTAAATAACCACTAGGAAAAAATGGAGATATCATGAGATATATTTGAAGATTTTATGATGATAGTTTATCTATGGGTTGCTTAGTATTGCTTTAGTGTGTTTCTCATAATGAAAAGCTAACTTCAAGTGGTAGGCCTGCCGCTCTTGAAATCCCCTCGTAAAGCTGGGAGTTACCTTTTCATTGTGGGGAGCGATAAAGCTTAGTGTTAACAGTTTTACTTATAATGTGAGATCAGAATAAGTAATTGTCCACTGTGTTCTATATGATATCCTGATTTCATGGAGCAAAAAGAGGGAGAATATGGACTATTATGTTGATACATTGATTGATAAGTTTGGCTTTAATCGAATACACGCTGATGGTTGTAAACACTTACCCAAGGGTGTGAGTAGGCTATTTTTGGGGAATTTTGAGAATATATCTTCTGTTATTGATTTTGCTAGAACGTACTTTTTCCCAAAAGCGATGTCGTGTGGTTATTGCTGCCCTCTTGCTGACAGGTTAGCTCATCCCGAACAACCAAATACCTTACTATAAAGTTCCGGTAGCATGGAACATGCCTAACTGAACTAAACCTGCCAATACTATTACAACAACAAAATACTCCAAAAGGTATTCCAAGGGCTGCGCATTGCGTGCGCCTTTTTCGTATATAGACCTAGCAAATAAAATCCAACGTATTTAATTACGGCAAGTAATTTACTGGCGGTTTTCTATTAACTAAATATCGGAACACTCCGCAGGGGGGATATTGATATGCACGAAAAATACTCTAGTGGCTGTAACGCTTTATGACAACAATGTTTTAGTAAAAAAAGATATTGAGCGATTAGAAAATGAAGCGGCTACAAGTCAATTCATATTGTCCACGGTTTTAGAACTATCGGTAACATTCAATGAATTCTCACGAAATAACTTTAGAGAACGCGACGCGGCAGCAGTGGCTTCTGAAGCGGTTAAAACTATTATCAAAACTGTTATTGTGGGTGATAAGTGTGCTGCTATTGATACTCCTAGTGATGCTACTGTCGAGCTGCACAACCACGCGAATAGAATACGTTCAAACGCCATCAGTACCCATTCCAGCTCATCTACTCAATGATTGCCTGCCTGAGTACATTCCTGAGACATTTCCTTGGGGTGACTCTCTATTGATAAATGAGTCACTACTAACAGTTATCGAGCAATGTAATTTAGACAAAAAGGCCATTCGAGAGATTGAAGCGGTTAGAAATAATTTAAAATTACATTGAGGTGAATGGCTTGTTAATACCAACCCGTATGTGCTCTTGCAAAAAAAACTAAATTGATTAAGACAAGAACGCTTAATAAGTAGATAGAGAATTTTACAAAAATTGTCATTGTATTTGGCTCTCTTTTGTCTTTAAAAACAGCAAGTAGGATGTATACAAGGATAGGGATGGTTATGAGTAAGACTTTAATTGGTTGATTATGCATGTGCATGGGTTCTCAATCTTGGGCTGTAGAAAATTTTTCAACTAGTTAAAGACAATCTTGACAAGAAAGCAATACGGAAAATTGACGGGAAAGGGCAAAAAAAATGGCCCATACCATCGCCTAGTGGAATATGGGCTAACTATATGCACATCTATATTTATTATTATGTGTTTTTAAGAATAGTATGTTAACAGATAAATAAGTGTAATAAATATTAACGAGATATGACAATCTCGAAATTATGAGGCTTTTTCATATATACAGGATAAATAATATGGCAACACAAGGTTTCGATAAACCAGTTTAATTCCGTTAAGGGTTGGATAAAGTATCCCAAAAGAATAAAAAAAAGCCCCTCGTTGGCGCGGGGCTGAATATTCGATTAATAGAACCAATTTTTTGTTTATGAATACCCAAATGTCAAATGGGTGTGCGCATGGTACCAATATAGGTTAAATAATCTAGGTATAAATTGTTACGAAATACGGAAAAGAATATTGAAAAATGCGTATGCAAATAAAAAAAGCCTACACAGAGATAGGCTAAAGTGTTGCTTTACGATGAATATCAACGTAAAGCCTAGCAGGTTATTTCAAATGCGCAATTATATTGGTGATTATCAAATGACATAAAAAAAGCCCCTCTATAGAAGGGCATATCTAATGGAAATGTATCTTTATCATTATTGTTGTAGGACCAGTCATCCTTAACTAGCGGCAAGATATTATCACTACTTATTACTTAATCCAAATCGGAGTATTTATTGATGACTAAAATTGAATTTACATCAGAACAAATCAACTCAGGGAGCTGGCTTGATATAAACATGCTCCATCCCTAAATCATGAATATGCCAATTAAATTTCGATTGGAATTCGTGCCTATTATCCGTTCTAATCGCTTTGATTCTAAAGGGAAATTTATTTACAACATAATTAATAAAATCAATGGCATTAGCCTGATTGTGCCTTTCATAAATTTTAAGTGCTCTTATCCGTGTCGCATCATCAATCGCCGTATATTGAAAACATTTAATTCGTTGTCCATCAGGCGTATTAAAAAATAGGAACTTCACACCAACCTGAACATCGTGCCCTCACACTTATTTCTGATAACGTTTAAATAGTGGTTTAGAGCGACTTCACTGATTTTGGGGAAGCTGGTTTAATTTGTTTCTTAGCAAGACATAGTAGCAGCCAGAACGTGATATTTTGATATTATGAAACCGTAGAAGATACCAAGCGATACGTTGGGGACCAAAATGGTAAGTCGTACGCAGATAAATAACTAGCTCTTCAATGTGTTTTGCAACTCTTCTGGTTGGATTTTCAGGGCAGGGTTTATTGTTGATTAATCCTGTAATAGCCCCCTTTTAAAACGGACACTTTTTAATTAAGCGATAGGCTTAGACCTATCTTTAAGGAGTGTCTATGGAGCGTATTGAAATTTTAACTGGCGAACAGCGTCGCCGTCGTTATACTCCCCAAGAGAAAGCCAAGTTTGTTGCCATGACCTTGCAACCAGATTATTCGGTGTCTTTGGTGGCCAGACAAAATGGTATTACCCCTAGTTTATTGTTTAAGTGGAAGAAACTCATGCAAGATGGTGGCATGTCCGCAATCCAATCCGGTGATGAAGTTGTAAGCGCAGCTGAACACAAAGCACTTCAGAAAAAAGTAAAACAACTTGAACAACTGCTTGGTCGTAAAACCATGGAGTTTGAAATTATTAAAGAGGCACTGGAGATAGCCCAGTCAAAAAAGTTGATATCGCGTATGCCATTACTACCACCGGACGATTCCCTGTCATCCGAATAGCAGCAGCACTTGGTGTGTCGCGATCAAACTTGTATCAGCGTATAAACAGCCGTCAGCCCAGACGCTCAGCACGCTATAGCAAGGCTGATGATGCCACGTTACTACCGCTGATTGAGGCGCTTTGCGGTAAACGTGAAACTAGCGGATACAGACGCATTACCGCTCACTTAAATCGTCAGTTGAAGACAGACGGGCATGCGATATCACGGGTTAATCCGAAGCGGGTTTATCGCATCATGCGACTGAATAATTTACTGCTGGTCAAGCACATAGGTCGTGTTGGCGAGCACCGTGCTCATGAGGGGAAAGTTATAACACTTCACTCAAACACGCGCTGGTGCTCTGATGGCTTCGAGATAAAATGCTGGAACAAAGAGAAAGTCAGGGTGGCATTTAGTCTGGATTGCTGTGACAGAGAAATCATGAGCTACGTGGCTACCTCAGCGGGTATCAATGCGACTATGGTGCAAGATATCCTGGTGGAAAGTATAGAAAAACGGTTTGGTAATACCCAGAGGCTGTCTCAGGAAATTGAGTGGCTAACGGATAATGGTAGCTGCTATATTGCCGAAGAAACGCGAAAGTTCGCCAAAACGCTAGGCTTTAAAGTGTGCACAACGCCTGTCAGAAGCCCTGAAAGCAATGGCATGGCTGAAGCATTCGTGAAAACGTTCAAGCGTGATTATGTGTACCTGAGTGAGCGGCCTGATGCAGCTACGGTAATGGATCAGCTTGCTGGGTGGTTCGAAGATTATAATAGCTTCCATCCGCACAGCGGATTGAAAATGATGTCACCGCGAGAGTATCGAGCTCTCAAAATGGCAAGTTAGCACTGTCCGTTTTAGCGGGGGCAACTACAAATCCTTTCTCGCTATCTCGTTCATAAGCTCTTTTCCAAGTATAAAAAGTTTCTCTACTGATCCCAAAATAACGACAAGTTTTAGTAATGTTTTACTCTCACGGGCACGATTTAATATTTTTGTTTTATGTGCAATATCTCGTTTAGCTTTAATGTTCATCATATCTGACCTCCGGCTACAATTAGAAAAACTAATTATCAACCGAAGCCCAGACTTTCATACACACCAAATGCCAAATAACAATTAACTATGCTAAAAAAGATAGTTAAAGGTAAAATTTAAACTTACCTAGGACAGCCCCAAGAATTTTTCATCATCTAGCCCCTACTTGAGGGAAATAACTGGTTTCTAATTAAATTCTACTCAGAACTGTATACATAAAAATATATATTGAATATATACTCCTATCTTTCAAAAAGATCATCTATTCGATAAAAGTAATTATCATATATCACATTAAAAATATGAGTATTCCCTGATGCTATAAGTTATTTTTTAAATTTACATCTTATTATAATTTAAAATTCAGACAATTTAGTTATTGTAAAATGCTTCGTATTTTTTAAGATTAAAATTTGGGACGTAAACGTCCTCTTGTTCAATCACCAATAAAAGTAAAACATTGACGTCTAAAACCATACTTATTTTATATAAACAATCGACGCTAATTTGATTTATACCTCGTTCATATCGCGATATTTGTTGTTGGCTCAGTTGTAGCATTTTCCCAAGTTGTGCCCCCGATATCCCTTTTGATTTCCTAATATTCCTTACTCTCCCTCCAATAAGTACACTCATGTTATTATCATTTTTCGACATTAATGTTTGCATAAAATATACCTCTACGACTTGCTACGGATGTGTGACTAAATATTGATACTCACTTTTTAATAAATTAACGTAAAACAATTGATAACTCTGCACTTCCTTTGACTTTTCCGGTAATACCTGTTCCTCGCGAATAAAGACTGTAGGTAATCGGATAACTAAACGACGCACTCGAATTGCTGGCACTGATGGTGCCAATATCAACAGGTGTTCGATTAAACGGAATGTTGGTAGGTATCCCATTAATATTTAGACTCATAGTGACATAAGCACCGGCTTTGTTTTGGTTGTTAATTAAATTAATCTCATACTCGTTGCCCGAAAAATAAATCGGGTTAATGCCAGCCGATAACGAGAGTGTGGCAGTCATAGGATTAGTATTTTGTTGACAATTGACCGTCAAGTTCCCATCCGATTTAGTGGTCAATAATTGCCCATTAGTCGCATTGGCGGATTGCGGCCCAAAATCAATCACCGTAGGTGTTGTTAAAGTACACCCTAATGTACTCACATTAATAGGATAATAGGTATTTGCTGGAAATAAAATTCCATAAGGATAAGGGCCAGCACCTCTAGGATCCCTAAGAATTATTTTAAAAGGATAGTTTAGATTGCTTGTATATCCTGATTTCTGGGCTCCCGTACCATAAATTAAAACACGTCCAGTCGCGCTAACTTGGTGAGTTACATATATATCATTATCATATCCATTATTAGGCGTTGACTGTTTCGGACTCCAGACACAGCCGGTTTCGCTCCCCAGATTTTGATTTGTATTTGAACCATAACCATTAAATATCGCAGTCACGGTATCCACATAGTTAGTATTGCCTATTTTCCAGCTACGATTATCCGTGTATGTAATTTCTGGTACCAACATAAGAGTACCTTCTGTATTTAATTTTATACCTGTAACTCCATCAATTTGCATTACTCCATATTCCGGGGTGGTTGCAACTTCACAGCGTGTATAATCAGAATAATAGGAAAGATAAACATAACTGAAGGGAAGAAAATTAATTGCATTACTTGTACGCCCTGACATTGATGTTGAAACTATATTATTCGCAACTCCAACAAGTCCACGACCACTTTGAACAGTAATTGATTCTGCATTAGCTTGATAAGCAATCGAGATAAATAAACTCATAAAGCTATATACATAAATAAAAGCTTTCTTTCTCGCTGTTTTTGAAAAAAATCCAAATAGATTAAACATCACTTTTGTACTCCTTAATGTGACATCTCTGTGATGGTATGACAGACCACCGTTAACTGGCGTATTGCGGTGTAAGGACTTTCCAGCGCCTTCGCCAAATCAAAATCGGCACCACATCGTTGAGCCTCTGTATTGCCCCATTGCACAGTCAAAACACCTGTCTCCGGTAATCCTGACAAATAAACTTGCCCATTATCCCCCACAATCCCGGTATTCTGATTGGGTGTCTCATCCTCATTATTGACGACAACCACCGCGCCCAACGGAATGACTTCGTCACTTTTTAAGGTCAGCAAGGCTTGATACCCTTTTTTCGTCTGAAAATGGGCTTTAACGACCGCGCCTTTGGTGGGGTAAAGATTGACCGATGTCTCTTCACTCGCCACATTCTCTGGTAACGTATTCACATCCAAGCTGACCACGTTTTTACTGTAATCCATTAAATAAGGTACCACCGCATAACCCCGCCCCCCGATGGTGGCACTACCCCCATTTAAGGTAGCGCCCTTCGCATCCAGGGCGTCTATCAGTGCGACTGAACTGCCCAAAAATCGGCTCAGAGTGATCCCCCCGGAATGTGCAACCATTCCCCCATTCGCACTGAGGTTTATTGACTGCATATCACTACCGTAACTGTATCCACCGCCGAGATAACCGTTATCGCCCTGATAGCCTACATTCAGCGTACTCGTGTTATGCTGAGACTGATTATCCCCACTTTCCGTTAATTGGTAAGTCAATGCATTATCCAACAATCGTCCATTGATCCCGAATTGTTGGTAAGTTCGCCCGTGGTTATCATGCGTCATTTGGTAGCTACTTTGGATATCTTGCAATAGTGGTTGATGACTGAACAAGTCAAAGGGAACATTGATATTCAACGCAATTTGCCGATTTTCGGGCCAATCCCCATCCCCTTCTGCGCGGCTAATACTGTAACTGAGGGCATAGTTCACGCCTTTAACACTTCCGTTGTAGCCAAAACCTAAAGTCGTAATCGTTTGCTCAGTTCCCCAATAATCTTCTCGCATACCCTGTAAAAAAATCCCCCCCCACTCCCCAAATGACTGGTTAATGTAGGTTTGAAAACTGCTGCGCTGACGTGACGTCAGCCAAGGTGCAAATCCTTGCTTCACCTGATAGCCCGCTTGGTTAAAATCCGCAAAGCTGTAATAATCTTTCGTGGAATATCTCAACGCCGTTAAATCAATAGAAGTGCCAGTTTCCAGCAGGTTTTTCGAGTAACGCAGTCGATACGACTGCCCCTCTTTAGTCGCCTCCGGCAATTCAGCACGCGTGTGCGTGATATCACTTGACAACGCCCCAAATGGCCCTAACGATATCCCGGTTCCCAGCATCACAGCGTAGTATTGCCTCGCGGCTAGCGCCCCTCCGTACAAGGTGATGGACTGAGGTAAACCATAGATAAGGGTCGCCTGCACAAAATCAGCGGCTTTCGAACCCACCGTGATCCCCCCATTATATTGGCCCGCTGTCATTTCATATTTAACACCTCCGGGGCGTAACATCACCGGTAAACTGGAAAAAGCTTGGGTAAACGTTCGGGTCGTGCCATCTTCTTCCGTGATAGTGACCTCTAAGTCCCCTGCCGAACCGGTCGCATACAAGTCATTGATATTAAATGGCCCGGGTGCAACATAGGTCTGGTAAACGGTGTTACCGTTTTGACGAATGGTGATACGCGCATTCGATTGGGCAATTCCGCGGATATCCGGTGCAAACCCGCGTAAACTACTCGGTAGCATCTGCTCATTGGACGCCAATTTAATCCCTTTAAAAGGTAGGCTATCAAAAACGGCATTCCCCGTACTGCTTTCTCCCACTAAAAATTCGGCACTAAGTCGCTGAATATCCCGCATAAGATGCGTATTGTTGAAGTTGGTATGCCGCGCGCGTGTTGTGATCCCCGCCTGAGTGGTACTCGTATCGGTATAGGTCATGGTGCTACGCAGTCGCCATGCCCCTAAATTTAGGCCGCCATTCAGGTTGACAAACGCATTATCATTTTGACTTTTAAGCCCATTGGATTTACCCCTCATCCATTGACGCCCGCCACTCAATTGGTAATTTAAGAGAAACGCCGTGATCCCTTGATCCAATAACGCGGGGTCAATATAACCGCGATAATCTGGGCGCATAGCCACTTGGGGCACACTCAGGTTTAAACGGAGCTTTGCCATATCAAACTGCACCTGAGCGGCGGGGATCCATGCTGACAAATCCTCAATTTTGGTGTCAGAGGCTAAAGCGTTTAGCTTCGGGATAGCCGCCACATTAACCCCGGATTCAGTGAGCAATGCGGGGGTAATATCGGGGGTCACTCTTCCTTCAGCCGTTGCCGTAAAGGCAATTTCACGTTGTCCGATAACTTGTTGATTAATGAGCAATGTCACCATATAGCGCCCTGCCGGGATATGGTCCGGTTGACTGAACGTTGATAAATCAATTTGCTGCGGGTCAACGCCTGCAGGCAGGTTCAATAACGCAGGGTCAAAATAAGTCTCCGCCTGCCCCCAAATTGATAACCCCATTGACACGCTTAGCGCACAGATATGCAGTAAAGTCCATGGCCTGCGGTTATTTTGCCGATGAAAATCAGTCATTGGGGCTCCTTGGCGGTCAGTCGACCTTGTTCAATTTTCGTGGCTAATCCATATTCATTGAGCACCCGCCATAAAACGTCACCTTTTGCACTTTTGGGTAACGGATAACGTTGTTCACTGAAAGGTGAAACCATCCGACTTAAGGCCGTATCCGGAATGGGATAGGCTCCAACTTGCAAACTGGCAAACGTCATCGACAACGGGGTGGGATTATTCACGACCAAGTATTCCCCTTGCCGTTCAAAGCGTAACTGCCTCACCACATTGTCAATGCGGGTATTCTCAAGACGTTGAGGGCGGTATAACATCTTGAGATAAATCACGGGGCTTAACACAAATTCACCTGCTTGAACTCCCTGATTGTTGGTCGTGGGAATGGCCTTTAGCGCGATGTAAAAAACGGATTCTTTATCCACGGGTAACTGTCCTTCATTTACCCGCTGAATACGCCAACGATAACGCTCTCCTGGTGCTAAACGCGTGAGCGGTGGTGTCACCATAAACGGAGAATCCATTCCTTCACTTCGTTGTGGATTAGGTAAGCCAGTGTCCGGGTCGACCGATGTTAGCCAACTTTGTATCAAATAAGGTGCTGCTGAACTATTTTCTAACTCTGCATACGCCCCCCCTTTGTCACTTTGTTGATAAACGATGCGGGCGGTAGAAAAGCGTAATCCACTGTCTTGTTGCGCAGATAAAGGCAGACTCACGGCCAAAATCCACATGCCAACCCCCCAAGTCCATCGCTGAAGGTGGATTAACATTTGTTACCTCCACGTTGTACTTGGGTGTCAAATTGGGGGGTACTGCCGCCGTAATCATTCAGTGTACGCCACTGTATACGTTGAATAGGCAGAGCGACATTCAGTGTATGATGACTAAATGGAGCCAACATCAAACCAGCCGGAAACGGCAATGGGCGCTCAGCCGTGTGCAGTGTACTGAACGTCAGATAATACGGGGTCGGATTATCAACGCAGAGGGTGTGATCCGATTGAGTAAAGGTGACTTGGCTCGATGCTTGCTCATACGTCATTGGTAACGTCTGTGGTCGATAAAACAATTTGACGACTAAGCGAGTGGCCACCGATATCTGGGCAACGGATGGAGTACCGTCCACCGATTTGGGTATAGCCGGTAACGCCGTTGCACTGAAATAAAACAGGGATTCGCGATCCGTTGGCAGGCTTTCTATCCCTGCTTGAGGCAATATTTTCATCGATTGCTGACTGTTGGACGCCAATCGAAATAACGGAGGCGTCACGAGCCATATGCTCGATACCTCACCGTCAGGCGTTTTATCCCGTATGTTGGTTTGGATCAGATACAGCTTGTCACTGTCATTCTCTATCGTGACGACCTGTTGCGATTGATTTGCCTGAACGATGATCCGGCTTTGGTCTAAGCGCAATCCTGCCGCAAATACCGATGGTAGGAATAAGAGACTCATCAGTGCCAGCAGACTCAAACCTAATGTTGCTTGTTTGCTCAAAATAAAGGGCATTAATTTCACGTGCTTTCTCTCTTAATATCTATTCGCGCTAATATGTCAATACCGTAAACGTCATCGTGGCGCGCATATCACCCACCGACATGTCATTCACATTTGTGCAATGGCCACAAGAAAGTGCCGCAGTCAACGTACGTGTATCATTTTCGGTACTCATACTGTTTAGTAACCACACTTCATCACCGTGGGTTTTCGCGATACCATCAGCAAGCAATTCAATCCCCACACCTCCTGCACTGCCACTGGCTTTAAAAAGGGCATGACCGTTGACGGTCACCGTTGGTCCCGTCACTACCACATGGCTATTCGCTAATGTCCCTGGGCCACTGCACTCAGTGAGGGTTAGCACGATATCGCGATTAAGACTATCGGTTGTCCCAGCATCATTTTTGATTATCGTATCTACCTGTACCGGCCCGTATTCAATTAAGGCATTAGGGCGAACGTCAATTTTACAGGTCTTGGTATACAAGGAAGCTTCGAACTGAACGGTCACGGAGTTAGTGCCTGCTGGTGCGCATAATGGCAGTAATACCCCCCAAACTCCGACGAAAGCCCGCGCAATTTTTAGAGCCATGTGAGACACTCCTCTTTTCGAAGTTATGGGGTGATATATGTCAAGGTGATAGTCGCGTTGACGTCACCGACGGTCACTGGGACACTGGCGTTTTGCTTCACCAAACCGACCGTGAGGAGCTGAGCGCCTTGTGTGTTGCTGGGTAGAACAAACGTATCGTTTGCCTGCAACGTCGTGCCTGCAGTATAAAACCCCACTAATTGTGAGACCTCGCCGAGTTTGAGCATAAATCCGCTGCCTGCCGCACTTTGACTTTGCGGTGACGATAAAAATACGTGAGCATCAGCCGCAGCCGTTTGCCCTGTCAATTTTACGCTTGGCAAAGTTTCGGCAGAGAATCCCGAACAATCATAATTCAGATGAAGAGGGGCACTCTCAACCGCATTACCTGACTGAAACTCACTGATAATGTGAGGCGATAAAAACGTCACGGTTGTCGGTGACACACTCAGTGCACACGTGCCTTTTGTGATCGATGCCGTCATTTCCAAGGTGTCATTGGCAGCACTAACGCACAGTGAAACCATCATGCCGCTCATCAGTGTTAGGCTTAACCTCGCTGCCTTAGCGTGGGACGTGATGAACATCATAGCCCCCTAAATCATTGATTGTGGTCCACGCTATCGCCCCATTTTTTACCGTTGTCGGATAGGTGCGTTCACTGAAAGGAACCAACATCGCTTCTTGCTGCCGAATAGTAATAGACTGTTTCCCCATTGTTAACCCTGCCAAAGTGACATGATAAGGCGATGGGTTAGTTACTGTGACTCCTCCCGGAGCGACTTCAAATAAGAGCCCGGCTTGTGCTTGCATTGGCGTAGAGGTTAGCCCTTTAGGGCGATAAAACACTTTAATCACATTTTCTAACGCAATTTTAACCGTGCCGTGGTTTTCTTCGTTTGGATTTATCACGTTATGTGCGTTATTCGGAATAGCCCGGGCATGAAAATAAAAAACGGACTCCCGGTCTGTTGGGAGACGCGTTGTCAATCCTGACTTCTCGACTAATCGTACTTCTTGCTGACTATTGGGAGCCATCTTTATCATTGGCGGTAATGCATCAAAGGGTGCAAAGGCTGTCGATTCAGCATTATCCGCACTGAGATATGATTGTACTAAGTACGTCTCTTCATCAGTATTGTTACGTAACGTCACCGATGCGGCTTGGCTACCTTGGTTAACAATAATTCGAGTGGCGTTAATCCCCACCCCCGCAGCAAACGATTGAGAAAGCCCCGTGAAGAGCAAGAATATAGGGATTAAACGGGTTGCGGAGAATGAAGGGAGCTGCATAATAACCTCAATAAAAAGACCTTCAAAAGTACGATGGCATGGGATGATGTCATGCCATCGTCGGATTTAGTTAGTTATAAGCAATTGAAAACGTGATTGGTGCTTCAATTAACTGTGATGCCGGAGTCGCAACAGTTGAGAAAAGAGCGGCGGTCATTGGAATGGTCGCACTACCATTTGCTTTTAACCCTGCGGTTAGTGTACTGATTGCTTTTACATCTGTAGCGACGTTGGGTTTGACAGCAACCGAAGCTGCTTTCAGTTGGACCCCCACGGTTCCGCCATCTTTGTTGTTAAAATATGCATTATTAGCCGCTAATGCAGTGCCTTTAGCCCAAAGATCGATTTGTCCTGTTGAGTCGGCGGTGCAGTTAGTTAAATTTAATGTGAAATTTTGTTCGCTGCCTGTAATCTCTGAGTTAGCGGTAATGCCTGTTGAGGTATACGTACCTAAATCAATACTGTTTTTAGTCACACTTAAGTCGCAGGTAGCCGCCGCAATTTGGCCAGTGATAGTCACTTGTGCATCCGTTGCTGCGTGTGCTGTGCTGGCTAAAGTAATGCTGGCTGCCAATGCAGTCAAAAGTACCGTTTTGTTTAAAGACATACTCTTTATTCCTTTTGGGTTGATGAATTGCGCGTAATTGCGCAGGGGGAATACAATAAAAACTAAAATGCGTTATACTTCATTCATATTTAAGCGAATTTTACATTCCAAAAACAATTATGAATTAGGATAATTATTCTACTTTTTATTTAATACAATGAATAATCCACCCTTGTTATTTCAGAAACAAGGCTACAAACATTCAAAATTAGACTACCGAATAATAATCAATTTAATTATTAAAACGAATTTACCAAGCGCTACTTAAGTAGAGCTTGATGCAAAATTAAAAATCATCACCTACATCATTCATATCACAATAATAATAAATTTAGATTAAGTAAAATCGTTAATGTCGATCGAAAAGCACTCATTTGATAGCCTGCAACTATTAATGCTTATCCTATGATCGTTTTAAACGATCGATTTGACTATTGACTTTCTATAATGGAATAAAAATCAATGACTTAAATTAACGGTTAAATTTAAATCACTTAAAGAATTACCCTAACTTGCTCCAGCGCATTTATATTAAATCATGTTTAAGCATCTCAATTTGGTTATTAGCTTTGATGAAGTGAATCATTTCTAAATATATTCCTTTTTTATACATAATTTAATATTTAAATGGACTCACAAAATACCCCTTCTATACCCAAACTAATTTTTTTTGAATAGATAATATCGATAACTGTATTTAACCAGCTCTTTAGTCGAATCCTAATTAAAATATCAGCTAATAGTTTTTTAGCTCTTAATAAACGTTCATCGTTTATGGGAATAAAGACAAACATTATAGGGATATAAACATCGAAAACACATAATCGGTGTATATTCTTAGCAAAATGTTGAGTTTCGTCAATTTAATATTGCATATTCGCCAATATTTTGTAACTTTTGTTACAATTAAATTATGTAGAATATAAAAATCAAATAAAACAATAACTACATACTCATACCTCAGATTAAGTAGTCTAAAAAAAATGGTGATTCTCACTAATTCTTACTCAAATAATGATTAAAAAAAATTTTAACTCTAAAAATAGCCAAAAAAAAATATTTGGTTACACTTTGTCATAAATTAAACGTTCGAGAACAAGAATATAAAGTTATACTTAACATTCCCAAATATAATTTCTTTATGGCAATTCGCTATCGTAAGTAACTAGCATGAACATACGGATAAAAAAGAACAGAAAAAAGACTAACAACACACTGTTTTATATTTATTTTTTTAATTATCACTTATAAATTCAAATTAAATAGTACCATATTTGATAAATTTCAAACCATCGTTATATTATAAGAAAAATAGCGAATCATAAATTAAATTAAAATCACATTTACAGTAATAACATTGATTATAGTTTCCATTATCATTTGATTAATTCTCTTAATAATGATATTCCCTGTTTATTCTCTGAGCCACAATAAAATACCCTAAATCAGAGTAATCAAAAAAAGATTTCTCCTGCCATAAAAAACTCTTAAAAAATAAACATCTCTGTAGGAATAATGTCCTAAGTGACAAATTACACTAAAATAACAATTAGAATTTAGAAAGCTTGTTTAGAGTCTATCCTAAATTGAATTATCATATAATAATAAGTTAAAGATAATTTCTGATAGAGAAATACGGCAAGCAACAAGTGGCAGATTAGCGACGAACTATGGATAAATATAGCTCCACTCATACTGATGTATAACACTCATGCGCCACTGGGGAGCACATCAATAACCATGCACCAATGAACGCCACTTTCTTTGTACTCATGACTGACTGCCAGTAGAATACGCTAAATGTGCCAGGTATCAGTTCACCAAGCTCAGCCATAGTTGTTTCCAGGAGTGACTTAATGCTGGTGCTTTCGAATGTTTATAGTAAAACCGATTATTGGAGAGTGAGAAGCAGGACACTATTGATAGTTCATGATTATCGCTGAACGACGTCATGATCAAATCTCCGCGAGCAGGCATAAAATAAGGCTGTAATCCAACAAAGCGAGGGAAACAGGACGCAAAGCACAGCCTGATGACCTATGAGCTGTCGCTCTCTCTGATGTAATAGAAAGGCAATACTCGCCACATAAAGCTGATTGCAGACAACCTCGATATCATTCAAACCAGAAAGCAAGTAAAAGACCCTGCCTCTGTATGGATAAAGGCTACGAAGCAGAATGACTAGAGTTATATCTAAAAAAACAATGAACCCCATAACCAGTCGAAAAAATCTGATGCAATAAAAAATAGCGATTTTAAGACTCATCGCTGGGTTGTGAAAAAACATATACCTTGATGAACCGTTTCCGTCGTTGATTTTCTCGTCGGAAGAAAAAGCTCAAGAACTTTGAAATGATGCTGCATTTTGCATGTGCTGTCATTGCCTAGAATAAAATCCTATACCCAATTAATGTTAAATAAATGTAAATTATAAGTTAACGCTGCAAGTGCAGAAATAGGATGTTGTCATACTCGATGAATTAGGTTATTTACCCTTAAGTCAGCGAAGAGAGACATTACTATTTCACTTTCTCAGTCAATTAACTTGATCATTACAAATAACCTTGGATTTTCAGAATGGGTAAAATTATTCACGGACACAAAGATGACGAACGCACTATTAGATCGTCTAGTTTATCATTGCTATATTATTGAAACAGGAAATGAATCTTATCGTTTTAAACACCAAGATTAAGATTATTTTTAGATGTTAGGTGAAGTATTTCTTATCAGATCATCATGGTGTTTTTTTTTGCAGATCATTGACAACAGAAAATACAAATAGAATAAATATGTATGCTTATACTCTCACTGTCAATGGCAGTTTAATTTTGACCCCTTTAAGGATCCAGTTGGCAATTTAAAATTGACCCCATTGACTACACTTCAGATACTATTGGTGCAATGCCTATTTTACGCTTATCTTTTAAACGGTAGCTTTCACCACTAATTTGAATAACATGGCAATGATGTAGTAACCTATCTAACATCGCTGCTGTCAATGTCGTATCATTGGCAAATGCGCCTGCCCATTGACTGAAGGGCAAGTTGCTGGTTAATAACGTACTCCCTTTCTCGTACCGCTTTGCAATTACGTTGAAAAAGAGATTAGCCTCCTCTCGACCAAAAGGTAAATAACCAATCTCATCAATAATGAGGAGCTTGGGGCTCATAACGACCCGTTGTAGGTAAGCTTTTAATTTACCTTGATTATGGGCCGTTCCCAATTGCAACATTAAATCTGCAGCGGTAATAAATCGCGTTTTTACATTGGACATGATCGCTTTATAACCCAGCGCGATAGCTAAATGTGTTTTTCCAACACCACTCGGGCCCAGCATAACAACGTTCTCATGACGTTCAATAAAACTGAGACCTGATAATTCAATCAGTTGGGCTTTAGGCACACCGCTAGCAAAGTTAAAGTCATATTCCTCAAGTGTTTTGATATTGGGTAACCCTGCAAACTTCAATAATGCTGCCTTAGTACGCTGCATCTTAGCATTGAGTTCCTCGGTAAGAAGTTTTTCAATAAAGTCAGCATACGACCCTTCTTGTGCTAGGTGTTTTTCAGCAATCCTAGGCCAACTTTCCGGTAATGCGTAGAGCCCGAGTTGTCGACAAGCATCAGTAATCCGCTCAGATTGTAAATTCACAATGCCCCCTGTAAAAGTTGATCATAGACGCTAAGTGGATGCTGTAGACTTTCAAATGGCATCGGCATTGTATTTATCCTCTGATAGCCATAAACATTGCCAAACTTTATCGGCAATGGCAGTAAGCCATTCTGCTCTGTGATTAATCGTTGGTTCGGTACTTCACCAGTTGTACCGTGGACTCTTGCATTGGCAACTTGAGTCAACCAGTAACCGATATAACCATTTGCAGTTTGGACATCGAGTTGTAACTCTGACATCCTTAATGTTGCTTGTAATGGCACAACAAAGCTTGATTTTAGGTAACGGTTAAAACGTTCAACTTTCCCCTTTGTTTTAGCGCGATAAGGACGACAAACGGTTAGGTTAAAACCATAATCCTGAGCAAGAGATAAAAGTTTAGGGTTCCAACGATGCTCTCCTATTCGGTAAGCATCACGCTCAAGGATGATCGCCTTTGCGTTATCAAAAAGGACTTCATGAGGAACACCACCAAAAAACTCGAAACTACGTACCAATCCATCAATCCACGCATCAGTTCGTTCATTGTCATAAAAATGAACATAACTGGCGCGAGAATAACCAAGCGTTGCAACAAAGGCCTTTAATGCCTGTTTACCTCGCCGAATAATGGTAAAATCAACTTGCAATTGCTTTCCTGGCTCTGTTTCAAATCGCACAAGTGGCTCAGGCAATGCTTTAGGTTTTAAAGCTGCAAGATATCCACTCAATATTCGACGTTTTCCTTGATACCCCAAAGCAAGGAGTTCTTCATAAAGAACGGATGCAGGTATCCAATCAGGATGAGCCGCATCAATCCGAGACTGAATATAATCTTTAAATGGATCCAATTTACTTGGTCGATGAGCTTTACGCTGATAAACAGGTTTTGTATCAGTACGTTGCAAATACTTTTTAATAGTATTGCGCGCTAGACCTGTTTCACGAGCAATCCTTTTGATCGATTTGCCCTGTTGTTTGAGAACTTTTATCGTCACAACCCTCTCCTGAGTTAACATTGAAAAGCGGCCTCACAAGTAAAACCGCTATATTACGTCAGGGGTCAAGATTCAATTGCCAATATGGGGTCATTTTTACACTGCCAGTAACACACAGGAGTCACCCAATCAGATTAAACATTTTTTCATGACAGCGACTACACTAACTGGGTGTCCTGTTGAAAATAGATCATTTTAAATTCCCATAATGTTTATAGTCTACTTATAACTAAACTTCACAATACTGTATCTTATTGATTGCTTATGAGAACTCAACACTGATACTATTTTGTACTTATCTTCATTGTTATAATGAATTGTATTTAAAAGATTTATACTTGACTTCATACACGAATTTTTAATAAAAAAACCCTCCAATCGAAACTTACACGCTCCCACGAGTTCAGGTACTTCAACTATTTTACCAAAAAAGGTCACTTTAACCTCCCCAGCATTTACAGCTGAGCTGAACAATACAATCATTAGAAAGAAATACATGTTTTTTATCATATAAACCTCTCATTCAACGGTATAATCTATCAATATCTAGCTCCCCCTCTTTTCTTTTGAAATACATCATTAACTATTTATTAACAATGCATTCACTTATTGTATTTAAACAATGCAACATGTCAAATAATTCCACACAAAAAAATAATGTTAGTTATCAGTTTTATGATGGAACACATAAAACTGAATAAAATATTGTATTTAGAAAAAACTTACTGTGCCATTAATACCCGTCAATTAAGGTGTTGATCTCAATAGTTATCGATATTAGCGTCATCCTTCAAAGCCACGTTTCTGCTGGAGTTCGTAACATCACTGACATCATATCCAATACAAACTAGGTTCCTTTGATACACTATCGAGAAACTAACCTAATGAAACAACTCGGTTTAGTGAATCGCCAATTGCTGAAACATCGGTATAAAAATACGGTGCAGGAACATATCGAAATACCAAATCATTTAGCACGCCAATTTGCGTCACGGAGCCAAACCAAGTTTGGGTGGATGACGTAACGTATAATGAGCCCAGAGCTCAAGGCGAGCATGGATATTCGAATAAACCGCGAGTCTGTCTGGAATATTGAGCCAGTAACTCATGACGAGAAGGCCAACAATCCCACTGGGGGTGACGGTGGAGAACCTGAGCAACAGTGACCTGAGGTATGCCAGCAGGGTGATGTAACCCACTGATAATAGGGGGTGAGGCAAGATTCACTAAGTCGATATGCCACCATAAAAGGCTGAAAAATATGAACCAGCTAAGACGCTCTCACAACAAGAGCTGATGGACATGTCGATAAAAAATCTGTCAGCTTAGAGCGAATCAACTTCTTACGTAACAAGGTATTACCTTGTGTATCTTGGCAATGAATATGAAAAGAATGTTTGCCTAAATCAATACCGATTAAAATGACGTTATTCATAATGGCCTCTTCCCCCCCAGCCAACTTCCCACTCACAGGGCGTGACTATCTCATTAAGCCACCAGTGACTAGCTGATCGTTTTTAGATGAGTGACTTGTTTTATCTACATAGCGGTGTATTACTCAACAAGTACTCATTCTTTAGGATGCTTTTTATCTATATAAGCATGATAGATTTTTGACAGACCATTTACAGACCAAATTGAAAGAATAACTATAACTGTTATAGGCCAAATCAGCGAAAAAAACATAGCCCAAATAAATGGTACTTTGTCAAATCTTTGATGAAACTGGAAGTAAACCAATAACAGGAAAAAGCCTAATACTGCTCCAGCTCCCCATATAAAAAGCTTATCCATTGCTCACCCCACCAAAAATAGTGTTTTCTTTGATTCATACGTAAAGATAAGTTTAATTCAGCTCATAGATTAAACAAAACTCAATTTCGCTCTACGGGGGATAACTCACATTCTTCAAACCATACATTCACCGCACGGCTATCTGCATATAGATGATGGACATAATGCTGATTAGTGCCGTTCAGGTATTCTGCACGCCCTTTAATATAACATTCTTCACCACTGATGGTGATCTGTACAACCTGACCTTAATTCATGTTTAAACATAGCATTTCCTCTCTATATGTCACCAATCGTTTTTCGATAATCTATTCCATATTTAGTAACAATTTATTCGTAGAATATTTAACATATACTGATATTATCCACACACCCAATTGGGTTATTAATAAAACGAGTAATTATTATTCCGAATTTTTGTGCCTCAGCCTACTGGGGCTTTTTTTTCTTTCGGAATACTTTTATCTAACTCTTCACAAAATTGCTCTGGTTTATAGAATCCTTGTGTTACCCATGATATTTCTCCTGTGATTTGGCTTCCACCTCAATACCATAGCGATAAGCTGTAGTAACTATTTGATTAAACCGATTGAATTGAAGCGACTCAATAGTAATGATTTTGCTTTTATTACTGTCATCCACTTTCTGCAATGAATTACTTCCATACTCAGTTACAGCCCACCAACTTAGACCAACAACCATGAGAAGTAACCAAGTGGAACTACCTATTTTCATAAGTTCATTTGCTTACCTCGATAGTACTCTAGTCCTTTTTGATAATGTTTCGGTAAACTCATCTTATCAATAGCACAGATATCGTCTCTAAGCACATATACGACAGCTGCAAAGTAGATGAGAAATCTAATAATGAAAGCGGATATGCATAGGCGAACTTGCCAAGGTATATCACTTTTTCTACGTCTTGTATTGTCATTACTCCTTTCCATTTGACGTCCCGTGAATATATCCAGCGTTTAAGTTCATTACAGGGTCTGCTTGATCACAAACATTGAGTTTTTTAAGTGGCAGGAACGAGAGCACCCCCTGTTCCTACGTTATAAGTAAACCAGTAAAGTGTAGCTCTGGTGTAATCAGGAATATTGACCTTAATTAAGGAGTTCACTGCTTTAATAATAATTGCCAAGCCTTTTCCTAATAAATCTTCGCACTCAACTTTTGTATAAGTTTTTGTGGGAATAATGCCAGAGCCGGTGTACCCATATCGTACCGTAAGTATTCCAATAGGATAGGGATTGGGATTGGGATCATCTCCCTCAAACTCAGTAGCCATCGCAAATATTAAGGTCATCCATCAGCCAGCTATAGCAACTCTTTTTATTTTATTTAGTATCTTTGGTATAAGCGGCTTCTTTGCGCTTATCTTCTCTTCGTGTGAAATATACACTTATCAAAAATGAAGCTACACCTAAAAGCAAACTGCCAAACACATCAATTGCTTCCCATTGCTCAGATGAGAAGTTATCTAACAATTGTTTTAGACAATAGAATGTTGAACCCGTAGAGGCAGCATAGGAGGCACCAGTTATAAATTTATTGATACGTATCCCCCTACGGAGTGCCCTATATTTAGTTAATAGAAAGCTACCAACAGCGACATTGCAGTAATTAAACATGTTGATGGTGATTTGTGGTAGCTATGTACGAAACAGGCCACGCAATGCGCAGCCCTTGGAATACCTTTTGGAGTATTTTGTTGTTGTAATAGTATTGGCAGGTTTAGTTCAGTCAGGCATGTTCCGCACTATCAGAACTTTTATAGTAGAGAATTTTGTTACTTCACTACAGCCTATACTTCAAACGATAATAATTTAAAGTTATCGTTTTTTCTCAAAAACACTATTCTCAGCTTGTATATCTGTCATACATTCTGAACAAGCCCTAACTCTGCTCGTAGTCATACATTCAACTTTCTGTAATGCACCATATTCACCAAAATAGTAACCTACATAAGTAGCACCACTATATTGAAAAAGTTGTGAACACGCTTTTTTGTGCAATATGACCGCTCCATCATGCTCACCTTTTGTTAAATAATAATCCATAATGCTTTTGCCTTATTTTTTATCTATTATTTTAAATTAGCAAATAGACTGCCTCGTGCCAACGTGTATTGCGGTCGGCAAGAAACAAAATGCGTTTTTTATTTTTTGCTTTCCATCGACGCCAGATAATCGGAAAAGCTGTATAAGTTTTACCTGTAGCCATCACGAGTAATACGCGTTTTTGTCAGGCAGAAACGGCTTCTACAGTTTTATTAATGGCTTGTAGCTGATAATAACGAGGGGACTTTCCACTACTATCATCGTAGTAATCTTGACTAATTATGGGTAGCTGCTCGGCAGTAAAACCTTTCCAAGTACAGTATTTAGTCCAAAGCAGTTCTGGTGTTGGAAAGTCGTTGAGTGTTATTTCGGATTCAATCTGCACAGAATTTGTTTTATCGTAGAAGATAAAACCATCACCATTAGAAGCAAAAACAAAAGGGACGTCAAGCAGGCGTGCGTAATCTAACCCTTGCTGCATCCCTTTCCCCATTTCGTGTTTATTCGCTTTCGCTTCTATGACGGCAAGGGGCAACCCTGGCTTATGATAGAGCACTATGTCGGCTGATTTCACTGTCAACCGTGCTGCTAACTTACCACGGACCACAACTTTACCATCACGCAGTTTGACTTCTTGGCGGATCTGCGACATCAGGTTCCAACCTGCATCTTTAACTGCTGGGAGGATATATTTTGTAATGATGTCTGTTTCAGTCAGATGAGATTTATTCATACCAGCCATAGCCGCTCTCTCAACGAAATTGGGTTTAGTGTTTAATTATACACAGAATAGAGGGGAGAGTTAGGTTATAAAGTGAATAGCATTATAATTATTAAAATCCATTAATATTTAAATCGCTTATATGGAAATTACCTATTTGTTTTAGGCTGATGTTCTTCTGTCACATTCAAAGCAGGAATACACCAAATCCCCTCATGGCACTTCGGGCAACATTTTTGATTACTTGTAAAATACTCACGACACTGCACGCAAAACCAATCCGTGATCTTTAAAATAGGGGACACTGATCGAACCTGTGTGCTCAGTCGTGCCTTGTCTTCTAAGTTCTTGATCTTACTGATGACCCGCGGACAGTGCTCTGCGGTCTGAGGATCAGAATGGGTAAACCATGACTCCGTTGGCGTCTTGTGCAGTGTGACGGGCTCACCGCAGTGAGCACAGTAATAGTTTTCTCGTGAATAACTCGGTTCCTGATTGGCTCCCGCGAAACGATTGTTCTGCGTTAGGGCTAGCGACATTTTGACTTCATGTAATTTAAGCATGGTTGTGCTCCTTCGGTAAAATTTAAACTAAACGTTCTGAGTACCCAACATTCAGGATCCACACTCGGCAACCCACCTTGAAACTCAGAAGACCACTGAGCATAGGCTGCATGCATATCGAGTCAGGTTCGTATATTTAGGACGTCGCTTTGCCTAGAGCGCATTCAATCGCACCAGGTGTGGTTGAAAGTGAGTTGGTGGGTAATGGGTAGGTATGCTATGGAAAATGCACGGCGACTCGCGCTAGCGCCTTAGAATTCAAGGGCTGAGTTGACTTCTCTCGATTCATCAATGCGTGCTTGTAGCCATTGTACGACTTCACTTTTTAACCAGCGCGACATACGACCAAACTTGATAGGTTTTGGGAACTCGCCATCTTGGATCAACTTATAGAACCACTTATCTGTTAATCCTGTTAGTGCGGTGATAAATTTCATGTCAATGAATTGGTCATCAAGTAATGCAATATTTTCAGTTTGCGTGCTCATGGTAAAACTCCTGTTTTTAATGTGGATAAAAAGCAGGAGCGATATCGAAAAATGGGATGTGGATATCACTCCACATCATTAACCGGATGTGTAAAAAATAATTTGGTTGCTAACTACTGGCGTTTTCTCGGTTTGATTTCGCCTCGCCAAAAGGTGCGTTTGAGTTCAGGCACAGCAAGGCGAACCCATGCATCAGCTTTACATAAATACCTCACTGCATTGAGCAATCCTTTCTTACTCTCCGCATCAGCACGTTTTAGTAAGCCAATCCCTAGTTCGCGATATCTTTCTTTTTGGTAATTACAGTTAAAGTACAGGCCTGCCATGTCCGTAATACGTTCTTGCCAGAGTTCACCAATGAGTTTGCCCAGCGTGATGTCCTGCCTCACTTTCTGACCGTTAAAGAAAAACAAGGCGTGGTAATGAAAGCCTTTTTCCATGCCAAATTCCAATTTCAAGATATACCCAACACAGTGTGAAAAGAGTGGGTCGCTATTAATGGCTTTGTACAGGGCTTGGCGATGCTGGCGCAGGTGGTGAGCTTTGACTCTATGGCAAATACCACTTTTGTAAGACAGGTCTATTGTGTTTTATGCTCTTGAACAAACCAACACCTTATAGCAACTCTTTCGCAAAGAAGGCACTCGCCTTTTTTAGGATTTCTTTCTCCATTTTCAATTGCTTAACTTCTTTGCGCAGAGCGAGTAGCTCTTGTCGCTCAAAAGGGGTTAATGCGTTAGGCTTATTTTCGGCTTCATGGCGCTTTCGCCAAGCATAGAGCAATTTAGTGGTAATTCCGAGAGCATTAGCCGCTTGTTGAACGGTATAGCCTTGTTCGAGTATTAAATTAATCGCTTCTTTTTTAAAACGTTCAGTATATTGCTTCGGTGATTTTCGTTTCATATCGACATCTTATTTTAAAGGTGAATAGATTCCTTTATCAAAGTGTCCACATTTATTAAAGCACAACAAAGAGAATAAATGATGCGATGATATGTTGGTTATATTAGTGAGTTAAAACATAAATCAAACTGAATAATATCATTTAGCCACCTTTGCGAATATTCGTAAAGGTGGTCATTACCTAGACTTTATTTTTTCCTAAGTACTGATATCGAGCTATGATTTAACCTAACGCGACAAGCACGCATCCTCCAGAACATCCACAAGCGACTTTATGACCTTCTAACGCGACAGGTATACCGTTAATTTTCATTAAGCTATCACCTTCAACGATAGCCCCTGTTTTTTTACATGATGGGCAATAAACAGAGTCACCCACACAGGCCACACCTTGAGTTTGCTTAGCAAGAGAAGATGCTGTCAGCACCGTCCCCCCCGTATTCGTCGTATCATTTTTTAAAATGAGTTTTCTGCCGTTCACAAGACTACGCATTGCGTTTTTTCTCCTGATCAAGCGTTGCTAAAAGTTGTTCAACCTATTATTTAAAATCAACTGTTTGGCGTAAAAAAATTAGAGGACTTTTCTAAAGAAGCTAGCAAATACTAAAAATGTCAAAAAAGTTACCTATAAACCAAATAACAAGTAAAACAGCAACAATGCTAGCTATAACTGCGGCAGCATACAATAGAAGAGAAATAGCGAGAACACTCCCATTTAGCGCTAATGCTATTCTGGATGAGTTTTTGTTTTCATGGCGAATAAATGAAATAGCCGCAAAAATAATACCAAATACACCGAGCGTTATACTGATTTGTTTTGATAATTCAATTTTATCTAATAAAAGTTGTCGCTGTTCATTGGCAGGATCTACGTTAGGAGCTTGATACGCTTTTCCTTTAATTGCATCCATTGTCGCTTTTTTTATGCTACTTACCTTTTCATGAACAATCTGCTCTAACTTAGGTTTAGATTGGACATATTCACGCTCAAAGCTTTGATTAACAAGTATTACAAGAATACTAAAAGCTCCAATGATGATAGCAACTAAACTGAATCGATTATAAACCATAGACATCAGTATTCCCTATTAAATTATCTCCAATATAACATCCTAAACAATATTCATTTATTGCTAGTTTACATTATTACACTAAGTCGGATTTATGAATGACGCTTCAAAGGTAAATAATGTTTTTCTAAATATTTATCGACATGTTTAGCAAGATTAATTAAATCCGCATAGGCTACCGGTCCTAATTCAGGCATTTTTCGTGATAAATATTCTGCCTTTGTTATCATCAATCTATTAGCTTCATCGATTACTTCCTGCTCCAAAAAGATAGAAGGTACTACTGCCCAATTATATTCAGGTGTGTTCGTTTTTTGTCGTCCCGTTAAAGCCCAGTCGATTTTTCCATGATAAGAGTCAACAGCTGCTTTCAATACAGCAATAAAATCTTGATGATTACGCTCATCTACAGGACGAAAGTTTGTTGAAGGAGCTCGATTTATAGTATCAACAATATAACGTTCTCCATCGATAAAATTGCTTGGGTCAACATATTTTTCTTTAAATCGTCTACTGCAATGTACCCATTCTAAATCTATGTATTTTTTTATAACCAGTAATAACTCATCACCTTGATTATTTTCAATTTTCATTATTTTAATCCTGTAGGCTTGTTAGTAATCGTTAGCTTTCCATCATTAATACCTTTGATGTGTTTCTCCCAATCCCCTTTAGGAATTGCTTGGGAGGAGATGCGGGGTTCATAAATATACATCCCATCTGAATAAACCTGATGGTATTCCATACCATTTTCAAACTCTCCGTTTTCAAATACCTTTATTGAACCATACTTTTCAGTTGATCTGACTTCAAGGATCTCACCTTGCCCCCCCGCGGCTTCTTTCAAATCTCTGGCGATTTCAGAACAATCATAATTTTCATCTAAGACTTTTTTCTGGTACTCACGCGAATTCATTTTATCCAATACATCTTGATTCGGTGGATAGTCTGGATGTGGATCTCGAAGCGGTTTATCAAGTCCCGGTATTTTTGGGTTTAAACTGATATAAACGGGTTTAACATCCTTCCTATCTACCGTCAGAATATAATCCCGAAAATCCACTGGTTCAACATCGTGCCCCGTATGGCGCCAAACGATTCCATCATCTGCAACGGGTAGTGTCTCTGGCCGATAATCGAAGTCATGAATAGCAAAACCTTCCGGTTTTTCGACCTTTTGTGGCAACGGCGAAGGGCCCGCATGAATGATAGGTTCATTTGGAATATCATCAATCCGCGCTGAGATATTAATTATCTCACCCGATGCCGACACGCCCATGTAAAGCGTTGTGCCGTCTGCATCAAAGCGGTAAATTTCAGCTTGAGTATTGGCGTTCGGCAATCCATTTGAGGATTGATATATCGGTAAGCTCAACACCCCTCGCGCTTCAGCGTCGGAAGCCAATTCACCTTTAATTACGGGGACTTGGTCAAAGCCACTGTCTCGCTCAGTATGGTACGCAATCAGTTGAGATGCACTTGCCATCGCTGCCGATGTGGTTCCCGTTGAGGCAAACCCCACTCGCATACGTGTTGGTGCGGTACCCCCTATTTCCGCGATTTCCAGCAAGTCTGGGTGTGTTAAACTATCCCCATCATAGATATTCGGTATCATACCAACCAATACGCGTGCACTGTCAAACCAAGTCGACGAACCGAATCCTTTCGATACCCCTTTGGCTATTGCATAGTCATTTTCAGACTGGAAAGCAAATCGACTTGAGTCTTGATTGATATCCGGTGGATTAATTGCTTGTTGACCCATAGCGCCACCTGCAGCTGCCCCACCGAATCCGCCTATAGGACTCGGAGGCATAGGAGCTACGAAGGCATTGGCAGTACCAATCCCTAACAAGCTCAAAAATGAGGAAGAACGTTGACGAGGTTGTTTCGCTGCGGCATCAATACCACAGGTATACGCGTTGTAATCACATAGCCCAAAGTTCGCCAAGTCTTCGACAGTGTCACCCGCATCCGTATTGCCCAGTCCTCTCAACGTGGATTTGGCAAATACCGGCTCTGCGATGCGCTTAATCGCAATCACACGGCGATGGTCATAGGGAAACAACAAGGGATAGCCGTTATCGCGCTGCTGGTAATGCACTGAACGGCTTATTTGCCCTGCCGTCATACGGTGAACGGTCGTCGGGGCATTGGGGTTAAACGCCCCTGCGCGGTTATTTTCACTCAGGAGATACCCTTGTTCACGGCAATAATCACTCAGTGCCTTATCGTTGCCTTGAATAGCCGCCGGAGGCGACAGCGTTGTAAGGGCATCGGCTAAGGGTTGCGGTTCAAGGCTCAGTGTATACGGGCGAGCCGTTAAGCCTTCCGCTTTTATCAGGCCTTGTGGGTCGCTACTGCCTTGCATCGTACGACCTGTACCTCGCTCGGCGAGCGTATACGGCACGTTGGCTAAAGGCTGCCCCTTATCATCGACCAATTGCAGTTCTAACCAAAATCGGTAGTTTTCACAGATAATACACGATTCGACTTTCTGACTCATGACGGCTCCGTTGTCGTGGTTAGCCAGCCTTGTTGCTGGGCATAGTCCGTAAACTGGGTGGCGGTACGGGTATGAATATCCCCCGCGAGTGAGGGATGCAGATGTAACCAATCCACTAAACGTCGGTGAAGTTGACCTTCCGGTGTGTCGAGGGATAGAGCGTCCTCCGCATGGTTTTCCCACAATTCACAGGCAAGGTTTTCCGCTAACAGTTGGATAAATTGGGCGGAGTTTTCCCACGCAGCCTGTAAATGCTCCCCCATGATGAACGGACGGGCTTGCAGTTCAGGAATAGGCAAAGGGTTATGGCGAGTAGGCGATTCAAAAAAAGCAGGGTCACTGAGTGTCTCCAGCATCACCTCATGAACAGGGGTCATCAACACAGACCAATCCACCGCACGCATTTTGGGAATAAGCACATTCGCAATGCGCGTATCCATTAAACGCAGCACCACGAGCTCTTCATTCAGCTCCACCAATTGGCGGTTTTGCCAATGCCGTAACTGGTATTGCCAATCCAGCGAGCTGCGATACGCCCAGCCCCATGTGTTATCACTGAAGCCTTTACGGTCAAGCAGTTGCCCCAATGGGGCATACGCACTCGGTTTTAATTGCACAAGCCACGGGCTCTGACCGATTAAATGGGCCAGTGAGGTGCCATTGTAAATAGGAAATGCCTGTTCAACCCAATCATTGGCAAACAATAAGTCTGTCGGGTTGGGTGTGGCTAACGTATTGAGCAGCAAATAGACGGGGTCGGTATTCGATGCGGTTAACCATGTTGTCCAAGGGGTGAGTCTCATTGATTTCCCCCACTCGGCTTAATCACCCAACTGCCCGTCGCTTGGGCTTGCATCGCGCAATAGGGTTTAATGGGGTAAGGCGGTATCGCAAACGGGTCAACACCATCTGGCAATTGAATATTCACTGCTTGCCCTGTGCCCCCCGCACTGTCACCAATCGCCACATTACCGGAGGTAAACACATTGCCCGGTGTCACCCGCACAAAACTGCCACCCACTTTTAAGGTAATTTCCGTCGCCGCATCAATCACCACTTTGCCTTGGCTGGTGATGTGGGTCTCTTGACCACTTTCACTCACCAGTGCACCGTTAATTTGTTGGTGATAACTGCCAAGCACCTGTTCAGAGATATCACCTTCTATTTGGGCTTTGTGTGTTCCCTTAACGTGAAGATGCTCATCCCCTTGAATGTCAGTAAAACGGTGTTGGTCAATGCGCTGTTTGACATCGTTTTGTACATGGGTATGGCTGTCATGTTGAATATGCACATTCATGTCACGCTGGGCATGAATGTACACTTCTTCTTGCCCCGCTTCATCTTCAAAGCGTAATTCGTTAAAGCCTTCCCCTTTGTGGGTGCACGTTTTAAAGGTAGTGCGTGTTTTTTGGGCTGGTAAATCTAACGGAGGGGCATTGCGACCGTTGTACATGCACCCCGTAATCACGGGGCGGTCAATGTCGCCATTCAGGTAACTGATTAAAACCTGCTGCCCAATATGAGGGATACTCATAAACCCATAGCCATTTCCGCTCCAGCCATGCGTCACGGGCACCCAGCAAGACGCACTGTGGTCAGGGATACCACGCCTATCCCAATGGAAATAGACGGTCACTTCCCCTTTGCTGTTCGTGTAGATTTCTTCCCCTTTTGGCCCTACGACTGTCGCGACTTCATCCCCATCGGCAAGCGGCTTATATCGGTAAGGCGGACGCCACTCTTGGGTGCTGGGCACAAAGGAAAGCTGATTGCTCAGTTGGGTGCCTTCTCCGCCACTGTTATCCGCTAATGGCTGCACACCGTGATGGGATACGCTAACCACCTGCCACGTGGTGTTCATACGCGCGCTGGGGTGGTTAGACAAGGTAAAAATACGCCCCGGTGCTAACTCAATGCAGTTAGTCGTGGCTGACCCCACTTGGCGCGGGTTTTGCGATTGCTCGTAACGAATTTGGTTTAAGTGTTTACCTTCTGCATCTTCTTGAAAGCGACCGTAACTTTCAAACATTTCATGTTGTTGGTGAACCTCCCCCGTCACTTGGTGTGCCAACGGATACGATGGGCGTACCGAGTTGTAATCTTTATCTACACGAATATCGCTGCACAGCTGCTCGGCATAACGCCATGTGGTGGCGGTGCTGTCGGTGATATCCGTTTCAGATTGCGGATTATAGGTGAGCGAAATACCCGCCTTCATACCTAAATGACGGTCACTGTAAAACAGTTGTGGGCCTTCTTCGAACCAGTAATTAATCCCTTCTTCAGCAGCAAGTCGACACCAGAATTCATACAGGGTTTCGCGCTTTTGGGTGATGTAGGGACGTTCAAGATGCTCTTCGGGATGGTAGAATTGCATATCGTGTTTCACACGCGCTTCATCCAGTAACACCTTAAGCACTTGGGGCACCGTCATATTTTGGAAAATTCGGCTATCCTGCTTAAGCGTCATTACCCACATTTCAGGGCGTATCACAAAGTGATACCACGTTTTCACGCCATCCGTGTTCCCTTGCTCTGCCCCTGCTAAAATCCCTTGCACCGTGCGAAGAATTTTTCCATCTCGCTTTACGGTCAACGAAGAGGCCGCACCCAATACCGTTTGAAAATCAATCTCGGGTAACGGACTGACCGCCTGAATCGACAGTGAAAAGAGTTGGGAAAGCCCTTCTTGCAAATCAAATTGCGTGACTTGAAAGGTGTTTTCAGGGAGTCCACCAATCGTACAGGTGAATACCAACCCCGTTCCCATTTCACCACTCATAATACAGTCTAGCAGTTGACCATGAGCTTCTTGCAGGGCTTGGTCCTGTGCATAGGTTCTGCCACCCGCATACCCACCACCGTGAATAAGTGGGTTATTTTCGGGGCTGCCAAGTCGTTTGTTTTTATTGGGGTCTGTCCAAGACATGGGGATTTCCTCCACAGGAGAAAAAGCTAAAAACGCAAACGAGCCTCGAAAGGCTCGCTAAATTCGAACTTATGCTTCGAGCGGCGCGCGCCAGTCATCGGCACCGGATGTGCCCGCAACAGTGTGTTCCCAGTCCACTTTACGGTAAGACAAAGACACTTCGATTAACTGCGTGAAATCCGCTTTCGCAGGGTCTTGGCAGTGCGGCATTTGGCAATCGATATTAACAATCGTCGCATCGGTTAATGTAGTGGTGAAGAAATGTTCTTGCTTGCCTTCCACTGACGTGCGGTACCATTTGAGTTCCACTTTCGGCAGCATTTCACCCGAGGCTAATGCGTTATATAGCAGTGGAACCGCTTTATTTAATGCCACCGTGAAACGGAAGGGTTTATGTGCACGCTGGCCTGAAGGTTGACCGGATTGTGGGTCTGTCGGCACAGTCACGACGTGAGAAAATTCTTGCACCAGCATTTGGTCTTCATGACCTTGCACGTAGATGTTACCCACAGAATCGGCAGTAAATGCACCGGCAGTGATGTTGCCTTGGGTTTTTCCTTGAATGGAAATATAACATGGAGTTGGCATAGCGATATCCTTTATCCAGAATGACAAATTGAGTTAGGTCGACATAATTATCGATTAATTTCCGTCATCTCAGCCAGTGCGCACGGTAAGATTTACTTGAAGGATAATAAAAGCTGATGAATAGGCTGTAAAGCTACCGGTCTTTTTGTATCTCTCTAGGATAAGTGACTTAGCGTAAACTGGTTGAAATATCGCTATATAATGCCAATAAAAACACCATAAAAAAATGAAAATAGAATAATCATCGAGCAAAAAACACACTAAACTGCGATAAGCCCAGTAAGTTCTAATGTACATAGAAATAAACTATGTAACCAAATATTTCATACAGAAGGATTAATACAACCTACTGATTTTAATTGAATAATATTGCATGACCATCCAATTTCCACTTTCAGTGAAATGATGACTAAAAATCGGCAGTGTATTTATCTACTATTTACCCATTAATAGCCATTAATTTTATTGATGGTATAACAGATAGCCTTTATCGCTAAACTGATAACGTGACGAAGGATAATGAGAGGGCGTTTAATTTTATTTGTACCATCCACGGGGACAAAGCTAAGCAATTTCAAAAATAAAAGAGGGGGACAGAAAAGCCGTGACTGAAAAGAGGTCATCGGCTTCATCGTTTGGCTAAGCTGTTTTATTGACAGAGGCCTCTACTATTTAAGCGCTTCTATTTTGGGGAATATTTGTGAATTAGCCAAAGAAAAAACCCCATACTTTTTTCACCGCGGAAACCACAAGCTTTTTCGCTGCTTTAGCAACGCTCGCGACAGGTTTAGGCAAATAATGGTCAATAATATCATCCAGTGCTTCATCCACAGTTGCTTCAAAACCGCCTTTTGCCTCTTCAACTATTTCCGTTGTTTTTACCTCGTTTTTGACCTGTGCTACGACACCACTTTTAGCTTCCTTTGGGAGCGCTCTGACCATCGTCTCGACCAGTTTTGAGATATTGTATTTTTCATTTGCAGAGACTGAGATAATAGGATGTTCAGTGAAACCAAACCGCTCGATTAAATACGCTTCTTTTTTTCGTATGTTAGTCAGTTGGTTAAGTGAAGGTTGATTATGTTCTACATCCCATTCTCGGAATGGTTCGATTTTATCGATTTGGTTTAAAACAAAGACGGTTTTTTTATCTCCGCCTGCTGGCTTTAAAACCTGTTGGTAAAAATGCTCGTCTGCGGAAAAGGCACGATCATCACCTTTAACAACCCAAAGAATTAAATCCATCTTGGGTAGCAAGCGTTTATATAATGCTTCATACTCGCTGTCCCTCTTCGCATTCTCGCCCCCCCCCGGGATATCAATCAATCGAATTGCTCTGTGACCAAATTCAATTTTAATTTCTTTTGTTTCTCTTGTGCAAGCTTCAACATCACTCACAGGGCAAACATTGCCTTTAAATATCGCATTAATAAGACTTGACTTCCCCGCCCCTGTTTTTCCCATGACACCAATAACTGGCTCATAGTCAATAATATTTTTAATTCGATTAAAAACAGACTCTCTAATTTCTTTAGGTAGGATATCTACTGCATTTTTAATTAATTGACCACCTTGGTTTTCATTTTCCATTTTAATATCACTCACAGTGTTATTTTCGATAACTTTCATTTTTACTTTCATTGCCTGTATATTGTTCTTTATTTCTTTTAGCTTATTTCTATTGTCTATTGACATATCGATGTTGTGATATAATTTCTCATTCACGTCTTTTTCTATCTTAGCTAAAGAGTCTAACATTAATGACTTGGCATATTCATAACTTATTTCATTATTATTGTTTAACATTAACGCTTTATACTTTTTAACTATAGAATTTAATTCTTTTCGCTGTATCAAACAAAAATCATTCATAAAACCCTATCCTTAATGTTCACCTTAATTCCACTCATAACCCCATACTGATATCAATTCTAAAATTGCTAATTTCTGAAAATCGCAAATACACCATAAAATTTATATCAACCTTTACATCACGAAGAAATTGCATTTTTTACTTAAGTTGTTTAACTCATCAAGATATAACTACAGTTTTATTAGCTCATAATTCGTTCAATGTTTAACAAGATTATTCTTCTCACCACTGTTCTTGAGTTAATTTACGTAATTTATTGTGCTAAAGACAATGACAAATTCAATCTTCTATTTGAACAAAAAATTGGCCTTTCTTATTTTCATCTAAAAAAACAGAATAGTTGATAACTTCAGAGGTCATTCTACCGTTAGCTCCTCGCAAAACAACGCGAGCTTCACAGGAATACTCTTTTGCTTTTTCATACTTTTCAATTAAATCATGTCCTGTCACTGTGGGTATAACTCCCTCAACGCCCAGATTATTAAAGTAATTAACAATCACTTTATTTAAAAGTTCTTTTGTCTCTTTACTATCACATTTAGGTGGCATATTTTCACTACAACCCAGTATGATAAATGAAGTCAGTATCATTAATAACAATTTAAATTTCATTACATTGCCTCTTAATTAAAAAAAGAGTGTGTTTTTCTAACATCACTGAATGTATGCAACATTAGGAATACCCTTTTCAGTGAGTGAATGACCAATCCTAATCGTATCGGGTAGACATTTATCCTCTATATTTTCCCCTGTCATTTTATTCTGACGGCTAAATGACATCTCATTCGTATAAATACGTTTGGTGCCTTTATTTCCAATAAATGTTTTCATATCACGATAGAATGAAACCACAACTGCATTTTCACTCTCTGGACTATCCCCCCGAAGACCAAAAAAAAGTATTTTTCCATCTTTATATAAAATATCTTGTTTAACTTCACCTGATGGGATATCCAATTTTATCAGTCCTCCACCTTCATCAGGATCATCTCCGGGAGCAAAGAACGCGATATAGACAGTATGACTGCCATGACTGACAGTCATTTGTACACCGTCATCAAGCGTACATTTCAAATCAAAATCCTCATCAGCAAAAGAAGCGGTTGTCAATAATATCCCTATAATCATTAAAATAACGTTCTTCATTGTAGTTTGCCTATTGAATAAAATTCACTCAGCCATAAAAATAAACTCTGGCATTTTACATATTAAAATCATCAAACGATAAAGACATCAAAGGTATTCGCTTATAATAAGCATGAGCATTCATTCTTTTTTATCTATCGCGAACGGTATTCATCTTTATGCTCTCTTTGAGGCTTGTATGGTCATTGAATAAAATTGCAATACAATTAAAAAATGCCAGTTGTATTCGCGGTATCACATTGTTCTAATGTTAATTTATTATCAATCTATTTAAGACATTGTTATTTCTCATTTTCATGATTGGCTTTTTTCTCATTTTGTAAATAAGCCTTTTGAACCAAATCACTTTTTTCTTTTATTTCTGAAATAGAATTAATTAAAAAATTGATGTAGTACGTGGAGAATAGCAAGGTATAAAATGCATTAGGTTTAATATCCACCCCATAGACTTTTAAATAATACATTTGTAGTACACTTTTCGCTTTGAACGCCCAAACAATTAGCGCAATGAAGTACACTTTTGAAAGAATGATAGAGAAACTATAAAAATCGCTGCCCATTGACATCACCAGTTGTGCATCACCTAAGAACATACTCCAACCCAGCAATAAGGAAGGAACAACAAAATAATAAGGATGAATAATGACGCTCTGCGTTTCCGACCCAATCAGTTTACTGGCATTATACAACCAGATAACCGGGTAAATACCCGCTGTTACTAGGGTTAATAATACAAATTGAAGCGTTGTCGTGCTTAGCTTTTTAGATAAACTATCAATATCAGACATGCGATTTCCTATATTCAAGATATGAGATACCACGTTGAGTTTTTAGAAAAACCAACGAATAGACGTGAAACATTACTCCGATATTAACAATATATCAGAGTATTCAACCATTATTATCGGTAAAGTTAGGCTGTTATTAATGTACACAACAACCCCAATGGGTTCAAATAGGTTTAACAGATCAATAAATTAAAACCGATCGGTTTCAACGATCGATTTTAATTTGTGATAAAAATCAATCAATTAAAATTGCAATAATCTTAAGCTAAATAAAAAAGCCCTTTTATTTAAAAAATAAATGTCACACATTGAATTGCATGTGCCCTAAATGGGGTAATCACAAGAATATAAATCGGGGGGATTTTCAAGAATGGAGCGAAAAGAGGCAGGCTGTTCGGATTATTGAGTGTGCTTAATGGTGAAAAAGGGTGAGAGATGCAGTACCCCCTAATCAAAACTAAATGGGCGCATTACTGGCGCCATTTCCAATCACTTTTTTTCACTTCACCGAGTTTATAAAATTCACTGACTAACTCAATATAATGTTCAAAATCACGATTGATGGAGATAAGACGATTACAAAGCTCCCAGTCCACATTTTCTTTTTCGGTGGCTTGAATGAGGATTTGGGTATTCGCGATATCCTCTTTATCCAGCAAAATAATCCCAATATGATGGGCGGCACACAGCATTCTGAGCTCTTTAAGCGTCTCATCCCCGGTGATTTCGGCAGCGACTAAATAGCCAACATTGGCCCATGACGAGTTAGATAGGGTTTGAAAGAACACCTCTCTGACATTACTCATATTAATTCTTTTTTTGACTTCAAAAGACCATAAGCGTGTTCGGGGTTCACTGTATTCATTCACACAGGCTTTTAATGTCGATTGCCAGTGTTGCCCTTTATCTTCTAACCCCACTAAGTCAGGGTGAAGCCATTTATTGCCATTTTTACCTTGTGTATTTTGGCTTTTCTTTTCATTAACACGCAGTGAATAGGCATTCATGTAACGCACCAACCATTCATTCAGCAAAGGATAAAGGTCATGCTCCGTCCACTCATTGGGATGAGCCGTGATATCAGTAATTTCACTTTGAGCGATTTCCTCATCATCGGTCATCTCACTGTAATAATATTTTCGGGGACGCTCAATTGTGGTTTTTATTCTGACAGGCCGTTGTTTTTTCGGGGTTAACCATGTGGGGGTTAAAGCACCAATTTCCGCGGCATACTGTTTCACTGCATCGTCTAACGTCGTAAGTGATTGGCTTTTATTGATTTTCTCTTTGGCCCAATCCGGGTCTTGCTTCACGAGTTGCTCAGCAATCTCCCGTGCCGTATATTGCTTCCCTTGATTTTGTTTGAGAAAAGCTAACGTTTTATCATACAGCGAACGTGTTTTTGAGGTGCTCACGGTTACAGTCCTTCTAAGCCATCAATAAAGGTATCGAAAAAGATATTGAGTTTTTGACTCACATTCGCAAAGACTTTCTTGCGTTGTAAAATCTTCGGGGAGTGGATTAAAGCGCCAGCCATTTCTTCTGTACGCGGAAGGCGCCCTTCAAAAAGGTACGTTTCTATCATACGACGGATGACATCCGGCTTAAGCTGCTCACGCTCACACAAATCATCAATGGCTTTTTGCTTCTCGGTATCTAAGTAGGCTTGGAAGCGTTGTCGAATGTCGTCATCCTGCTTTAACTGAGACAAGTCATTTTCAATAAATTGTTCAATCAGACCTTGTTTACTGCGTAAGCGCGTGTCCCCACTGATGATATCGAGGACTTGTTTTTTCCGCTCGGCTTTTTTATCGTCAGGCATATCCCGCATTTCACCGAGTAACCGTAAGATATACCCCACATTAATATCATCACGATGAATTAAGCTTAATTCAAAATCAATGTCAGTCAATGGGGAGGATTGTGCGGTATCGCCTTGTTGGTTGCGGCGAACGCTGTCATAAATATCGAGGTATTTACTTTTGAAGTCTTCCAACATTTGAACCGGCACAACTAAATTATCATCACTGTGTTCAATAAAGGTATTCATGATATTCCGCAAGCGCAGCACATCGCGATACGCCTTCACAAAGGCCTCTTTTTCTTCATCCGTGTACAGTCGGTCTACCGCGGCCGGATTTTCGGCAATATCCAGTAATGCTTGCAGTTTTTCACGGTAGTCAATCTGATATTCATTGTACGGTTGAACCAGTACGATAGTCTTCGCATTCTTGTTTGAAAATAAACGAATAGCGTCATCGGTATTTTGTTTTAGGTTTCGAAAAGACACAATGTTGCCTTGCTTTTTTTTGTCACCCAAAATCCGGTTGGTGCGAGAAAAGGCCTGTATCAAACCATGGTAGCGCAGGTTTTTATCCACATATAACGTATTGAGCGGTGGACTATCAAATCCAGTTAAGAACATATTGACGACCAATAAGATGTCAATCTCACGATTTTTTACTCGCTCAGCAATGTCGACATAGTAGTTGCGAAAACTGTCGCTATCTTTGGCACTTTGGTTTGTTTTAAAGTCGCGATTATAGTCGAGAATAAATTGGTCTAAATGGTCTCGGCTGGAAGAAGGACCTTTTGATTCTGGCAAGACCACATCTTCTTCATCCAACATGTCGCTAGCGCTTTCTTTATCCAGTGGCTCATTGGGGGCATACGTAAATATGGTGGCGATTTTTAACGGGCGATAATGGGGATTTTGACGCTGTCGTTCGGCCTGTTTTATTTTAAACAGGTGATAATAACGAATGAGTAATTCAACACTGCCCACACAAAACAGTGCGGTGAACTCACGATGAGCCGTTTTTGCATCATGGCAACCTAAAATATAATCAACCACTTGAGACAAGCGTGTTTCACTTTCTAAAACGGTTTTGCTTTCCGTAGGCTGTGTCAAAATGGCATCACAGTGGTTGGGATTAACGGTGCGATTTTCCCCTAAATACTCCACGGAGAAACGCAGTACATTTTCATCGCGTATCGCATCAACAATCACATATTTATGCAGGCACTCATCAAACAGCATTTCCGTGGTTTGCTCTATCCCCATGGTCATGTTGACATTTTCCGCAAAAATTGGCGTTCCTGTAAAACCAAATAACTGTGAGTTACGAAAGAACTTGCGAATATTACGGTGGGTTTCACCAAATTGACTGCGGTGACATTCATCAAAAATAAATATGACGCGCTTGTCTTGTAAATATGCCAACTTAGCCACGTGGTTTTCTTGAGTAATTGCCGTGTTGAGTTTTTGGATCGTAGTTAATACCAGCTTTGTGTCTGTATCAACCAATTGATTGACTAAAGTACGGGTATTATTGGTGGTGTCGACACTGTCTTTTTTAAACGCGTTAAACTCGCGCGCGGTTTGGTGGTCGAGGTCTCGGCGGTCAACAACAAAAATCACTTTATCAATTTCCGCCATCCCCATAATCACTTGACTGGCTTTGAATGAGGTTAGCGTCTTACCCGAGCCGGTGGTATGCCAGATATAGCCATTGCGCGCTGATGCTTGAACATGCTCAACTATCGCTTCACACGCATACATCTGATAAGGACGCATGACCATCAGGCATTTCGCCGTCTCCTTCAGCACCGTGTAGTGTGTTATCATTTTGGCGATATGGCATGGCTTCAAGAATTCAGCCGTAAACGCATGTAAGTGGGTGATGAGGTTATTTTCTTTGTCTGCCCAGAAAAACGTTTGCTCAAAACTCAACGACTTATTGTTAGCGTAATACTTGGTGTTGACGCCGTTACTGATAATAAAGATTTGGGTAAACAGGTAAAGGCCACTGCCCACCCAAAAGGCATCACGGTGATAACGGTCAATTTGATGAAAGGCTTCTTTAAGCTCTAGCCCTCGACGCTTCAGTTCAATTTGTACCAGTGGTAATCCATTAATCAGCAAGGTAACATCAAAACGTGTTTTGCGCGTTTTCTGCTGTGCATTGTATTGTCGGACTTGATTAGTCACTTGAAACTCATTGCAACACCAATCTTCTTTATTAATGAATCGTATCCACTTGGTTGACCCATCATCGCGGGATAACGAGTAATAATCCCGCAAGACTTTCGCACGCTCAAAAACTGTATTACCTACGGTTAAATGCAGGTAAATTCGCTCAAACTCGCCATCCGTTAAGGGAGCGTGTTGTAGCTTATTGTGCACCTCAATTTGCCCGCGAAGGTTGGCTTTCATTGACGCTTCGTCATGTACATCCACCCAGTCATAATGCAAATCAGTGGTTAAACGTTGAATTAAATCCTGTTCTAATTCAAATTCACTCTGTGTTTTTTGCATATGACGGGCTCCATTATTTTTATTCGATTGATATCAGTAGGGTAAAACATTCAAGTCACAGTAACAAATTACACAAACATTTGTTGTAGTAATCCCTGTTTCCATTGTTTTAATATATCCAGCTTAGTGTTCTCAAGGGTGATTTTATCATCAATCGATGAGAAGAAATTAGCAATTTTCACTTGCTCATCTAAAGATGATGGAAGTGTTATTTCTAAACTTTTGAGTTCTTTAGCATACAAATGAACAACCGAGTTACCTTGAGCTAATTTGGAAATTTCCTTTTTCTTATAATGAGTTAAATAATAAGCAAGTAAGAGACTATTGTAATCATTTTTAAGCCGAATAATATTCAAATCCCCCCCTAGAAGTACACCGGTAATTAAAACAGTTGATGCTTTAGATATATCTTCAGCTGTCTCTCCGGATGAGGGTATCAAAATATCGCCGTAATGGCTGATGAGTGATTCAGATGAAGAAAGGTTTGTTTTTGATAAAATATGGTTAATTTTTTCATTATAATGGGTGTATAACTCGCCATATCTAATACATTCATTTTCACCCTTGCTGGTAATATCTTGTTTAGAAATACCCTTCCCTTTATAGAAATTCGCCATTTTACCTAAAGCCGTTGTTTCCCAGCTAGGGTAAAAATCACCACTATCATTTTTAAAACGAATTTTTTGGCTAAACAGCTTTTGCATCATCCCTTTTTTATACTGCTGTAATAATTCTACTTTACGGGTTTGTAGCGTAATGTTCTCATCAACTAAAGATAAGAAATCAGCAATTTTATTTTGCTCTTTATCACTAGGAAAATAAAATTGTTCTGAAGAAACTATATCCCAGTCAGCTCTCGGCATTTTAGAGCCTGATGATTTTTTAGCTGATTCAACAAAAGTATTTGTTTGTATATATTGATATAAAAATTTATTTGTAACTTGTTTTCCTGTTAAAACCCAAAACTCTGTCGAACAAACACCATCGAATGTGGTATATAGATATTTTTTTAAATATGGTCTTAACTTTCCAAAAAGAACATCACCTTGAAAAAAAACATTTTTTATACTTGATTGTTGCTTTGCTGAATAAGTTTTTAGCAATTGACCACTTTCTTGTGATACACAATCTAATTCAATACACGGAAAATCCTCGTCCGCTAAACTAGGATTATACTTTTTACTCTTATTGGAAACTATTTGACCAAAGCTATTACTTTGCCAATTCTGTTCAAATCCATTAAATCTTAACTTAGGTGTGATTTTTTTCATTAATCAGCGCCTTTTGATGAAGTGAATGGCAATGTAATTTGCAACTCTTGGCAATACTGAGCAATTTTCTCATCTACACTAGCTATTTCTGACTCAAGGCTAATAAGGTCATTTGCAATACCATTTATATCAATTTCGTCTTCAGCTTCAAAGGTATCCACATAGCGGGGTATATTCAAATTGTAGTCGTTACCTTTAACTTCCTCTAATGTGGCTAAATGACTGAATTTCTCAATTTCGGTTCTGTCGGTATAGCAATCGATAATTTTATCAATGTGCTTAGGGGATAAAAGGTTCTGCGTTTTGACCTTGTCAAACTCTTGGCTTGCATCAATAAAGAGAATATGGTCATCATCTTTACGGCATTTTTTCAGCACCAAGATACAGGTTGGAATACTGGTGCCGTAGAACAAGTTTGCAGGCAATCCAATCACGGCATCAATACAGTTGAGCTTTTCAATCATGTATTGTCGAATATGACCTTCTGCGGCCCCGCGGAATAACACCCCATGAGGGAGTACAACTGCCATCGTGCCATCTTCCGCTAAGTGATAATACATGTGCTGGACAAAGGCCATATCTGCTTTGGTTTTCGGTGCTAATTTACCGTATTGACTAAAACGTGGGTCACTGAGCATTAAACTATCCGCAGACCAATGTGCTGAAAATGGCGGATTAGCGACAATTGCATCAAAGCGTTTATCCAGATGCTGCGGTTGAGTTAATGTATTTTCTTGCACAATCTCAAAGTCTGCATAATGAACCCCATGCAATATCATGTTCATTCTAGCCAAGTTATAGGTGGTACGGTTTAATTCTTGTCCGTAAATTTTACCCACGGAATGTGCTTCACGTTTAACTCGCAACAGTAATGAGCCTGAACCGCAAGTTGGGTCATAAACATTCTTTAATTTGAGTTTATGTGCAGTAACAATCTTAGCTAACAGTGTAGAAACAGGTTGGGGTGTATAGAACTCACCTGCTTTTTTCCCTGCACCACTAGCAAACTCACCAATTAAGTACTCATAAGCATCACCCAGAATATCCGTGTTAGCATCCGTTAAATTAAAACTCAATTCATCGAGCTTATTAATGATGCTCGCAATCAATTCATTCTTAGCCGCTTCCGTATTCCCCAACTTACTGGAGGTTAAATCTAAATCTTCAAACAGGTTACTAAAATCATCGACAGACTCTGAGCCCAATGTGCTTTGCTCAATCCCGCGTAGTATTTTACTTAAATCCTCTAAGATAAAACCTTGTCCAACCCCTTTCGGGTCAGCTTGAACACGTTTAGCCAGTGAGTGAAAAAGAGATTCAGGAGGAAGGTAATATCCAATCGCTTCAATGGCATCACTTTTTACTGCTTCAAGAATATCCGCATAGTCCGGTGAGCAAATGTCCAGTGAGCTATAGGTTAAACCGTCTTGTTTCAATATATGGTCTGCATAATTAGCAAATTGCTCAGATAAATACTTATAGAAAATAAACCCTAAGCAGTAATCTCGAAATTCATCTGCATGCATTTTTCCACGTAAAGAATCTGCGATATCCCATAATTTACCTTGAAGTTCACGCAGTTGCTGTGCGTCATTTGCCGTTGTCATGTCATTACCTTGATGATTGAAAAACTGCTACTCACATCCCTTTATATAGTGGGGTGTGAAAGTCACGATGGACACAAAATATCATAACGCCATCTTATCATAAAACCACGATAGAAACTGACTATGGCTGACAGCCCTGCGGATTAAAAACGTAAGATGACTACCTTAAGTTTTCAATTCTAAATTACCGAAGAATAATGGTCATAACACCGGATGAATACTTAACACACTCATCCATCCGCTGAGCCTTTAGATAGATGAGTGGGTAAGTTGAAATCAATACGGCAATGACCAATCTGATTTTGTTGCTGATGAAGTATCCCTTAATGCTGCCTCCGTACTGTAAACACTCTGCTGACAATAAGGGCAACCTTTTGGACCATGATAATCGCGCTGGCAAAGAGTACAGAACCAATGTCTTACAGGCACAAGCGGAGGAAGCCAAGCCCACCATCCTGCCAGCTTAAAATGTCGATAAAGTGGGTTTAGTTGTGCTTGGCAGTATGAACACTTCAGCTCCTCTGCGTTATTCACATGCATAAAATAATATTCTCGTCCTTCTTTATGTAACGAAAGTGCCGCTTGGCAGTGATAGCATTGGTACTGTGTGAGTGGTTGAGTCCCAGCGACTTGAGCACCAATGATTTTTAAGTCAGGGTTTAACGCGAGATAAAGTCGTACTGGCGAAGGTATTAGCATCATTATAATTTAACTCCAGTAAATTCCCCTCTTCTCAATAGGCGCATCAAAACACCGCATACGGATGGGCTATGCAGCAATATCAATGACGGAAGATAACTAAAAAGAAGAGGTAGCGGATAAGAGGGATTTATGACATGCGAGACATTTCAATACGTGCTGATAGCCACTGTTCAACTTCGCTTTTCAGCCAACGAGAGCTGCGCCCTAACTTAATGGGTTTGGGAAACTCACCATCTTGAATGAGCTTATAAAACCATTTGTCCGTTAGCCCTGTTAATTGGGTAATAAATTTCATATCGATAAATTGATCATTCAGTAATGAAGACGATGGAATTGCGGTCGTTGATGCTTCAATTGGATTTGTCATGAGGAAGAACTCCTGTCTTTAAAATTAAAGTCAGAAGCGATACCGGTTTGATGAAAGGGATATCACTTCAAGTCATGACATCCCTTCTCCAGTTTTTAATTACCGACTGCATCCAAATGACCGCTCACCCTCTACATAAAACTTGGTATGCAACTTAGCGAGATACCGAATTCGATTTAAAATAATCTCTTGGGACTGATTCGTCACAATGTAGGTATAAACGCCATCTTCAGTTTCTTCTTGCTCGACACGATATAAATGCGTGACATTTTTACCCGCAATATTGACTAATGGACGAGACGGTAAATACGCTATTTTGATGGCACTGCACCAAGCCTGTTGTAACATAACATAAAGGGTTCCACTCTCTTTTTTGAAATCCCCTAAGGAGTGATAGATATCTTTGTTAAGCAGTAACATCACGTGGTAGTGCTTTTGTTTATTCTTTTCACCAATCTCTTTCACCCATGAATAATGTAGTTCACAGGAAAGATTACGTTTCCAAGCCTCTTCTTTCTTTTTAAGGTCATTTTTGATTTTAGCCTTAAGAGATTCAAAGAATCGGGTAATAGCTGTAGAGTCATCGGCAACATCTTCTGTCGTTATAGGAAAGCGTAAATCAAGGTGTATGGCTGTTAAGCGTTTATGTACCGCTAGTGCTTTATTGATGGTACGGTTAATTTGGTTTACATAGTGTTGGTTTAGCTTTTTTGACATGACGTATTCCTCTTGTGTTGATTGGATGTCATATCAATGGGAAGGCTTGTTGCTAATTACAGTTTCGTTATTAGGAGAATAAGCTAACCGATCTAAGTCTGCTGCTTAAGGCAGCAAGATCATCATACTGACTAAACTTTTAAGGGAAGATGAGGTTGGTAAGTCACTGTAGATTTATAAGGCATGTGCTTAACTATTTAGGTTATCTATGCATTAATAGGTTTATGGAAGATGATGACAATCTAGGTCTATAGGTATCGTTTTAGATGTGTAGGTTGGTTTTTGTATTAGAATAGTCGTGTTGATATTTAAATGTATTGTTTATATGTAGCATGTATATTTATATAACTATACCAACACATTGATTAGGCTATTTTCGTTAAAAACCCTCAGTAAGTACTCAAGCGTATGGACGTTAACCTGAAATTAAATTGAGTTTGAGCGCATTTTTTCAATAAAAACCACAACTCACTACTCTGATATTAGCCCCCTATTTTCACTTCTCAATGACCTCATTTTTATACTCTTCCCCCTTAAAAAACATGCAAATTTTAACTGCTACCCTCATTTTTTCGCGGGTCATCACGAATACCGTAAGCCCTGAAGCCTTCCAGCCAATATCATCAAAAACAAAGACGGAAAATTATAGATATATGATAATAATGATATTTAATAAATGTGCGCACTTTGAGGTATGCGATAATCTACGTAAAAATTAAGCTTATCGCTTATCCGTGCCTTTGGGGGCTGAACGTTTTTGCCGAGTAACGCTTATTATTTTTTTACGACACAACGTATCTACTGGGTAACGTTTCATTGTGTCATACTCGTTCATTTGACAGTGTGGATTAGGAAGGGACGATGACAAGTGAATATCGAGTTCATATTAATTTTAAAAACCAGCGCATCTATGATCACATCCGTAAAGGTGCGAAGCGCGCTAATACAACACCAGGAAAATTTGCAGAACAACTTATTGAGAAAGAAATTAATCGTTCTATCACACATTATGACAGTGATAATGCCGATTTGAATCAAGCGTATAAGGATATGACATGGATAAAGTCGAAAGAAGGACTGATGTCGAGACCAACTAAATTCTGGCCCGGCGGCGTAAATAAAGATTACACAGTAGAGGAGTTTAATGCTCGATTCATTAAATCTAAGAAAATTAACAGAACGACTGTATCTGAATTAATTAAGGATGAAATTATCAATCTAAAAAATTATCCTGACAATCTCATCAAGCCACTTGCCGATATAACGCTTATACTCATAAAAGAGGTTAATGTGAATATCTTAGACATAAAAAAAAGTGATCATGATGAAAAAAAATATCAGCCAAAAATTAGAGTTGCCTTGAACTATGAGGCAGAAATCGTCCCTGTGTATTTAGGTAATAACATCTTAGAAATAAATATTCTAGACATTAAACACTATACATTTGCCCAGTTATTTCAAGAAAATCGAGCTTATCATTTAAAAAAATTATTCTGTGTTCAAATAACGCGAAAAGGGGGGTATTTTTTGAGGGCACTCAATTCCCCCATTTACCGTGATGACGTGTTATGTGAAATCAAAGAAAAATATCAACAGAAAGTTAAAGCCTACATTGATGATAAAAATATCAGTATAAAAAACCGTTCAGAGCAAGCTAAGCAACTGATGGTACTTTCTTAGTTATCACTTAATCACAACCCCTTTCAGTTAGATATTTTTTCAGCGCCATATTATCTCCTTGTAAAATCACAAGGAGATTTTTATGTCTGCTGAACATATTGTTTCATCATTAATCAAAGCCACTCTACCTAACTCACTGTCACACCTGCAATCTCAGCTATTACATGAAATTAATCAACTCGTTCATTATTCCCCTACCATTGGCCTCATGGGCAAAACGGGCGTGGGAAAATCGAGTTTATGCAACGCCCTATTCCAATCTAACGTCTCTGCAATAAGTGATGTCGAAAGTGGCACACAAACTGCCAAGCGGCTGCAAATGACGTTAGGAAAACGCACATTAACACTGATTGATTTTCCGGGCATCGGCGAATCACTGTCGTGTGATAAAACGTATCAAGCGTTATATCAGCAGATGTTACCGGAGCTGGATTTGATTATCTGGGTGTTAAAAGCCGATGATAGGGCATGGACGTCGGATGAGGTAACTTACCGCTTTTTAACACAGCATTGTGGGTATCAAGCTGCGCAATTTTTATTTGTTATTAATCAAGCTGATAAAATTGAGCCTTGCCGTGAATGGGATGTTCATGCTTGCCACCCATCCCACCAACAAGCTAACCATTTACAGTTAAAAATCGATGCCGTACAAAAAGCATTCTCTCCTCGACATCCCGTCATTGCTATCTCCGCGAAAGAAGGCTATCAAATTGATGTGTTCGTTGAACATTTCATACACGCCTTACCTGCAAAAGCCAGTAGCAGTACCTTGACGCAATTAAAGCCAGTCTACCGGACAGAGTACATCAATTCACAGGCGAAACAAGATTTTGGGCAATGTGTGAATAAGGCGATGGATGACCTGATTTATCAACTGCCTCTCCCTGTAGGGATAAAAGACACCTTTATCCAAATCAAAGACACACTGGTGTCTGCTGTCGTCTCACTTTGGCGATGGTTATTTTAGTTATTCATATACGAGTTACCCTCCGTGATTAACGACAGGATGTGTCACCCTTATTGATTGCTGTTCAAAAGGAATGTAATTTGCTTTATTTTCAATTTGTTATTGATTTTCAAATAACATAAAACGTTACAATTTCCATGTTGATGGCGACATATCCTGTCAAGGTGATTTCTTATACTACTTCCCTCTTATCCACTTACCTCCGAGCACTACATATATGAAGGAACATGAACTACGTCATGACCGTTTAGCGTTGCAGCTCTCCTTGATTATTAGTCGATTATTCTCAGGAGAAACTTTATCGTTACATGCTCTATCTCATGAATTTGGTGTATCTGAACGAACACTTCAACGCGATTTTCACCAACGATTAGCTCACCTTGATTTGGAATCAAGTAAAGACGGCTACCGTTTATCAGGCGTAGTGACTCCTTGGCGAACACCAGATACCTTTACTTTTTTACAAAAGGTGGGCTCTTAGCCTATTTTCCGGGGCTAACACGCAAAACCGTCAATAACTTGTTGCAAAACGAACTGGTCTATCCATGTTTAATACTGCATCCATCGAACATTAAACTATCAAAAAACAGCGCAGACTGCTTTTATAAGCTCATTCATGTGATCACTAATCAGGTCGTCATCTCTGTTAAACAAACGAATGGTATTTATCTACACATTGAGCCTTACCGCATGGCATTACAAGCAGCACAGTGGTATCTCATCGGTTATTCATCTAGCCAACTTACCGTAATTACACTCAACAATATTGAGTCCATCAAAATCACAGAAATTCCATTTCAGCGACGAAAAGAAATTTGTCGACTCACTTCAGAATCTCAGTTTATCCAAGGATTACCTTATTTCGAATTTATTCAATACGTTATCAACCAAACTCATCATTTTTCATCATGATGTCATCTTATCAATAAGGAATAACAATGAACCTAAATCCTATGTTCTCACCACTTAAAACAAAATTTGTCCTATTTAGTGCAGCCATCTCATTCAGCACTCTACTGGTAGGATGTGGTGAAAATGCCTCCTTCATCACACAGTGCAAACTTCAAGGGGGAAGTCGTGCAATGTGTGAATGTTCGTGGGATAAAATGGCTGAAAAATACCCCACGAAATACTTGGTTGCCATCGGAGAAGGCAAAGCGATGCCACCAGCCGATTTCACTCAGCAAATGCGAAATGCCTTTATTCAATGTAGTCGACAATAATCCGTTTAACGTCTAATCAGAAGGTCGTTAACTATGCTCTCCCTTTTTTTAAAGTATCTGGCTATCGCATTTAGCTTCGCCTTTATTATGCTCATTTTTAATGTGTTCAGCGCGACAGGTCATATTCGTGGATTCTGGCATGGCGCGAGTATTTTATTCTGGCTCACGCTGAGCCCAGCGATAGGTATGACATTAGGTGCCCTGATAAGACAATGGCTAATGCCTGATGCAATTTATACTCATGAAGGTTCATTAGGCATTGCTAAAGCTAAGCTCTTTTGGGCGATTGGACCACAAGGTATTGGTTGGTTATCCGGCGCCCTTGCTGTTGCCGATAAACTGGCTTAAAGCTTAATCAGTTATTTCATTCATTTTACCATCACGCCAACAGGGGAAACCTTGTTGGCGTTTTTCTTATTTCTGTAACGGAGAAAATTATGACGCAAACCTCTTTAGGTTCTAATGACATCAACATCATTCATAGCAGTACAGTTCCACTTATGCAGCGTTCTGATTTTTGGCTTAATTATTTTAAAGGCATCAAGGGCTGGCACACCTTTGAAGTCGTCATATTCACCACTATGGGGCAGTTTTGTGACGATTATGAAGGCGGCTATTGGGAGTATTGCACCTTATCGAACGGTGGTGCCTTTATTTACCCCGATTTAAATCAAGAAAAACTGACATTATTTAACCCTCATAACGGCAATGAAGCTGACGTCAGTTGTGAAGCGGCAGGGATTGCTGTGTGCTTGATGATGTACAGTTTATGGTCATTTCAAATCGAGAGTGAATTATTAGTCGAACGCTTTTATCAACTGCGTGATTATGCGGCACAACACTCAGAACGTTCCGCTATTTTCCATCTTATCGATTAAATCCCTCTTAATTCACTCTTTCTGTTTTACCTATCGACTTTATTTTTAAGGAAATTCATTATGACTCGTTTAGCTTCTCGTTTTGGTGCAGCGAATAGTATTCGTCGTGACCGCCCACTTACCATTGAAGAATTATACCGAACCGTACCGAGCGTATTTTCTGAAGAAAAACACGACTCTCGTAGCGAAAAGTACACTTATATACCTACTATTACCTTACTCGATAGTCTACAAAAAGAGGGTTTTTATCCGTTCTTTGCTTGCCAAACCCGTGTTCGAGATGAAAGCCGTCGCGATCATACGAAGCATCTGTTGCGGCTCCGACGCCATGATCAAATTACAGGCAACCAAGTCCCCGAAATCATTTTGCTCAATAGCCATGATGGGTCAAGTAGCTATCAAATGCTACCGGGATTTTTTCGCTATGTTTGCCAAAACGGGCTCGTTTGCGGTGACACTTTTGGAGAAGTCAGAATCCCTCATAAAGGCAACGTCGTTGATAAAGTCATTGAAGGGGCTTATGAGGTTTTAGGCACCTTCGATGCTATCGCTGAAAAACGTGAGCAAATGCAATCCTTACTATTACCGCCACCAGCGCAGCAAGCCTTGGCTCAAGCCGCGTTAACATACCGTTATGGTGAAGCGCATCAACCGATCACCGAAGCTCAAGTATTACAGCCTCGTCGCTTTGAAGATAAGAAAGACGATCTTTGGACGGTGTACCAACGTTTACAAGAAAATTTAATTAAAGGGGGACTATCCGGCAGAAATGCCAAAGGCAAACGCGCTCGCACGCGTTCAGTGAATGGGATTGATGGTGATATCAAATTGAATAAAGCCTTGTGGGTACTAACGGAACAAATGCACGCCCACTTTTCTGGGCGCGAACGACTATAGCCACAGTACACGTTAAATAATTTGATCTTACGGTGAACACGATGAAACTATCAGAACGGCAGCTAAAAACCTTGGGTAATGTGAAACTCAATTATGGCCCACTCTGCAACAAAAGGACGCTCAACTCGCTGGAGAAAAAAGGCTTAATCCGATGGCACACATCTAGTCGTTGGATCTTAACTGAATTAGGTTTTCATATGCTGAATAACGTAAAAGAGGATCTTTAAACATTAAGGTATTAAATAATTCATCCCCTTAACTTCCCCTTCCTCTATCAATGACTTGTATTAGCTCAGGCTTGAACCGACAAGGTTTATAGGTAGAACACGATTAAACCTGAAAGTCTGGTCTGAGCGAACACACCATTGTTGTTCCTACCAAACTCGCAATATTGACTACCTTGCAATATATTGTTAATACACGGTTATATGGTGAGCATAGTAAGTTCACTTTCGACCCAATGCCCCCTTCGGCTCGCAATCGCTTGGGCTTTAATGACTCTTCGAAAAAAGTGGCTATATAATGATTATTTTTTCTACTAAGTTTGTTTTAACCTGTACTATTTAGTGTTAACTTTATGAACATAATTACAAACAATAACTACATGGAATATAAATGTATATTCGTACGGTCAAGATTGAAAACTATCGAGCCTTCAAAGACTTCGAGATCAAACTTTCTCCACTCAACCTAATTATAGGTGAAAACGAAGCAGGCAAAACCAATCTATTTGACGCGCTTGCTCTGCCACTTAACGGCAATGATATTAGTTTCTACAAGAAACGCCTCTTGGTATCGGATATCAACCGTGAAGCAATCAAAAACTTTTATCAAGCTATCATCAACGGTATGGAAGATGATGAGATCAAGGATTTGATTCCAAAGGTTCGAGTTGAGATCGAGTTCACTGATCCAAAGAACATTATTGAAGAAGGCGTTATTGGTAAGTGGATAATCGGAGAAGAAGCAGATAATAGCTATAGGATTCGCTATGACTTCATGCCCAAAGAAGTAGATCATTTTGTAAATACTGTCAAAGATCAACTCAAAGGGATTAGGGACATCAAAGACACACGCTGGTTTAATCTACCAATAGAGCTGTACGACTACGACGTAACCCAAAGCAATAATGGGGTAAAGGTTAGCTACTCTGATTTAAGGCTTATAGCCATCAACTCAATCAACGCCGAACGTGACGATTTTGCCGAGAGTAACACACAAAAATCAAACGACATTCTGACCAAGATGCTGATTTCCTCTCTCGAGGATGTGGATAAGGCCAAGATTAACAGTGCATACACTTCCTTTTTTGATGAAATCGAAAGCACCGAGACATTCAAAAAGATTGTTACACCTGATCCAGACTTTGAGAATTTCTTCGACGAGATTGTAGATAAGCTTGAATGTATCCCCAACCTACCTAATTTAAAGAGCATCTTATCTAATATCACCTTGAAGTCTGGTGAAAGCTATCTATATCAGCGTGGCCTTGGGTATCGCAATCTCATTTACATTTACCTATTATTTGAGTTTTTTAACGTCAACAAAAATGTACTTAACCTCTGTTATATAGAAGAACCTGAAGCACACCTTAGTGTCAACAATCTTCGCTTCGCAACTGACTTTATATACAAAAGCACACAAAAAGGCGGTTCATCTCTACAGACGCTAATTAGCTCCCATAGTCCACAAGTCATCAACAAACTTGAGTTAACTAATGTTATCGTCCTATCTGGAAATGAAGCCATTCACCTAGCTGATAGTAAGATGTATCTAACTAACTACCTTCGTAAGCGACCTAACTTTGACATTCTAAAACTACTACTTAGTAATAAAACTGTTCTTGTTGAAGGCACTACCGAAGAGATGCTGATCAACGCTATCCTCTACCGTAACAACAAGAATGTAAGTAGTCTTGAAGTAATATCTATCGAGCAAACTGGCTTCACGATTTTTATGGATGTCTGGTTACAAGTCAATAAAAGCAATCCCAAGAAGAGACTGAGTATCATTCGTGATTATGATAATAATGATTCGACTAAAGATAAGCACCAAAAATACGATACTAATAACGACAACATAAGAGTAAGAACCACTAGTAAATATACGCTTGAAGACGATCTAGCAGAAGCTACTGGAAATCTTGAACGTCTAAATACACTGTTTAAAAAGAAATACAAAACCCCAGAAGAGATGTCCACATTCCTGAAAAAACGTAAAGCAGAAAGAATGCTCAAAATTGCAGACTCTATCTTAAATGAAGAGAACGAAAATCCAATCAAACTACCTACCCATATTCAAGAAGCCTTGGATTTTATGAAATGATTGAGGTTCAAATAGCTGGAGCAGGTGCAGGTAAGACTCACGGTCTAGCCCAAAGGATCATCTCGCACTATGACCCAACGTTGTATGGAAAAATCTTTGCGATCACATATACCAATAATGCAGCGAAGAACATCTCCGAAGCTATCATAAAACAACTCGGGTACTTGCCAGAGAATATTGTTATTTGCACTGTTCACACGTTTCTATTGAATGAGATCATTTACCCTTACTCTCCGTTTGTTCTAAATGAAGTTTATACCACCTCTTCTCGGTGTAAAACATTCTCAAATTATCCACCGGGAAAGACTGACGAACAGAAGAAGAAAGAAAAGGCAAGTACCATAAGCAGGCTAAAGAAAAGCGGTATAATACACGTCGATGAAACTTATTCCGCTGCATGGAGGGTTGTCGATGAAAACTACTCAAAACACAGTAGCCAAAAGAAAAAGTCTAAAGTTAGGAAAGTTCACAAACTACTAAGTAGCGCTATTAATAAGATTTTTCTCGACGAAGTTCAGGATCTTGATGAAATTGCCCTTAAGGCTTTTCAACAAATTGGTGAGAACTCAGTTGACATATACATGGTGGGAGATCCCAAACAAGCAATAGATTATCCAAAATCTTTCAAAGATTGGTTAGCTGCAAACAAAGCCAACGAAAAAATTAAAGTACTTCCTAATATAACAACTTCTCGTAGGGTTCCACAGAGAATTCTTGATCTCTCAAACATCTTCTGCCCCAGAGGCCAAGAGCAAACTAGTTTGTCAGACGTTGAAGGACGCCTAACATATATCACATCTAAAGATGATTATTACGACGAAGTTCTCTGTCATCACATTGAAAATGGAAGCTTAGTTAGCATCTTAAGAAAAGAAGGTAACTACTCAACCAAACAATCAGGATCACTACCAGAGTTCGATCCAGAAATAGAAAAAATCCTTACGAAGAAATTCTCTGAATACGAAGGCGGAGTGGTCATATACTCATTGCAGCGTTTCTTTGCGTCCTTGTTATCTGCCAATGATAACAACAGGTCTATACGTAAATTTCTTACAGAACTAGAAATCTCATATGAAAAAGAGCTGTTTAAAAAGCTTTGCCGATCAGCTGAGCAGTATAGTACATCTAAGGATAATTCAGCTAAATACGCAATCAGTAGCATCCAAAGAACTAAGGGCTTAGAGTCTAAGGTTTGTGTCTTAGTCTTAACACCTGCGATTTTTAAATGCTTAATACAAGATGGAGTTACTAAATACAACAAGACTTGGAATATGGTCTATGTTGCGTTAACTCGAGCAGAATCTGAACTAGTTGTTGCTGTAGACATGGATTTACTTGGTAAAGTGTATGAGCATGATGATATTGTTGAACGGCTTGAATCTATTGGGTTTGAAGAGCTAAATCCAAATCATCCAAATCACAAAACCGAAGAAAAATTAGGAAAGGAATAATATCAACAAATGAAAAGAGCCTAGTACGCTTTTGGCATAGACCGATCTATCGGATTACATTTAGTTTTGTACCACTACCATACTAGATCAAATCTGAGCGAGCACTATGAAAGTCTGGACTTCGGTTGACAATTAGTTTTTTCTAGTTGTAGCCGGAGGTCAGATATGATGAATATTAAAGCTAAACGAGATATTGCACATAAAACAAAAATCTTAAATCATGCTCGCGAGAGCAAAAATATTGCTAAAACTTGTCGTCATTTTGGGATCAGTAGAGAAACTTTTTATACTTGGAAAAGTGCTTATGAACGAGATGGCGAGAAAGGATTAATCAACAATAAACCCTGTCCTGAAAATCAAACCAGAAGAGTTGCGAAACATATCGAAGAGCTGGTTATTTATCTGCATACGACTTACCATTTTGGCCCCCAGCGCATAGCTTGGTATCTTCTGCGGTTTCATAACATCAAAATATCACGCTCTGGCTGCTACTATGTATTACTAAGAAACAAATTAAACCAACTTCCCCAAAATCAGCGAAGTCGCTCTAAACCACTATTTAAACGTTATCAGAAACAAGTGCCTGGGCACCATGTTCAAGTTGATGTGAAGTTCCTATTTTTTAATACGCCAGATGGTCAACGAATTAAACGTTTTCAATATACGGCGATTGATGATGCGACACGGATCAGAGCACTTAAAATTTATGAAAAGCACAATCAGGCTAATGCCATTGATTTTATTAATTATGTTGTAAATAAATTTCCCTTTAGAATCAAAACGATTAGAACGGATAATGGTCACGAATTCCAATCAAAATTTAATTGGCATATTCATGATCTCGGGATGGAGCATGTTTATATTAAGCCAGCTACCCCCAGGTTGAATGGCAAGGTAGAGCATTCTCATTTAACAGATAAACAAGAGTTTTATCAATTAATCGATTATAAGGATGATGTCGATTTACATGAAAAATTAGCTGAATGGGAGGCTTTTTATAATTGTCATCGCCCCCACTCAGCTCATGCTGGTAAAACACCGTATGAAGTGTTAAAAAATAAGCTTGGTCTTTAAGACTAAACGTCAGCCGAGGTTCTGAGTGACACAGCACATATAACTTAATGAGGTTGACTTTAGTGATCTCAAATACAACCTCCACGGAAATCCACCACAATCAATGGAGATATTCATTTAATAAAATTATGCTAAGATCATTCAACTTGACGTTGAATAGTACCGTTGAAGTTCGTAACAAGTACGATTCCGCCTTGCGAACCCAAACTGTAATTCAGGGTGGGACAAAAAAGTACCCTATTCGACTTCAAAATCAATGCAAAAACATCTTGGGGCCCTAACGGGGGCTCTTTTTTTTTGAATTTCGATAATTATAGGCATATCAATGTGATACATAGTGAGTTTCATTCTGAGTCCGGGCACCACTATTTAAAGAAACCAGCCTAAGGCTGGTTTTTTGCGTTTATAACGCCTATCAAAATTAACAATGCGACTTTTGCCGCATTGCTCTTACCAATCAAACAACGCCTACCCTATCGTTCCCCTTGTGTATCCACTAATAAACGCTGATTAATGTATTCAATGGTTTCGTCAATTGTCATGATCTTATTCACCACATTGGTAATTCCCTGACCAATAATCACTTCAGCTTGGCGCAAGTTAAATAACTTGCCGTTTGGAATGGAAGATTCACGGATCCCACCGTTAATTTCTTGATAAGCCAATGGCATCCACGGATAGCGATGGCAAATTTCTTGGTTATAGCTGAAATCTTGGTGATTGCTATTCCCACCTAATAAAATCAGGTGATCCATCACGATAGGCGAATAGAGCCAGCGATAAAACTGCTCTGCGTAATGTGATTTTTGGCTGTAACGGGAGACCCCAAGCGCCCCACCTCCAAGCTGTGGAAGACCTCCCGGCACAGGTGCATAACCAATTTTAGGGAAAATATCACTGTGAGCCACATCATTGAACAGGTTCATATAGGCAATCAGCATGGCAAGTTCCCCTTGCTCAAATTGCCTGACTGATTCACTCCACCACTTATCATAGATATTTTCAGTGACAGAAACTTGGTGTAGGTAATCACTTAACACCTTACCTGCCAAAGGCATTTCTAATCGAGGAATGTCCCCCTCTCCAATTAACCGCCCACCTTCTGCGTAGTAGCGTAATAAATATTCACTAGCGATAAGACCTGCACTTCCCAGTGTTGTTGATGCGCCAATTGGCCGGGAAAATTGCCCTTCCTCATGCAACTCTGTAAAAAACTGCGTAACTTGGTCGTATTCATGAAAATGAGTCGGCACAGTTAATTCATTGCCTGTTTTCTCGTAATACATACGTTTTAGAATCGGGTCTTCAAACAGGTCTTTTCGATAAAATAGCAGCTGTGCGCTCGCATCAAAAGGCATAGCATACGCGGTGTTCCCCACTAAACTAAATTTTTGTTGAGTGGGTAGGGAAAAGCTACTTAATAAATCCGTTACTCCATCCCCGACTTTATCTAATGGCTGTAATATACGCTCTGCAAACCAAGGAAAGCAGGCCATATCAATACGCAATAAATCATAATACGGATGCAAATGTAGCTGACCTAATATTTGGTAAACTTCATCATACGGGTGTATGGCTAAATTCACCTTAATACCCGTTTGGCGATAAAAATGGGGCAAAAGTTTTTTAAGCGCATTGGTTGAAGGGCTTGGCAAAATAAGGAGATTCAAACTCGGGTCATCGGTATTAACGGTGCTCAGTGCTGGCGTTGCAGTATACAAGTTGCCACTTTGGTTACGTACATAAACGGCATTTTCACCCACGACGTCACTTTCCAGCTCATCTTCTTTCATTAATTCATCAACAACTTCTAAGCCTAATTGCGCATAGTTCATCGCAAAGCAATGCAACCCCTTTAATATTGGAGGAATATTACCACTTAAGACGAAAATGGCGGGACAGTCACAATTACTGCCAAAAAAGCTGGCTTGAGTTAAAAAACTCGCTTTTTCAATATCTTCAGCGACAAATAAGTCTGGTGTTTGGTCTAAGGTAAAAAAATCAAAAGCTGCTTTGTACGATTCATCATTCGACGCGCGTATCACAACATATTTTTTATTTGGTGCATGTTGTTTGAGGCTTTTTTGTAATTCACTCACAAAGGTTGAGTGTTCTAATTCACCGTGTTCATCACTAAAAATCCCCACCAATTGACTGCAACTTGTCGCAATTTGTTGGCAAATTGCATCAGCGGCTTGAGAAAAATCTAACGTGAAAAAGTGATGGGCATGGGCTGGTTGGCGATAAATAAACACTATCTGAGAAGCAGGCAGTTTTAACGTATCAAAATAGATATTTGCGTCTTGCAAGCAACTCACTGCAACCACCTGTTTATAGCCACCCGCCGCAATTTTTTGTAATGCATCTAGCTCTGTAGTTTCAAGATCATCCGTCAAAAATAGATCATAGGTTATCTCTGGGTACAAAGAGATTGATTGCCTAAATGAATTAAAAAAGATTGCGTATTTATCGGATACCAACTGCGGTAACAATATCGCAATTTTATGGCTCTTATTGGTTCTCAACAATTGCGCTTGTGTATTGAGCTGATACCCCATTTGCTTTGCCGCTTTATACACTGCTTCAATTTTTTCCACACTCACATTTCCACGTTTATTCAAAACGTTAGAAACCGTTCCATGAGAAACACCCGCCAATTTTGCAATATCTTTAATTGTTGCCATGTCTTTTTCACCTTAGTCGCTTCTCGCAATAGCATACCTGAATTATTTATCACGACTACCGATAATTAATTTGAACGTTCCAAAATAAACTCGCTGATATAACAAGCAAATAAGCCAAAAAACTTCAATTTTATACAAATACAGAAAACACTTATAAATAAACTTATTAATCAAATAGATAGATATTTTAATTTGAATGAGATCACTGATCTGAACATCAATTATTGGCAAAATAAGCCACTCACATTAATATTGGAACGTTCAAATAAGTAACTTATAGATTTAACACAAGCACCAGGGATTTAATAAAATTAAATAAAACAATAAGATAAAGGTAATTATCATGAAAATTCACTTTTTAGGCACTGCGGCATCAGAGGGTATACCAAACCCTTTCTGCCGTTGTGAGCATTGCCAAAAAGCAAGGCAACTTGGCGGTAAAGATATCAGAACCCATTCTTCAGCGATTGTTGACGATCTGATGTTGATCGATGTATCCCCAACATTTAGCTACCAACTCATGCGCGATGGAATGGATGCAACCAATTTTGAAAGCCTGTTATTCACGCACACTCACCCCGATCATTTTAATGTGGGCGATCTGTTCAGTAGAATGGAAGGCTATGGTTTTGAAATCCATCATCCACTTCATATCTTTGGCAATGATCGTGCGATCAACGGCTGCCTTGAAGTGTTACCGGGGTACAGCAAAGAGCGTTTCGCTTTTCATTGTTTAATCCCTTTTGTCACTGTTGAAAGAAACGGATATAAAATTACCCCATTACTGGCAAACCATGCGAAATGGGAACTTTGCTATGTTTATCATATTGAAAAAGATGGCAAGGCGATTTTTTATGGCCACGATTCAGGCTGGTTCCCAGAACTGACTTGGCAATGGCTTGAAAACAAACCTCTGGATATTGTCGTATTCGAATGTACCTATGGCCTAAATGGCAATAACCGTACCGATAACCATATGAGCCTAGAAACCGTTTTTGCAGCGCAAGAAAGACTGCAACAACAAGGTTGTTTGCATTCAGATACTCAAATTGCCGTTTCTCATATTTCACACAGTGGTAAATTACTGCATGAAGAATTAGTGGCAGTTTGTGCTCCTTACAATATCCGTGTCGCATATGACGGATTAACGTTAGAAACAAATTAAGAGGGAAATAAAAATGGATATGAAAATTACTTCCCGCTTACTAATTATGATGTTTGTGCAATATTTCATGCAAGGTGCGTGGAATATGACTATGGGGCTGGTATTAAGCACCTATGGAATGGCACATATCATTGGTAATGCTTATGCGTTATTAGGTGTCGCAACCATTATTTCACCGCTATTTATAGGTATGGTTGCTGACCGTTTCTTTGCATCACAAAAAGTGATGGGGATCCTTCACTTAATTAATGCTGCCGTCATTTTATGTGTGCCTCAATTTATTGAAGCACAAAATAGTGGCATGACCCTATTTTTGATCTTTATTATTGGTCTGCTGTTTTACCCAACGACGGCGCTTTCTAATAGCATCAGTTTCTCCCATATTAATGGCGTGAAATATTTCCCTATCATTCGTGTATTCGGTACGTTTGGTTTTATGGCTATCGGGTTTATTTTAGGGGAAATGGGCTTCTCTGGCAGCACAATGACATGGTATATCGCTTCTGCGGTTGCTGTTGTATTAGGCTTTTACTGTTTTACACTGCCAAATACTCCACCAAAAGCCAAAGGCAAACCATTCTCTACACGCGATATTTTATGCCTAGACGCACTTTCATTATTTAAAGACCGCTATTTCGCGATTTTAATGTTTAGCATCTTTGTATTAATGATCCCAAAAACAGCTTATTCCGCCTATATCCCTGTGTTTATTAAAACGCTCGGATTCGATAATGCCGCATCGATTATGCAAATCGGTATTGCTTGTGAAGTGCTGTTTATGTTCTTCCTGTCGTTCTTCTTAATGAAATTTGGTTTTAAAATCACCTTATTATTAGGGGCAATTAGCTGGATTATTCGCTCCACTTTATTTGCCTATGCTGCGGTTGATACCAGTTTGTACTTTATCGTGTTTGGTTTAATGCTTCAGGGATTATGTTGGGACTTCTTCTTTACCGCTGGCGATATTTATGTCGACCGTAAAGCAAAACCAGAAATCCGCGCACAAGCTCAAGGGTTACGCTTTATTGTTTCAAACGGCTTCGGGTTATTATTTGCCTCCACGATTTGTGGGCAACTATTTAACTCAACGGTCACAGAAAAAGGCAGCGAATCTTTACCACAATGGGAAACCTTCTGGCATTACCCTGCTATCGTTGCCGCGGTTGTCAGTGTGTTCTTTATCTTCTTCTTTAAAGATGATGTATCTAAAAAGAAAAATAACGACGATAAAAAAGCACCAGAGGGCGCTGTAGCACCATAACTCGAAATATACAGAGGTAAGCCATGGATGCTCTTATGCAGTTTGTCGACACCATTGGCCCTTTGTCACTATCAAGTATCGCTAAATTACTCGCCGCCTTTATTTTAGGCGGCTTTATTGGCTTAGAGCGTGAATCAAAGGGAAAACCTGTCGGCTTTAAAACTTGTGTCATTATTGCCGTTGCCAGTTGTTTATTAACCATTGTTTCCATTCAATCTGCCGAATATTACGCCAATATTTCAGATAATATTCGCAGTGACCCAATGAGATTAGCTGCACAAATAATCAGTGGTGTGGGCTTTTTAGGTGCTGGTGTTATTTTACATCGTCGTGATGATGCGATTTCTGGATTAACAACCGCAGCGATTGTTTGGGCTTCAGCAGGAGTTGGAATTGCTTGTGGGTCAGGCTTTTATTGGCACGCATTAATTGTCACCGTTCTTTTTTTCTTGGCGATTCAACTGAGCCCACAAGTGGCATTGTTTCAGATGAAAAATCAAAAATTAGGTAAGATTAAAGTTCGAATGTTGTTTACCCACGAGGATGGTGTTCCCTTGCTCATTGAGTATTTAAAACAACATAGGGACATTATTGAAAACCTAACAATACGCGATATTAAAAAAGAGCGAGTAGAAGTCAATTTAAAACTGGTGGTTCGCCAAAAAACCACATTACCTGAATTTTATTGCTCGTTAAAACAGTTATCCTATGTGCATTCTGTTTCTTTAGATCACTAATATTCAATAATTATATGCCACAAAACCCGCGACTAAAGCGGGTTTTGCTACTATCGAATTTCTGTTAGGTTTTACAAATGCTTTAAATCCTCTGGAATATTTTTTTTCAAAATACGCCAAAAATCCTCTGCGGTTTTATTTAAACGAGTATCCATACGGTAGATGTAAGCTTGAATTGGAATGGTTAACTCTGGGGTATCAAGACAAACCAGCTTCTTTTCTTTCAGCTCATTAACCACCGAGTAAATCGGTAACCATGCGATTCCATGACCATCCAATGCCATATTTTTCAATAATTCACTCATGGAAGACATAAACAATGTTTTCGAACTAATTGTACCGAACTCACTTAACCGACGATTAACTAATCGGCCCATATAGGAGGCACTGGTATAATTCAGCAAGGGAACTTGTGGTTGGTAAATATCGAATAATGGCTTGCCAAATTCATCTGCAGCACAAATTGGGTAAAGCTCAGATTCAAAAACATTTAAACACGAAAATGGCGACTGCATTAAATCCTCATCATAAAATGAGATGATAAAATCACTTTTCCCCTCTCTCAATGCATTCACCACCTGCACCACGTCAATGGCTTCAACATGATAAACAAATTCTTCGCCAAAACCAGACAACGCATGAACAAGCTTGGGTAATAAGGTTAATGATAAAGAATGTGCCGCTGCAATTTTAATATTCGGTAAACTTAAAATATTATGACCAGATAACTCATTTAAATTACACTCTAATTGCTGTAACAAGCTACGAGCTTGGGAGTGGAAAACTTTGCCTTCTTCAGACAGCTGCAAGGGTGACGTTGTTCTATCAAACAATTCGACACCAATAGCCTCTTCTAGTGCCTTAATACGCCGGCTAAAAGCCGGTTGAGAAATATTTCGCTGCTCAGCGGCATGAGAAAAATGCCGACAAGATTCCAAGGTCAAAAAATCGTACAGCCACTTTGTTTCTATATTTTTCATGTTATTAAGCCTTAAGCAGACTCGCTGTTAAAATATAAAATAATAATGAGATTCTTATTGGTATATTTAGTTAACTATCAGTTAAATTATCATGCATAGATTGTATGTCTGTTATTTGTATTATGCATAAGGTTATCGTTTCAAACATTAATAAAAATCAAAATTTATTTTTTATTCACTCTAGTATCTTCATCAAACCTAATTATATTCAGGCTTTACCTGCCATTTCATTGCTCTTCTTCGAGTTAACATTAAAATCTTAATGCATATCTTGCATCATCCCATACTTACTTGCATTTCTCTTACCTAAAAAACATTGCTAAAAAATAGATACCGATTAATCAGAGCTAATCGTTAATAATTAATTCAATAATGTATTTCATGTTAAATAAGTTAAGCAATATCGCGTTTAATTTATCTTAAATCAAAAAAGATAAAAATCGCAGGAGCGTAATAATGAAAGGTTTAATTGGTGTATTAGGTGGAATGGGCCCAGCAGCAACCGTCGATTTATTTAATAAGTTTGTAACATATACGGTTGCAAATAAAGATCAAGAGCATATTCCATTAATTATTTCATCTATTCCTGATATTCCAGATCGTACAGAAGCATTGCTAAACCACGGGGTATCGCCACTTCCTTTAATGACTGATTACTTAAAAAAACTTGAAGATGCAGGGGCGGAATGTATTGTTATCCCTTGTAATACAGCTCATTTTTGGTTCGATGAACTAAAAAATGCTTGTCATGTAGATATGCTCAGTATTGTTGAAACGACCATGCAAGAGGTTCAACTAACTAAGAAAAAAAATATCGGTTTATTGGCCACCAATGCAACTATGTATATGGGGCTTTACCAAAAAAGTATTGAACAAAAAAATCTAAACTGCATAACACCTGATGAAGAAAGTCAGAAGTTAGTTATGAAAAGTATTTACTTATTAAAGTCTGGAAATAAAGATGCAGCGGAAGAAATTATGAAGTCACAAGCTGAATTATTATTTTCACGCGGAGCTGATGTCATTGTTTTAGGCTGCACTGAAGTTCCCGTTATTTTAGCCAATGAAGTTAATAAATATCCCGATAAATATATAGATTCAACAGGTTCTTTAGTGAGAGCAGGTATTCATTGGTATGAAAGTCGGGTTGGAAAATCACATTTAATAACAAACAAAAATTCACAGTAAATATTTAACCACTATTAATAATAATCATTTTTATAAATTCTATTACTAATGACAGTATATTGTCTATTGGAGACGATTATGGTTTGGCTAGAGATCATTGTTGTACTAGGTGCAATTTTCTTCGGTATACGCATGGGCGGAATTGGTATCGGCCTTTGCGGGGGATTAGGCTTAGCGGTATTAACTATTGGTTTTGGTTTGCCAATAGGTTCTCCTCCTGTCGATGTTATTTTAATTATTATGACCGTTGTTGTCGCAGCATCCGCATTACAAGCAGCAGGTGGGATGGATTATTTAGTTCGCCTCGCCAGCACATTTATGCGTAAAAATCCGAAGTACCTAAATATTATTGCGCCAATCACCACCTGGGTGATGACCATTATGGCGGGTACTGGTTTTATTGTTTTCTCAATGCTTCCTGTCATTGCTGAAATTGCCAAAGACTCGGGTATCCGCCCGTCTCGGACACTGGCAGGCTCTGTTGTTGCCTCACAGATTGCTATTTCAGGCTCGCCAATTAGTGCTGCAATGGCCGCAATGTTAACCATTATGGAGGGCAATGGCGTTACATTTATTGTTGTCATGTCAGTGTGTTTACCTGCCTCCTTCGTGGCTGCGATGGTTGCTGCATTTATTGCATCACGCCAAGGCTGTGAGCTGGAAGATGATGAAGTTTATTTAGATCGTTTACAAAAAGGGTTAGTTCATAAATACGAAGAGAAAAAAGGTGAAAGCACCACTCGTGAAAAATTTTCAGTCGTGGTTTTTCTCATCGCAACCGTAGGGATTGTGATATTGGCGGCTTTCCCACAATTACGCCCAGGTTTTGATATCGGCAAACCGATGGGCACCCGTGATATCATCATCATCTGTATGCTCAGCGCAGCCTGTTTGATGGTTATTTTCTGTAAAACATCACCAAACTCTATCGTTTTAGCGCCAACATTTCGTTCAGGAATGAGCTCTCTTGCAGTCATACTGGGGATTGTGACGCTAGGTACCACTTTTGTTGATGCCCATATGGATCAAATCAAAGCTATCGCAGGGGATGTGTTATCTGCCTACCCTATCTTGTTAGCTGTCGTGCTGTTTTTTACCTGTGCATTGCTCTATTCCCAAGGGGCAACAACACCGCTAATCATTCCATTGGCCATTGCTTTAGATGTACCAACATGGGCTATTTTAGCGTCATTTGTTGCTGTCACAGGGGTGTTTGTTTTACCAACTTACCCAACGTCATTAGCCGCAATCGAATTTGACTCCACAGGTTCAACTCGCGTCGGAAAATATATTCTTAACCACCCCTTTATGCTGCCAGGGCTGGGTGGGATTATTGCAGGGGTTGCCTTTGGATTTATTATCGCGCCGATGATTGTTTAGCTTGATGAGTGAGGGTCTCATCCCTCACTCATCACTATAAATAAAAACACCTATTTCCTTACAAAATGAAGTTATTAATTGGTATTTTTTGGCTTTATTCTTAGTTGAATTGATTATATACAATGCAGAATAGAGCCCTTTTTTCTTTCAAACCTTATTTATTCATACTCAATTTTGATAAAAATTTAAGTTACAGAACTTGTTGCTTTCACGTCTTACTATAAAATTATTTTTAATAAATAAAATATTGGCTTATTTCCAATTTTAAATCACCTTACTTAATGAAAATGAAATTAATTTTCATATAAAAATGTGAGCTGAAATGTTTTTGCATGAATTATCCACTTCTGAAAACAGTTAAAATAATTATACTCGGCTTCATATTCATTTCTTAATAAAGCTAACACGAGGGATGAATTTTATTTTATTACTTATTTTTCATCGTGTTAGAAACTTGTGATTGACGTTTCCTCCCTCTTTTGAAGGTGCCCTGAAAGCAATTAAAATTAAGAGTTAAATCACAAATCTTAGTTTTTCTTCTTCGCTCTTTCAAAAATGACGACGTCGTCATATTAAAAATAAATTATTTTATCTATAACATTAAAGAACCATTTTTCTTACATTCGTATCCAAATTTATCGTTAAGCGTAAAAATTAAAGCAATTTAGAGATAAAAAAAACGCTTAATGTTGACGTCAACATTAGGGCTAACAACTAGAAAGAGGTTTTAGAACATGAGTAACCTACCTGAAAAAATGAAAGCCGTTGTTTGTCATGGTCCCCATGACTATCGCTTTGAAAATATTAAAAGACCTGCGGCTGGCTTTCGTGAAGTTGTCATTAAAGTCGATGGCTGTGGGATCTGTGCAGGTGACTGCAAAGCCAATGATGGCGCACAAATGTTCTGGGGTGATGACCCTTGGATCAAAGCCCCTGTCGTTCCAGGTCATGAATTTTATGGCCGCGTAGCAGAATTGGGCGAAGGATCCGCTGAAAAATATAAATTAAAAGTGGGTGACCGTATCCTCGCGGAACAAATCGTTCCTTGCTGGGAGTGCCGTTTCTGTAAATCAGGTAAATACTGGATGTGCGAAACCCATGATATCTACGGTTTTCAAAAAGAAGTTGCAGATGGCGGTATGGCAGAATACATGCGCTTTTCTGAGCGCGCTATCATTCACAAAATTCCCGATGAGCTTTCCGATAAAGACGCCGCATTAATCGAACCAATGGCCTGTGCTATCCACACTGTTCGCCGTGGTGATATCGATTTAAATGACGTCGTCGTCATTGCAGGTGCAGGTCCACTTGGTCTGTGTATGATCCAAGTTGCAAAACTTAAAACACCAAAAAAATTAGTCGTCATTGATGCTATCGACGAACGCCTTGAATTAGCGAAAAAATTTGGTGCTGACGTGGTGATCAATCCACTGAAAGAAGACGCCATCAAGTTAGTCAAAGAGATGACGGAAGGCTACGGTTGCGATGTTTATATCGAAGCAACAGGCGCTCCTATTGGCGTGACGCAAGGGTTAGAAATGATCCGTAAACTTGGTCGTTTCGTTGAATTTAGCGTATTCGGTAAAGAAACTACCGTTGACTGGTCAATTATTGGTGACCGTAAAGAACTGGATATCCGCGGCGCGCACTTAGGCCCATACAGCTACGAGGTTGCTATCGATCTCTTTAGCCGTGGCTTAGTCAATGCCGATGATATCGTTACCCACTTCTACTCCATCGATGATTGGGAAGAAGCCTTTGTCATGGCGAAATCTGCCGACTCAATTAAAGTCGTCATCAAGCCATAGGCATGCACTAACTGTTTGTAATAATTAATAATTTTAATAAACACAAAACAAGTAACACCCTACATATAATTAAACGCTCTTTAGGAGAACATCTTATGTTGAGTAAATTCAAAAAGTTAGCTGTAGCTGCAAGTGTCCTGACTTTAGGTATGGCGTTCAACGCTACGGCAAAACCCGTTTCAGTTGGTATGTCGTTTCAAGAATTAAACAACGAATATTTCGTTACGATGAAAGAAGCTCTGGAGAGCGCAACTGGCGACATGGGTGCTCAGCTGTATATTTCTGATGCAGCGCATGATGTATCTAAACAAACCAGCGATATCGAAGATATGTTACAGAAAAAAATCGATATCTTGTTAATCAACCCTGCAGATAGCGTTGGCGCAGAAACCGCGGTACTAGCAGCGAAAAAAGCGGGTGTTGTGGTTATCGCTATCGATGCACAAGCGAATGGCCCAATTGACTCTTTCGTCGGGTCTAAAAACTACGATGCAGGCTTAATGGCAGGTAAACGTTTAGGTGAAGCTCTGGGTGGAAAAGGTGAAGTCGCGATTTTAGATGGTATCCCTGTTGTGCCAATCCTCGAACGCGTTCGTGGCTTTGAAGCTGCAATGAAAGAATATCCAAACATTAAAATTGTCACCAAATTAAATGGTAAGCAAGAGCGTGACACTGCGATGAACGTCACAGAAAATATGCTGCAAGCTAACCCGACTTTGAACGGTATTTTCAGTGTTAACGATGTTGGTTCATTAGGCGCATTAGCGGCTATCGAATCTTCAGGTCGTGATGTGAAGCTCGTCAGTGTTGATGGTTCACCTGAAGCCGTTGCTGAAATTGCGAAAGGTAACTCACCGTTTATTGCAACTTCTGCACAGTTCCCACGTGACCAAGTTCGTATTGGCTTAGCAATGGGTCTGGCGAAATATTGGGGTGCTAACGTACCAAAAGAAGTACCGATTGATGTTAAATTAATCGATAAAACAAATGCAAAAGATTTCCACTGGTAATCGAACGTTGACTCACTAATTGTATTGCACCTGTACTCTACGTATTAGGTGCAATACCTCTACATAACAATTAATAATTAAATACATATTGGAATCACTTTATTCCAAATGGCTTTGTTACCCATTTTTAAGCGGTTAAGAAATATAGGGAAGCAATATGATGCAATTATTAGCATTACAAGATGTCAGTAAAACTTTCCCTGGAGTTAAGGCGTTAGATAATATTAATCTCTCCCTTGAAAAAGGTGAGGTTCACGCATTATTAGGTGAAAATGGCGCAGGTAAATCTACGCTAATGAAAGTTTTATGTGGAATACATAAACCTGATAGCGGAAAAATTCTGATTGAAGGTAAAGAGCATACATTCCATAACTACAGGGATGCAATTAAGGCAGGCGTTGGTATTATTTTCCAAGAATTTTCCCTGATCCCTTATTTAAATGCATTTGAAAATATCTTTTTAAATCGCGAGTTAAAAAATAAATTTGGTTTATTAGATAGAAAACTGATGCGCCAAAAGTCTCAAGCCTTATTGGCCGATCTGGGTGTTAATATCGATATTGATGAGCCAATTAGCCACTTAAGTATCGCTGAACAACAATTTATTGAAATTGCCAAGGCACTCTCTTTAGATGCCAAAATTTTGGTATTAGATGAACCAACAGCAACACTAACACCGAATGAAGCAAATCATCTATTTGATGTAATGAGGGACTTAAAAGCCAAAGGTGTTGGCATGTTTTTCATTTCTCATCACTTAGAAGAAATTTATGAAATATGCGATACCATCAGTGTACTACGTGATGGGCAATATATTGGCTCGCGCAAAGTCGATGAAACGGACTTAGATGTCATTATTGAAATGATGGTTGGTCGTGAAGTGGAAAATATCTATCCACATAAGCGTGAATTCACCCAACAAGAAATTATTCTTGATGCTGAAATTCAACGTTTTGCGAATAGTCCAGTTAACCACCTGCAATTGAAAAAAGGCGAGATTTTAGGGTTAGCAGGCCTTGTAGGTTCAGGAAGAACCGAAACTATTCTCGCCATGATTGGTGCGGATAAGGCGTATAAGAAAAAAGTCGTTTTAGAAGGCAAAGAAGTCAAAATTAAATCTGCGGCAGCAGCTCTGCAATTAGGTATCGGTTTATTACCTGAAAGCCGTAAAACCCAAGGTTTAGTTTTACCGTTCTCAGTCAATGAAAATATTTGGCTGAATAACCATGCTCAAAAATTATTTTTAATTCAAAATAAAAAAGAACTGACTTTATCTATTGATTTAATTTCTCAAGTAAAAGTTAAAACACCAGAGCCTCACACTGCGGTTTCCACATTAAGTGGTGGTAACCAGCAAAAAGTTGTTATTGCTCGCTGGCTAAATAAACAAGCCAAAATTCTTATTTTCGATGAGCCCACTCGAGGTATTGATGTTGGGGCAAAATCAGAAATTTATCAGCTAATGCGCTCACTCACTGAAAAAGGGATCTCCATTATTATGATCTCTTCTGAATTACCCGAAGTTATCGGTGTGAGTGACAGAGTTTTGGTCTTTCGTGATGGTGAAATTGCCGCTGAGTTAAGTGGAGATGATATTAACTCGACTCAGATTATGGTGCATGCGGCTGGCAATATTATATAGGATAACGACTATGTCTAATCAAAGTGCAATTCCTTTAACTAAACCTAAATTTAGTTTTTCTAGATTAACAAAAATACCGGCATTTTTACCATTTGTTGGTTTAATTCTTTTATTTACTTGTATGTCCATTTTTAATGAGCATTTTTTAACGGTAAATAACCTTTCAACGATTGCGCGCCAAGTTTCAATTAATGCCATCATCGCTATTGGGATGACCTTTGCTATTTTAACAGGTGGAATTGATTTATCTGTAGGTGCCGTTATGGCGCTGTCAGGTACTTTAATGGCTGGCCTGATGAAATATTACGGTATGGATCCTTACGCTGCTATTGCTCTGGGATTATTATCAGGGATCGCATTTGGTTTTATTAATGGAATTTTAGCCGCTTACGGTAAAATGCCACCAATTATCGTCACATTAGGCGCGATGATTATTGCGAAAGGTTTAGCATTAATTTACACCGGCGGTTATCCAATATCTGGTTTACCCAAAGAGTTTGCCTTCTGGGGACGCGAAGAGCTAATGGGAATTCAAGTCCCCATTTTATTAATGCTTGGCCTTTATCTTATTTTTTATGTTGTTTTAAACCATGTCTCATTTGGTCGCTATATTTATGCCATTGGTGGAAATGAAGAAGCCGCTCGCTTAAGCGGTATCCGCGTTGAACGTTATAAAATGCTGGTATACGTAATAAGTGGTTTTACCGCCGCATTTGCAGGGTTAATTTTTACATCACGTGTCATGAGTGGGCAACCTAATGCTGGCGTCGGTTTTGAATTAGATGCGATTGCCGCCGTGGTATTGGGTGGCGCTTCCATTGCAGGTGGACGCGGCATGATTATCGGCACTCTAATTGGTGCGATGATCCTAGGGGTACTCAATAATGGGTTGAATTTATTGGGTATTTCCCCTTATGTTCAATACATTGTCAAAGGTTTAATTATCTGGGGTGCAACATTTATTAGCTCTATGAAGCGCTAAGTTTTTTCATGATCCAACCTTATCGGTTAGTTGCTTGTCGATTATGACAACCAATTAACCGTTTTTTTTAATCATTAATTAAAATGAAATATAAAACAGTAAAGGTATTCTGGAGAAGAAAGGATTGGATAAAATAGCCCCTTTACGGGGCAATTTTTTATTATTAATAAATAACAAGCTTACCATTAACAAAAATTTGTTTCGTTTCATGGTCTTTATTGGTATCACGCTCTATTTCTGAAAATAATAATTCTGTGGTTAATTCACCAAGGTAAACGGAATCATGATGAACACCAGAAATAGACAAATGATAAGTATCTGCATAAGGCGGTAAATCGACTGAAAAGTAACGACAAGATAACCCTAATTCTGCAATGATTTTATACATCCCCGCGGTAATAATTCCATTCAACCCAACAATGTACATACCCGGAGTGTAAAGCTCTTGAACCTTTTGTCTTAAATAGGCTTCATCTTTCTTATTAAACATATAACTACTATATAAAACATTAAGATTTTTTCTATTTGGAAAACTTGCATATATTCCTGATAAACGAGACAAACTAATTTCTGAATCTTTAGGGCCAGAAATAATTAACGTATTTTCGCTATTTTGTTCATTAAGGAATTTTCCTGTTAATGCACCAATTTCAAAGTTCTTTAAAAATAACCCTGAATATTTTTTTTCATAACCATAAATCGCACGGTCGACAAATACTAATGGCACATTATGTTGATCAATTAATGAAAGATAGCTGGGCTGATAATCTTTATCATCACGTACAGGGGATAGCAGAATACCACTTGCCTTGTAACTAACTAAGGTTTCTATTGCGGTTTTCTCTGCTTTTTCATCACTATCCGAATCAAAAATCATCACTTGATACCCTTTCTCTTTCGCTAAACGAGAAACGGTTTGAATGAGTACCACATAGAAAGGGTTAAATGTACTATCCGTAACCACACCAATTATACGGCTATTTTTATTTTTCAGATTTCGTGCAAAAAGATTTGGAACATAATTGAGCTCTTGAGCAATTGCTAATATTTTGTCCCTTGTTTCTTTCTTTACCATTTCAGGATGGTTAAATGCACGTGAAACGGTAATATCAGTAACATTTGCACGCTTAGCTATATCAATTATTGTTGTTGAACTATCTTGTTTTGTCATAATTATATTAGTCAACCTTTAATGACACCCCTGATTGATATAGTGAAATTCCTTTAAGCTATTATCAGAGAAGATGAAATGCGATTATTCATTATACCGTATTGATGGTGAAGATAAATCGTTTTTCTTCAATAGTGGCACAATAACTCACTAAAATCCAAAAGGGTGATATGCACCATAAAATGCAAAAATAATTAAATCACAAATAGAGCGAGTTAATTTATTCTATTTCATAATTAAACATACAATTCAAATTATATTTAACTCATCAAATATTGAATAGAGCAGCCCGATAGAGACCATAACAATTAAACTCGCAAATATATTTTTAACTAATTTCAATGAAATATAATTCATGATTAATCGCCCTATTAACATACCAATAATACAAGAGGCGATAAATATTAAGCTAATTTCTTTAGGGTATTGAAACCCATTCAAAATATTTATTAGGATGCTTACGCTGCCAATACAAAAAATGACCATTAATGAAGTGGCAATAATGCTTTTTATATTTAAGTTGGACACTTTCCGTAAGGCAGGGACTATCACAAAACCACCTCCAACACCTAGCAACCCAGTTAAAAGTCCCGCAATAATTCCTATCCCACCCAATATGGATGCCGTTTTTATATTCCAAATAAACTTGCCTGTTTCTTGGTTAATTTGGCAGGGTACATCGTTTAGTTCAGTTAATTGGCTAAAAAAAGTACGATATGCAACAAAAAGCATCACGAGGCTGAAGGCTAACGTCAGCCAAATAGGCGTAATTATTTGAGCCAGATAAATACCATATTTGGCAAAAGGAATACTAACTATGGCAATCCATATAGCCGCTTTGTAACGTATTGTTTTACTAATAAGCCCTTGAATAACACCAATAAAAGCAGCCAATGTTATTGCCAAAAGCCCAACAGGGGCAGCAAGTGCCACCGTCCAATTTTGGCTCGCCATCAACGCAGGAACCGCCAAAATACCACCGCCTGCCCCTGTTAACCCAAGCAAGCACCCAATCAGTAAACCTTCAAGAATCAATAGCAGCATAACAATGAGTTTATTCGTGTTATAAAAAAGGGAAAATCACTTTAAACCGAACGCCTAATTAATACAAAATATTTGGTTTAAAGTTTCTACAGCTTTAGCGAAAGATAGTTCTCCCGCCATCACTTTTATCAATCGAGACTCTTTAAAAACAGCGATCGTTGGGACAGATTTAATACCATATTTAGGCGCTAATATGGGGGACTGAGCGATATCAACCATAGCAAATTTAACCGAACTTTTTTCAAAGTGGCTCGCTAATTGCTCAAAAACAGGCTTCATATTTTTGCAAGGTATACACCATGATGCAGAAAAATAGACAACAACAATGGGTGAGTCTTGCTCTTGTGGGTTATATAATGTGCGTGAGAAATTTTCACTATCTAACAATAAAATATTAGACATGTTGTTCACCTAGGCTGATATTGATATCCGTTAACTTTTTAAACTGTATCATAGATAGCGGCATGATTAATGACTTAAAACGCCATTCAATTCAATCTTATTATGTTGTTCATTATTTTATTTTTTGCAGATAAAATGCAATTAATACATTTTAATTAGAGCGAGGAAGGCGATGCTACACCAACATTCAAACTCACAGTTTGAACTCAATCTGGATTCAAGCTGCCGAGACGAAATTGACACACACATTCTAGCACCTTTCGATTACAGCTTAGTCAGTGCATATAACAATAAACTCAGTGTATTTCCTCGTAATGTAACTCACTGTAAAAATCTCAGCGTTCTCAATCTTTCCTGTAACCAGATTCAATCGATTCCTGCTGAAATAGCAAAGTTAACACAGCTCAAAATGTTAGATTTAGGGCACAACCACATTGCCGAAATTTCAGATGAAATAGGTAAACTGCATCAATTGCAATTTCTCTATTTGAGCGACAATGGCATTCGCTCTCTGCCAAATTCATTATCCCAATTAAAAAATCTTGTTTATTTCAATGCAACGGATAACCTGTTAACTGAGATACCCTCTTGGTTTTCTCAGTTACAAAACCTTAATGAATTGCGGCTGTATAATAACCAAATCGAAAGCTTTCCCGACTCTCTTTCTCAATTAACTAATATGCATGAAATACATTTGATGAATAACCGTATTTCAGAACTTACGGATAATATTTCGGGACTATATTCTCTTCGTCTTCTGGATCTGAATCAAAATAAAATTCACACGATCTCCCCTGCAATATCTGCCCTTAAGAAATTGCATACTTTAAATCTAAGGTTTAATCAGTTAGCTCAACTACCTGAATCAATTAGTGAAATGGCATCTCTCCAATATTTGGATTTACGAGCCAATCAACTTCAAACACTACCTGACAGTTTAATAAATTTAACTAGCCTAATTAAGCTAGATTTACGATGGAATAGCTTTACTGAGGAACCAAAAGTGGTTGAAGCACTGAGAAATAAAGGCTGTACCGTTTTTATTTAATGATGACTTTAAGCGTGCCGCAGTCATGACACTACGGCACTGCTGAAAATTATTTTTTGAGTTGATTCACAAGCTCATTCACATTACCACCTGCTTGCTCTAATTGCTTAATAACTTCTTTAATTAGCCACACGTTCATGGTTGCAGTATCATTTGTGTCACCTTGGTAACCTAGCTCTGCGGCAAGTTTTTTCCGTGCAGTTAAGCTGTTATCCAAACCCAATAATGTTAATAAATCAACAATCGACACTTTCCAATTCAATTTTTGTGGGTAACTTTTTGCCAAGCCTTCTAGCACAGCCATGGCATCAATTTTATTTTCTGAAATAGCATCATTACTAATATTAATATTGGCTCTAATCGCTTCCGTCATGGCTGCAACAGGGTCTGCACTATTTTCTATTTTTGCATCCGCGGGTTTAAAAACCTTAGTTAAAATCTCTTGGAAAAAGCTCATAAGTGCCCCTCTCGTATTGTGCTAAAGGATAATATTCTTCATATAAACTATAGCACCCTACACTGAGAAATCTATTTTTCTGGTTATATGCTAGGTGGACATCTTTAGGTTATCAAAGTTCGATGACGGTATTGACTACAGACTAAATAGATCGCTTGAAGGTTAGGATAAGTTAATTATTCTTTATAAAAATTTATAATAACGTTGCTTAATTCTTAGCATTGATGTCTCAACTGATATTTTATCTTTAGGATTATCAATGAGATAACTTTCTGATAAATATTGCATTAACTCTATAAAAATAGACACTGTCATTTCCGTACTTTCCAACCCACCAACGTAAAACTCAACAGAGTCAAAGTCATTTGGGTCATCATAATCGCCATCCAATACAAAATCGAATCCTTCACTTTCACCATTGCTAATGCCATGAGATGCATCATAAAGGAATTGTCTATATGTCATTTTTTCCCTTTTAATCAATGATTCGAGCAAATAATAGAGATCTCCCCCCTCATGACTTATTAAATAGTTTTTTGTTTTTTTCAACCAACGAATGTCCATTAACTTTCACCTCCAGAAAATATTCATTTAAAGTTTATTACTAATATACCTTTTTTAAGATTAGCTAGTATCACCGTGATATCAAAACCGCCTTTGCCTGCATTAATACCCGTTTGTTTATCCACCGATTGATAATCACTGTGCATCTCGGTTTTATTCACATTCGCCGATGCCGTGGTATTCAACCCTGTGCCAATACTCCCCGACAAGCTACCGCCTTTTTGCTTCGAGTCGTATTTGTCGGTGGTTTGTTCGGTGTGCTTGAGTAAAAAAGACAGGAAAATAACAAAATAGGCTTGGAATATTTGGATAGGTGACTAAAGAAGATGAGGTCAAAAGCAGACGATATTCAGTGGGTTACTTGCCGAACAGCGGTAAACCCAACCCCAGCCCCCAACTGATAATCAGCGGTAAGTGGTTGAAGGAGTTGGGGTTTGAGGTGGGCAGTCACTATACCCTCACTCGTCAAGCCGGACAGTTGATTATCCGGTTGGCTGAGGGGGAACGCTAAAAAATATTTTTGACTAAAGTAATGCTTTTTTATTATCTACTTGATAGCATTCAATTTTTAGGAATGTAGTTTTTAATTGCAAAACTCCCATACTCTGTATCATCAAAATATTTAATAAAACCATCAAAGTTTAATAAGCTAGACTTTATCCCATTAAATTTACTTTTATCCATCCATCGTTTTTTCGTTTCTACGAATAAATCAAGCGCATTATTAAATGTATTTACACTTGTAGAGTCAATAAAACATTTGTAATTCATTGATTCAATCAATATATCTGACTCATCAAATTCAATTTTTATAGAACCATTAAAAATTAACATTATATTTACCATCGAATCCACATAGTCAGAGCTATAGCCTACAAGCCATATACATTTATCACCGATAGAAAACTCACTATCCTCCGAATGATAATGATTTTTTACTCCTGATTTAATCTGAATATAAGTACATTTTATACCGCTGATATGCAGTGTTGCTTTCTTTAACATTAATGTAAGCATTTCTAATTCTTCGTTTCCTATGCTTTTTAAAGCTTTTGCAACAATACTATCGCTATTATTATTTATTATCGGGTTATACCATTCTTCTTCATCAAGATTAACTATTATGTTACTCAATGATATTGAAGAATAAATAGAATTATTACTAAGATCTGAAATCGAAAAATATGATTTCAGATCTATATTATTATCTAAACAAATCATTTTCGGATAACTACAAGTTATGTCTATATCATATTTCATATATCACCCGATCACTCTCTTTCAAATTTATATTCTTTAACAGTTGGGTTATTTATAGGCTTACCATTTGAATTTTTAAAGCCTTCACTTGAAATTACTTTCACTTCTACTAATTTAAACCCATTTTTCTTAGCTTCTTTTTCAATGTTTTTCATAGCAGGATTATTCCAAGACCCCGTAACTACCATAGTTCCATCTTTATCCAATACTCTCAATACTTCATTATTAAACGGTTTAAATCCGTATGGGTTTTCCATGACAATCACTTTTTGGGAACCTGTCGCAATATTTGATAAATCATTAGCATTACCTGCATGAACGCCTAATCCTCGTGGATAATCTGGGTGCGAAATATTATATGCATTTTCAATCGGCTTTTTACCTGCACCAACATTTAATGTTCCACCTTGCTGAGGTTTATTGTAGTAACCTTTTTCCCATGGTATTAATGTGTTATTTGCTGCTTTAGCTCCATAAACCATCGCAACCGTATCCTGAAGAGCCATACCAAATTTCGCCCATCCAGGCATCTCATCCATTGATTTCTGATATATCGCAGCCATTCTATTATCAGACTGAATCTTATTCATGGCCTGTTCAAGGGTATATCCTTTGTACATCAAAGCACTAACTTCGCGAGAATATTCGTCTACAAGTGCATCAAATTGCCTTTTTTCATCTGGATGATCTTTTAATGCATCATAGAACGCCTGATATTCACCTTCTAATTGATAGGTTTTTTCTGCACTCATCGCCTGTTTTTTATCATTTATACAGGCTTCTGACATACCACCTTGGCAAGCAGCCATTAGTGATTCATTGCGTTCATCACTTTTTTCTTTAAGCGCATTCAGTTCTGATTGTTCCGCATCGGAGATAGTGCCTTGTTTCAATTTGTTTTCGAGGGTTTTCTCTCTTTGCTTTTCATCAAAACTCAGATAGTTATTCTCAACCGTGGTCTTCCCGGCCTCTGCGGCATTTGCCGCACTTGACGTATCGCCGCCAACTAATCCACCCGCGATACCCGCGGCCAGACTCGCAAACGCACTTACCGTCGATTTTTCATCTTCCGTTAGCTCACTTGGCTTTTTCTTATACAGCTCTTGCGATAGCATTCCCACCGCTTCTGCCGTCATCGCACCTAACGATTGTGCCCCTGCATTTTCACCTTTTGCCAGTGCTAATGCAACATTCGCAATACCGTGCGCCGCTATGCGGCCTTCTTTATTTTCAGCTGGGATATGTTGCGCTATTTGATTCGCAATATACGGTGCACTCGCATTCGCCACCGCTTTATTTACATCCCCATTCACCAATCCTTGGATTAAGGCTGTGCCCGATTCCACAATGCGGCGATTATCACCACCCACGCCCCACTCTGATGCTTGAACCGCTTTTTCAATGCGGTCGTTCAATACCGCCTCACGAATAGCTGTTTCATCCCCTTTTAAGTTCGGGTCTTTGATAGAATCAATCGCTTTCTTACGCTCATCAGCTGTGACTGGTGTTTTATCGAAGTTTTTCGTCTCTTCTTTGGTCGCGTCTATCCGCTTTTCCGTCACCGCAATATCCGTAATCTGCTTACCTAACTCGCCGACTAGCTGCGTTTTCTCTATCCGCTTCTGCTCTTTCTCTTTGTCAAAAATCGTGTTGAGCTTCTCGTGGGCATTGTCCGTATCACGGCTTAGCGCATTGACATCTTGTTTCTGATTATCCTTATCGCGGATAACAATCTCACCCTCCGACACCGCCGCATGCGTGGTATTGCTGTCTTTCCCTTTGTTATTCACATTGGTCAATAACGAACCTGCCGCATTACCTGCTAACTGGTCTTCAAATGGCGAGCCTCCCGTGCTAAACCCGCCACTTTGGCTATCCACTTTGTACTCGGCTTTGTTTTTGATATCCCCAAAGCCCAGTGTGCCCGTGTCGAGTTTGTTTTTATCGGCCTCGGCCGTGCTACCAATCACCGCACCATCAAGTTGCGTGTGATTGCCCACCGTGATATCAAAACCGCCTTTGCCTGCATTGATACCCGTTTGTTTATCCACCGATTGATAATCACTGTGCATCTCGGTTTTATTCACATTCACCGATGCCGTGGTATTCAACCCTGTGCCAATACTCCCCGACAAGCTACCGCCTTTTTGCTTCGAGTCGTATTTGTCGGTGGTTTGTTCGGTGTATTTGAGTAAAAAAGACAGGAAAATAACAAGATAGGCTTGGAATATTTGGATGGTGACTAAAGAAGATGAGGTCAAAAGCAGACGATATTCAGTGGGTTACTTGCCGAACAGCGGTAAACCCAACCCCAGCCCCCAACTGATAATCAGCGGTAAGTGGCTGAATGAGTTGGGATTTGAGGTGGGTAGCCACTATACCCTCACTCGTCAAGCCGGACAGTTGATTATCCGGTTGGCTGAGGAGTGAGGCTTTTAACGAAGATCCCAGCACTTACTGGGATCTTTTACTTTAATCTTCGTATTTAAAATCTATATTAATTTTCATTGTTTCTAAGTCTAATGTAGATTCACAAGCTTTCCAAACGGGAAGGCCATTCGTTAGATTATTTTCAATATAATAGTTTTGCAGTTCAACTAAATTGTGAAGCATATTTGTATTCACGACGCCACCCGCTGTAAGCCATTTCAACTCATTTTCATTATCAATATAATCATATTCATATTCACATGTGTCACCCTCGGCTGATAAGCTAGCTCTCATTATTATTTTTTGAGCATCATCTGGAGCTATGCCGTATAGTAATAACCCTATCTCATTATATATTTCTTGTTCAGTTTTCATTATTTACCTCCAGAATCGTTAATAAACGTTCTTTCTACAGGACGCTCATTTCCAATCTTATACGTAACGTTAAAACTACTTGGCCGACCACTTTGTCCTGAATATACCGGTTCTATTTTAACATTAACTTGTTTACCGTTCTTTAACGCGTCAGCCCATGAGTTCTCCATTTTTTTCCATTCACCTCTATTCAAGTTAGAGTTCATTGGAACAATATTGAGTTTTTCTCCTGGACCATTGAAACGAGTTGCAATTAAATGTCCACCTTCATCACCAGCAACGCCACATTTGCCAGCTTTACATTGCTGATAGCTATTTCTATCATTGGTATTTAATGAAAGTTTTGCTTCTACACTTTGTACTCGTCCTTGAGAATCTGTTTTATAAGTGTTGTTCCCATCGACTTTATAAACTGTATTTGGCTCAGGTTTATTCAGCTGCTTATTCCAATCACCTTTACCACCAGACTTGATATCAACAACTTTATGCTCTGTTGATGATGGATTTTTTTGAGAACTATTACTTTGTTCTTTTTCTTTATTCCCTTTGTCACCTTTACCTTTGATCCCTAAAGCTGACACACCGCCTGAGCCTGATACAGGTCCTCGGATACCCGTACTATCTAGAATTTCCTTACCTTGTAGTGCAACACGAACTGATGTAGGGAGTGATTGATAAATTGCATGAGCACTTTCGGCATTCTCTGCATTCACAAACGCATTGAATTTCGCCTGTTCTTCAGGACTTAACTTAGAGGCTAAAGCCGCTAATTTGGAGTTAGATTGCTCACTCCCTGTGTTCATCATTTCCCAAGCAGCAATCGAGCAATACACATTATCGCTACATTCTTTTGCTACCGCTTCTTCTCTTTGCTTCTCACTCAACGCACCATATTTTTCATAAATAGGTTGAGTGTCTTTGCCCTCTTTCTCTGCGATCTCCAGTTCTTTCTGCATGTTGAGAACATCTTTATTTGATAGATAGTTATTCTCAACCGTGGTCTTCCCGGCCTCTGCGGCATTTGCTGCACTTGACGTATCTCCGCCGACTAATCCACCCGCTATACCCGCGGCCAGACTCGCAAACGCACTTACCGTCGATTTTTCATCTTCCGTTAGCTCACTTGGCTTTTTCTTATACAGCTCTTGCGATAGCATTCCCACCGCTTCTGCCGTCATCGCACCTAACGATTGCGCGCCTGCATTTTCACCTTTTGCCAGTGCTAATGCAACATTCGCAATACCGTGCGCCGCTATGCGGCCTTCTTTATTTTCAGCTGGGATATGTTGCGCTATTTGATTCGCAATATACGGTGCACTCGCATTCGCCACCGCTTTATTTACATCGCCATTCACCAACCCTTGGATTAACGCCGTGCCCGACTCCACTATTCGGCGCTTGTCACCACCCACACCCCAACCGGATTCATTCACTTTCGCCTGAATAACTTGCTCGTGAATATAGTTATCAATTGCCTCATCGCTGACCACTTTTCCTTGTACTTCTAGCGCTTTTTTCGCAGCCTCACGCTCTTGCTGTGTCGTGATGTTCTTGCTCTCGTTCGCCTCCTTCGTGGCTTTTATGGTCGCATCCGTCACCGCAATATCCGTAATCTGCTTACCTAACTCGCCGACTAGCTGCGTTTTCTCTATCCGCTTCTGCTCTTTTTCTTTGTCAAAAATCGTGTTCAGTTTCTCGTGGGCATTATCCACATCACGGCTTAATTCGGTGACATCTTGTTTCTGATTATCCTTATTGCGGATAACAATCTCACCTTCCGACACCGCCGCATGCGTGGTATTGCTGTCTTTCCCTTTGTTATTCACATTGGTCAATAACGAACCTGCCGCATTACCCGCTAACTGGTCTTCAAATGGTGAGCCTCCCGTGCTAAACCCGCCACTTTGGCTATCCACTTTGTACTCGGCTTTGTTTTTGATATCCCCAAAGCCCAGTGTGCCCGTGTCGAGTTTGTTTTTATCGGCCTCGGCCGTGCTGCCAATCACCGCACCATCGAGCTGCGTATGATTGCCCACCGTGATATCAAAACCGCCTTTGCCTGCATTGATACCCGTTTGTTTATCCACCGATTGATAATCACTGTGCATCTCGGTTTTATTCACATTCACCGATGCCGTGGTATTCAACCCTGTGCCAATACTCCCCGACAAGCTACCGCCTTTTTGCTTCGAGTCGTATTTGTCGGTGGTTTGCTGGCTCGATAAAGTTAAATCGCCGCCAACATTGGCTTTCACTGTCTCGCCACTGACCTGCGCACCTGTTAATGTGGTATCTTTGCCGCTGTTCAAGGTCAGTTGTTTACCAGCATCCACCTGTGTATCGGTGTAATACTCGCTATTACCTTTTTCGAAACCGCTGCCTTTATTGACGCTGGCATTGACGTTCCAACCGCCTGAGCTGATACCCGCACCAATTGAACTGCCTGAGCTTGAGTTTTTGCCATCCACTGTTTGCGTGTTACTAGCACTGGTTAGGTCGATATCATTTTTTGCCGTTAACGTGATGTTTTTATCTGCGGTTAACTGGCTGCCTTGTACTGCCAAGTTGCCTTGGCTGCCCTCTTTTTTACCTGTGGCCGTAAGGTTAATATTGTCCCCAGCGCTCAGGCTGCTACCAGATGCAGTATTTTGCTGCGTTTTTGTCGTGGATTTTGACGAGCTACTGCCATAAGACACGTTCACACCAAAGGCGTCTGTGACACTGCCGCCTTTTTTCAGCCCAGCCAACTCACCGGCTTGTTCTGCTTGAACACCTTGCAGACCCGCTTTCATCCCTTTAAGTGCCGCTAATTGGCCATCGTCTTCCTGTTTCGCCGATTTCGCTGTCTGCGCCATACCGTCTAACATACTGCCCGCAGCACCACCTAATGACACCGTGAGGCCGCTAGACTTACTTTCCACCGTCGTTATATCGGTTCGGCTATTTTCAGCGGCCGTAATATTCACGTCACTGCCTGTGATATTAATATCTTTCGCGGCGATCACATCACTGCCATGGATGTTCGCTGAACCACCAGCCTCCAGTGTCACATCACCTGCGGAGCTGCCGATTACGCTGCCTTTTTTCAAGTTACTGTCACTATCAGTCGTGACTTTTTGAGACGTTGACCCGACAGTTAAGCCCAAGCCACCTGTACTCATCAGCCCTGATTTTTTCGTCTTCGACATGTGCGTTTCATGTAACGCCTCATCAGATGTGGTGACATTCAGCTGATTACCAGCATTGACGGTAACATCGTTAGTTCCCAGAACATTGCTGCCCTGAATATTGACGTCATTACCTGCGGTCATTTTGACGCTATCGCCACTTAACGTACTGCTGATTGCCGTACGCTCGTTGACTTCATCATGGGTTTCTTTTGTGGTGCTCGATAGAAAACCTTTGTCCGTGTGTTTGGTGTGCTTAGCATAATCACTGCTTTCCACCCCAGAGGTCAGGTTAATATCACGCCCCACATTCACGGCTAATTCGCCGCCACTGGATACATTCGCTACGCGAGCGGAGAGGTCTTGCCCTGCGGACAGTGTTAAATCCCCTTTAGTTTGGATTTGGGTGCCCACTTCAGTGCTATTTTCGCCGCGGTAATAATTCGTTGAATTATGCGTGTAATCAAAAGCCGAACTCACATCTCGCGTTTCTAAGCTGATATCACGCCCAGCGATAATGGACGTTTTACCTTCTACGCCTAAATTGCCGACATCCGTTGCAATCAAGTTGATATCTTGCACGGCTTTTAAGGTCAGTTGGCCGTTATCCCCTGTAACATAAATACTGGCAGGGCGGTCGAGCCATTGAGAATTGCCTTCGCCACGCTGCGCAGTTTCACTGAGAATGTCGCGCCCGGCTGAGAGTGATACGCTATCTAAACCACGGATTTCACCACCCACATTGTTTATATCTTTCAATGTGTTGAGTTGAACGTCTTTCCCTTGAATGCGCCCGCTGTTTTCAATGTTTTCTGCACGTAAATCCGTTAATTCGCGGCTGTTAATTTCACCACTATTGAGCAAGTCGCCCGTGATATTGGCAGACACATTGCGCCCTGCAAGTAGTGCTCCATTGCCGTTTAGATCGCCTTGGCGTGCACGAACATACACCTGCGGTACACTCACCATCTCAACACGGCCATCAGGCAAGGTGACTTCTTTATTTACCATCCATACGATATCGCTGGTCAAGTTAGCCATTTGCTCAGGCGAAAGTGCGACACCCGGTGTTAGGTTAAACTGTTGACCAAATGCCACACCGTTAGTTAGCAGGGCTCGATACTGCTCTTCATCGCTACTATAGTTGCCCAGTAACCGCTGACCTGTGGTTTCAATTAGCTGGTCACGAACTAAACGCTGCTCATAATAACCGTCACCTAAGCGCTTATGCAGTTGCTCATTGGTGACGATATCAATGCTGGATAACCACTTTTTGTAGTTAGTGAACCGTGAGTCTGTTTCAATCAAGAATTGGCTGTCAGTGCCGGGTATGACGTTGAACAGGCTGTTATCTGGTAATTGGGTGTTTGGCCCAACGGTTCTGATCACGGTATCGAGGTTATCTTTACCTTGAGGCGCTTTTTCTGCCGTGATATTTTCCCCTGCACCTGCATCACCTACCCCTTGAACATCAGCGCCATTCCCCACATTGGCATCACCAGTCTGCGCTGTCGCGCCAACGGTTTTATCGTCGCTCACGTCAGTTTTCGCCGAAACCGACGGTAATTGCGTCACTTCAGCTTGTTGGCCTGCAGCAAGCTCAAGAGGCGTATTTTTACCGCCTTTTAATGTGGTTTCTGCCAGCAATGCCCCTTGGTTATCTGTTATCGTTGATTCAGACACGGTATCCGCTGCGCCATCGAGTAGATTGACTTTCACACCATCCAAGTGAGTTTTATTAATTCCCCCCGCTTGCTCTTTTACTTCCAGTAAATGTAGCGGTAAATCCTCTTCACTATTAATACCTTGGTATTTTGACGTGCTAGTACGAGTTTTCCATTTACCACCGCCTTTGTAACGATAAATGGTGTCACCGTCTTCAACGATACGGCGGATGCCTTGTGCTTCTTCATTTTTTAGGCCATAACCCATTAAAATCAGGTTTTGCCCCGCAACAACACGTGAATTTTCATTATTCAGTTGCTGCCCATCAATGGTTAAGTGTTTACCACTGGTGATTAATGCCGCATCGCGTTTAATGACCTGTGTTTCATACACAACACGGTTATAGTCATATTCGTAAAAATCTTTTGTCCAGTTACCATATTCAAACATCCGCCAGCGATTGGATTTTTCATAGTGAATGCCCACTTCCTTATTGAGCGTACCATCATCATTAATCGCATAACGGGTTTGGTTACCATTACGTGGCTGAATTTTATAACGCTTACCATTACCGTAATCGAACCAATCGAAGTGTTCACGGCTAACTTCAATCGGCTTTTCAGTCAGTTCTAAATGAATATCTTTATTTTCAAGTAGAGAGGTTTTGAGAGTGAGATTGCCATCCGCTTCAATATTTGCACTGTGATTTTTCACGCTTTTAGCATGGCCAGTGGCTTGCAGTTTGTCACTAAGCACATTACCGATGGTCAAATCACCATCACTGTAAATTAAGGCGTGGTCACGGTTCACCAGTTCAGAAACCGCTAAGTTAACTTCTTTGCGCCCTGCAATAACAGCCGATTTATCCCCTTGCTTATCATTCAATAAGGTATTGACTGCTATCGATAAGAAATCGCCATAAATACGCCCTGTACCGACGTTATCGAGTTTTTTTGCCACAATGTGGGTCAAAGTGCCATCAATTAGCCCTGTATTGATGATGTTGCCACTGGCGTTGATTCGCGTATTGTGACCACTGATTTCCCCAGATACCTGATTAATGACCGTCGTCGTACTCAATGCAAACTCACCAAGGCTAGATATTAACCCATAGTTTGTGAAGCCTTGGGCAAAATTAGCGGTTAAGCGTTCCCCCGCCTGAATGCGCCCATGGTTTTCAAATGCTTGATTGATAGCCAATGTCAGTACTTTTTGGGCAATAAGTTTCCCTTCACCGGTTAATGTGTTTGCAGATACACTCGCAGAACCGTTGCTAACAATCACCCCTTGCTGGTTTGTGAGCGTTAAGGCTTTCCCTTTCGCATTATCAGCAACAGTCAAATCTGACCCTGCGGATACCATGCCTTGGTTATTATTTAAGGATTGAGCGATATTTGCCTGAATAGTTTGCCCTGCACGTACTGCACCACGTTGGTTATTCAATTCCGTCGCTTTTAGCGTGACATTCTGCCCTTCAATCCCTTGCCCTGCTTGGGCGGTATTTTGGTTATCAACATTCGTTGCTGTGATATTCAGGTTATCATTGGCTTTAATCCAACCTTGTTGGTTATCAAGCTGTTGCGCTAAAACCAACTCAACGTTGTTCAGCCCTTGAAGAGTACCTTTGGTGTTATTCAGGTATTGGCTGGCAACCTGTAAATCCGCCCCAGACAAAATTTGTCCTTGTTGGTTATCAATACGTTGCGTAATCGTCAGGTGGCTATTTCCCTGTGATTGCCATGTTCCTTCGCGGTTATTCAGGGTGGCGCCTGTGATTTGCGCTGAAGACTGGCTTAAGAGTGTACCTTTTTGGTTATCGATATGATTAGCATCAATATTTAAACCTTGTTTACCTTGCACAAACCCTTGCTGATTCTTCAGATCATTGGCTGTTAGAGTGAGTTGCCCTTCACTCGCCAACACGCCCTCTTGGTTCAATACATCGTTTTTCTGAGTATTGATATCCAATAAGCCACCTGAATAAATCCGCCCTTGCTGGTTATCCAAGGCCTGAGAGGTTAATGCACTTGCCCCCGCACTTTGGATTTGCCCTTGCTGGTTCGTTAATTTGCCGCTGTTGAGCGTGAAGCTCCCACCACTTAACAACCCACCACTTTTTTGTGTGTTGCTATTGTTTAGAAGCTGCCCATGAGTGTCCAAAACTAACTGCTGGCCAGCTTGAATCCGCCCTTGTTGGTTATCAAGCTCGCCACTGTTTAGGCTTAACCCGAGACTGGCTAAAATTTCCCCTTGGGAGTTATCGACACGGTTTTTCAGTGTGTCTATTCTGATATCACCTGCTTGAATATGGCCTTGTTGGTTAATCAGCTCACCAACCATTAACGCCAGTTTTTGGCTAGCAAAAATCCCTTTATCATCTGTTTTGCCGGTGTTAGTTAAACGTTGGCCTTGAGTATCAAGGACGATAGATTGCCCCTTAACCGTGCCTTCTGTGTTATCCAACTGCTGAGTTTTCATCGAGATAGCAGATTGGCTGCCAATCAAACCTTGCTGGTTAGTTAACGCTTGGCTGTTAAGCGCCAATGGGCCTTTTGCCACAATACGGCCTTTTTCGTTATCGAGATCCCCCGAGGTTAACGTTAGCCCGCCCTGTGCATAAATACCTTTATTATCACCACTTTGTGTATTATGTAATTGCTCGCCATGGGTATCAATCTGCATGTCACTACCAGACTGAATGCTTCCCTGTTGATTCTCAATTTTACCGCTGTTTAATGTGAGTTTTTGTTGCGCTAACAATGACCCTTGGGTGTTATCGAATAACTGTTTTTGGGTATCGATATTGATGGTATTGGCCTGAATGTACCCTTGCTGGTTTTGCAGGGCTTGGTTACGCATCTGCAATAGTTGTTCAGCTGCAATTAGCCCCGCTTGGTTATTGATATTATTCGTAATATCTAATGTGCTATTTCCATGGCGCGCGACAACTTTACCGTGTTGGTTATCCAACTCCCTCGCGGTGATTTTCAGGCCATTTTCACCCACCAGAGCGCCATTTTTGTTGACTAGCTCATTTTTTACACCAATGGATAGGTGACCATTATTTGCTGTTAAGATCTGGCCATCTTGGTTATCAAGGGAATCGGCTGTGATTGTAAAGTCACCATTACTGCCAATTTCACCTGCTTGGTTGTTTAGCCGCCCTTGCAGCGTGATTTCCCCTGCTTTATTACCTGTTTGTAATAATTTACCGTTTTGATGTTCAAGCGTATTTGCCGTGATCAAAACCTGATCAGCCTGAGTAATCCCTTGGTTTAATGACAGCGTTTCACCTTGAATATTCAAGGTATTCGCAGCCAATAGCTCGCCCTCATCACCATCAAGAGATTGGCTGTTCAAGGTAATATCACCCATACTCGCAATCACTTTACCTGTGCGGTTAATCAGTGATTGGGTATCAGCAAATACCCCTTGGCGCCCAGTTAAGGTACCACCCGTGTTATCCAGTACCTTCTGAATCTGTAGGTTTAACGCCCCCATTCTTGCACTGAATATTTTGCCTTGTTGGTTTCCTAACGTATTCGCTGTTATCTGCCAAGAACCATTACCACTGATGTTACCCGCTTGGTTATTCAGGTGCTGAGAAACAAGGAGTGAACCTTGCTGCTCACCGAGTTGGGTCATTGTACCTTGCTGATGATTTAGATTTTTCGCTATCAGCTGAATGTGATTGGCTTGTGTATTTCCTGCGCTCAAGTCAATATCTTGCCCATGCAGTACAAGCTCCCCATCTGCGACGATTTCTCCACGCTGGCCTTGTACATTATCAGCAACAATCAGCATGTCCCCTTGCTTGCTAATCACCTTGCCATCCACATTAGAGAGTCGCGAGGCATTCAATGTAAAATCTTGCTCAGCAAACAGCGTTCCTGCCGTGTTATCCACGCTGTCTTTCGCATTAATAAACAATGCGCCCACTTTCGCGGCAACGACCGTACCTTGTTGGTTAGCCAACGTGTTGACATCCAGATGTAAAGCGCCTTGGCTACTGATATTACCCGCTTGGTTATCAAGGGTTTGAGTCAGCTTTATTTGGCCTTTTTCACTGCCCGTTTGCAGCATTTTTCCACGTTGGTGGGAAAGATTTTTCCCGTCTATTTGAATATTATCTGCTTGGGTAATTGCATCATTAAGGTTGAGATTCTCTCCCGTTAAAGCCAACTTACCTTTGGAGAGAATTTCGCCTTTCTCGCCATCTAGCTGTTTAAGTGTTAGCTGGTTATCACCAAAGCTCGCGATAAGTTTACCTGATTGATTAATCAAACGATTTGCTACAAGTTTAATACCTTGATTACCTAATAATGTGCCTTGGGTATTATTCAGTGCTTGTTGAATATTCAGGGATAATTGCCCTAATTTCGCTGCAATAATTTTGCCGTCTTGGTTATTCAACTCATTGGCTGAAACCTCAATTTGCCCATTGCTGGAAATTTCCCCACGCTGATTATCAAAATGATTTTGAATGCGTAGTTCCGTTTTTCCTTCCCCAATTTGCAGTAACGTTGCACCTTGATGGGAAAAGTTATTGGCTAAAATAGTGATTTGATTAGCTTGCGTAAACCCATGATTTAAATTGATATCTTGGCTTTCAATGCGCAGAGAGTTTTGTGCAAAAACCGTTCCTTTATGGCCATCCAACTGGTTTGCAGTGAGTAATGCAGCGCCTGATAAACTGCTGATTTTTCCTTGTGTATTCACCAGTTGATTGGCTTTGATGGCTAAATATTTATCGGTTTGGATCACGCCCTGCGTGTTATTCAATTTTGTGGTTGCGGTGATCTCTAACTGTTTGTTAGCACTGGTGAATAATTTTCCATCAGTGTTATCAAGGTTATCTGCCTGTATGCGTAAATCACCTTTGGATGACACGCTTCCCCCATGGTTATCCAAGGTCGTCGCAACGTCCACCGTCATGGCTTTATCGCCTGTTTGGAGGAGATTTCCTTGGCGATGAGAAAGCGCATTGGCTTTTAAGGTGATTTGCTCTGCTTGTGTCGTCCCATTATCCAAATTCATGGATTGTCCTGCTAAACTTAGGCCGCCACTGGTCAGAATTTCTCCTTTTTGTCCATCGAGCTTGTCTGCGTTGATGGCTAGCCCTTGTTTACCGGAGGCTAAAATCGTGCCTTGTTGGTTGTTCAGGTTTTGGCTTTGGATATCGACTTTACCATCACGGCTGAGCAACTGCCCTGACTGGTTATTCAACTGTTGGATGGTGATGATTGTCTCACCCGCAAGGTTAATTTCCCCTTGCTGGTTTTCCAGTACTTTGGTTTGTAAGGTATTTTTTGAATGACCGGTTTGTACCAGCTTTCCTTGTCGGTTATGAATAAATTCAGGGGCAATTAACGACAATTCTTTGGCAACAATTTCCCCTTTTTGGTTATCAATCCCTGTTTTTGCCGTTAATGTGGCTTTATCCGTTGCCTGCAGATGTGCTTCTTTAGTGCGAATTTCTTTTGCTGTCGATGTCAGTGTGATGTTTTGAGCTTGAGTATTTGAAAACGAAAGGTCAAGTTCGCTCCCTGTCGCAGTTAACGATTCTTTAGCGACAATATCACCTTGAAGCGTAACGTTTTTATCACCTTTAACCGTTAAAGAACCCGCCGAAGTTAATTTTCCTTTGCTATCGACCCCTGCCGCGAGCAACGCGGTTTTGTCACTATTGATTTGTGCGGCATTTAAGTTCGCATCACGCCCTGCAACCATTTGGCCTTTATCGGTGTTGGTGATTGCCTGCTTAGAATTAAGCTTCACATTTTGCTGAGCTAAAACAGTACCTTGGTTATGAATGGATTGCTCGGTGTCGATGGCGATATTTTGGCTTGCCGTGATCACCCCCGAGTTTCCCACTTTACCATCCACTGATAAAGTGATGTCCCCAGCTTCTGCCCCAATATGCCCCGCATTTCGTACACCTACGCCATTTTCTGTTCCACGCATTTTGATGGTATTAGCGTACATTCCACCCAATGCGGCAACATCTAAAGCAAATTCAGGTTTATCGGCCGTTGTGGAATTATCTGTTTTAAGAATGGTTTTTCCATCCGCAGCAACGGTATTTTTCCCTGTGGTAATTGCTAAATCTTTAGCGTGTAATTTGGCATTAATATTGACTGAGCGAGCGATTAACGCCGTATAGTTGGTGCCGTTACCGTTGTACCCCTTACCAATAATATTGATACTACCTTTATCGACTTCAAACCCTTTAATTTTGCCATTTTCAATCAAGGTCTTACCTGCCGATAGCAAAGCTTTGTCCGCATTGATAAACCCACAACCATTACAGGTGATCCCCGCAGGGTTGGCGATGATCACATCGGCTTTTTTCCCTGCAACTTCAATAAAACCATTTAATTGGCTCGGATCGCGGCTATTGACCTCATTTAAGATGATTTTCGCCTCACCCTTTGACAGCCACTCGTTACCTTGGATCATTCCACCCAATTGTGTGTTAACGTCGTGGCGGCTGTTATTCAGGATCGCTCCTTTGTTATCGACATCAAATTGGCTGTATTGGTTACGTGAAACGCCATCACGATTAGGCGCTTGAATGTTCACTTGAGGTAACCCATTTTGGGTATTCACAATCGTCGGCTGCTGATTGCCCGGTGCGTTACCATCCGCTTTAATATTTGATGCAGAGGCACTCATACTCACCATACCCAACGTCAGCCAAAGGCTGGTAACAATGCGTTTAATTGACCAGCGAATTCGGCTATTTGCGGCTTTTTCAACACGGTTTTCTGTTTGGCACGCAGGCCCTGCTTGATGGCTGCGAGTAATATCCGCAACGACCATCACCATTTGGCGCGCTGCATTAAAAATTAAGCGGTAAAATAACTTATTCATCCTGAGATACCTTAGTAATTCCAGTTAACAGAAAATGCAAACGTCGCCGGATCCGTTTTAAATCCGTCAGGTTTAGAGAATGGTGTACCAATAGAGAGGTCATAACTGAGGTTAGCCGCACTGATCGCTCCTCGCAGGCCAATTGCGCCCCCCGCAAGGTGATTGCCAAGATTACGGTATGTGCCGTGCCCGCCAATTTCCCCATAGTCTGCCCCAAGATAGAGCTCTTGGTTCGGAATTGGTGTTACCCATGAAAGGGTATTTCTTAGCGTCCACCCTTGGTCTGCACTGAGTGTGCGTTCCCCATCAAAACCCCGGACCGTCCAGCGGTTACCAATACTGAATTGATCTTGAGGAGTGAGCTGTCTGTCACTAATTTGGCGTAAATATTGGGTTTCAAAACGCAGTTGTTGGTCTAAAACATGAAAAGGAATGCTTGCGGAGGCCGAAAATTGCATCACTTTTGCCAGCGCTGTAGCATATTCCCTTGAGTTAGGATCGTTCGTTTCTTCAAAAGCAGGCATCGCACCAAACCAACGAGTTCCATGCTGATAGCTTGCGCTCGCAGTGATCGTTGACTGCCCGATATATTGACGATGATTGAGACCCAGTTTCCAAGAGGTGGTACGGCGCTTTTGGTTTTCAATTTCGGTATCACGAACAAAGTTGCGTGTTTCCCGTAAGTTAACATCATACGTTGCCGTAGTTTTTGCTGTTGCATCGCGATATAGCACATTGCTGAGCTGCAAGTTTAAGCTCTTACTTTTCCCACGGTATTGAATATCATCATTCATACCAGCAATTGTTTGTGTGTATTCATAATCACTTGCTGTGGTTGCAAATTGCCAATAACCAAAAGGAACAGAATAGTGGGCACTGTAGTTCGTCGTATCTTTACTACTTGAAAAGCTCAAGTCGCGAGTTGCAGTAATGTAGAAAAGATCGCTAAGCGAAGTAGGATTATCCAAGGCAAGCATAATACCTGCTTGGTTTTTACCGGTACTTTTTGACCCTGTGTTATCTGCCCATGCGCTCGCATGCCAGTAGCGTGACTGTTGTCGATTAATCACAATTTGCGTTTCACCCGGCCCATCCCCGGGGATCATTTCCATCGACGCTTTTACAGTTGGTAAACGTTGCAAATTTTCGAGGCCTTGCTCAATATCACGTAAATCTAATAAGTTCCCAGCATGCGCTGGCATCGCGGTATATAACGTGCTGTATTGAGAAGAGTCATCAGTAAAGAGAACTTTTTGTACCTTACCAGGTAAAACCACCAATTTAAGTGTGCCCGTGGATAAATCTTGCTCAGGCACCAACACACGGGAAGTGATCCAACCATGGCTGATCAAACGATTCTGTACGTCAGTAATTAAGAGATTGATGCCATCAATACCAATGCAATGCCCAACTGCTTGATTGGCTAAACGTTGCACTGGAACCCAATGAGGTAGCCCTTTCTGTCCTGTTATTTCAACCTGTTCAATCACAAAACATGGCGTTTCTTCAGGAAATTGCAACTGTGTTTTTGCAATAGGAGCAAGCAAGCTGACATCAGGCGCTTTCGCTTCAAACTGTTGTTGTTGCGCTTGCTGCTGCTGTGTCTGCCGATTAAATAAATTATCTGTATTATCAGGTTTCAATAATGAGGCTTTTGCGACAATAGGAAAACAAACGGTAAGTAAAATTGATCCATAGATAAAATTACGCTTTAAAAACATTATTTTTATTAATCACTATTATTTGAGTTAGGTCGATATACGCAACTTTACATAATTTGAGTTAAATTACAATCGGACTAGCCCCAGCATTTTTATTACACCCATGGAAAAATAAATCAACCAACTGTTTTTATTAAATATTTAATTTGTAAGAAAGATTTTCAAAAAAATAAAGAAAAAAACTGATATTATTTAATATAGAGTTAAATTAATGATTAAATTTGATTAATTCGATATAAAAATCAATATCCATATACTTTTTTTGACGACAAAAATAAAGCGTAACTAATAGTCACTCTAAAAATGAGTAAGATTTTCTTATTGATTTGGATTTTATTGTGAAAAAGATTTCGATTAGTGAAAATAACTAAAATGAATATAAAAGGGTAGGTGATTACCCTTGTTATAATGAAAATGATGTAATTTTTAGCTATTACTAATATTGATTTTCAACGCTGCCGCAATTGCTAAAGGGGAGAAAGTAATACTTGCGGCAAATAATGCGGCGAGAATGGCAAAATAGCCATCTAATGGCATTTTGAAACTGTGGGCTTCCATGGTACCTGTCGCATAAATCAGCACAGGAATATATAACGGTAATACCAGCAAACTGACTAACACACCGCCTTTTTTTAATGACACTGTCAGCGCTGCGCCTATCGCGCCAATAAAGCTTAAAACGGGCGTACCGAGCAGCAACGTTCCCGCAAGTACCATTAAGGTATCGCCATTAAATGACAACATCAGCGCCGCTATCGGTGACAATAAAATCAGCGGTAATCCTGTCACTAACCAGTGCGCAATGACTTTTGCGAAAACGGTGATAAACAAAGGATGAGGCGCTAACAACAGCTGCTCAAGTGAGCCATCAAGGTAGTCATCTTTAAATAAACGCTCTAAAGAAAGCAAAGAAGACAAAATTGCGGCAACCCAAAAAATACCCACAGAAATACGCGATAATAGCTGGGGCTCAGGCCCAATGCTCAGCGGAAAAAGCGTAATAACAATCAGGAAAAACCACAGTGGGTTAACTAACTCAGAAAAACTGCGAAAAGCAATTTTCAGTTCTCGCCTAATTAATAACCAAAACATTATTCACCTCCCCCTGTCAGTTTTAATGAACCAAATTGCCCTGACATTGCTTGGTGAGAGGTAAACAAAATAATGCCCCCTTGCTTGGCATGTTGATGAAAACGCATCGTTAACCGTTCAACCCCTGCCACATCAATTGCCGTAAAAGGTTCGTCTAAAATCCACAACGGCGCTTCACTTAACCACAAGCGCGCAAGGTTCACTCGGCGCTGCTGCCCCGCAGAAAGCTGGTTCACAGGGATATCTTCAAAGCCAATCAATGAAACTTCCTCTAAAGCCTGCCATATGCTCTCGCCCTCAGGCCCTTTATGGTGCATTTGATGATAAAACTTGAGGTTTTCATATGGCGTGAGTAACGATTTAACCGCGGGTTTATGGCCTAAATACAGCAAATGACGGGTAAATTCTTCTTTAAGTTTATCAATCGGTTGATTCTGCCAGCACACATCCCCTTCGTCAGGCTTAAGTAACCCCGCCATCATCCGTAAAAGCGTGGTTTTCCCTGCGCCATTAGGCCCTTCAACCTGCAAAATTTCACTGGGTTGAACAGTAAATTCAAGCTGTTGAAATAAAATGCGATTTTGACGATGGCAACTGACTTGTTGTGCACTTAGCATGCCGCTGATTTCCTGTTTATTATTCTAAGGTTTGGCAATTTTGTTCAACAGCATATCACTGATGGAGTCACTCGATATTGCTTCACCGCAAAGCACTTGCATCAAAACTTCAGAACCTAAGGTTGATAACGAAAATAACATGTCGGGTTTAAGCAAACGAATTTTATCCATATTGCTTTCTTGGTTGATCAAGACAACAGTTTTCACAGTGCTATCGTTGCCCGCTAATTCCCTGACACCCAATAAAGCAAACGTACTGAGTGAGTCACTGTCCGTCATGATAAGCACGCACTTTGCATGTTTAACATTCGCGGCGGCAAGTAGCTCCGAACTGGTAGGGTCGCCTGTGACAATATTGTCTTTTTCAGGGTAATGGCTACGGTGATTTTCTTGGCAAATAACCGCCACAGGTAGCTCGCGTTTTTTTAACCCTTGATACACATTGACCGCCATTGGCGTGCTACCAATCACCACATAATGATTTTTCATATATGAAAACCTCTTGCGCACAATTTCTTTTGTGCCTTTTGCCAATACGCCAACAACATACACCACTGAAGTGGTAAAAATAGTGATCCCTAAAATAATCACCGTAACAGTAAAGACCCTAGCATCTAACGTTACAGGCACAATATCGCCAAAACCAACAGTCGTCATGCACACTAATGCGAAATAAAAGGCCGTGGTGCCATCTTTTACGATAGGTAAGAATTCATTGCCAATATAGAGGGTGCCAAAAATGGAATATAACAATAACGAGATAATACAAGTGATTGCCACAAAGCCGGCACTGGTTAAGCTGTGGTGATGATAAAGCTTCCAAAATAGCCCTAATGCAGTAAATAAGGACAGTGAAAAATAACCTTGGTGAATATTTTCTTGCGCGAGTCGTAGGTCAACAAATGAAATTATTCCTAATAAAAACAGAGCAAAAATCCAAGCGATACGCGCACCGTTTAACATAAAGAGAGAAAGGAAAATAAGTGAAATACCGAGTAAAAAGCGCGGAATATCCAATAATTTCATAAACCCTAATGATTTTAACCATTCAGTAAAACCACTTTCACGCCAGTCAATGTAATCTGTATAAGCGCTTAATACGGGTTTTAAAATCATCGAACCATCAATGATGATCAAAATAGAAAGTACGATCCTAATCGTTAAGGATGATCTCAAAAAAGCCACAAACGCGTTATCTAACATGACGGACTCTCACCCTTTCTCAGCAAACCATTAAAACTTTTTATATACCATAAATATAACAAAAGATAATATCAATTCGGCTAGCCCGATAACAAACGATAATTCGTTATCTTGTCATTTAGATTATGAATGATAAAACATCGTCTATAATTGAAAATCATCTTATTAGGTGATGAGCTAAAATGGATTGCACTCAGCGCCATTTAGCCAAAAAAAACATAACATTAAGAAATACTTAAAGATTTACTATAGATGACCAAACTATTATTGAACTTAAGTTAGGCCAGTAAATCTAAAAAACGATTTTTCGATTATTTTTCAATATTACTTCGCGATTAAAGAAAATAAGAGTTTAAAAATACTATGCTCAACATTACACGCACAGAGAAATTTAGCTGGTTATCGCTGTTCTGGCTATTAATCTACTTTTGGTATTTCTCATCGTTATTGCAGCTTTATGTGGTCGTCACTGGCCAAAGTAACAGCATCGGGCTGAGAGATTCACTGCTGTATAGCTCATTATGGTTAATCCCTGCCTTACTTTTCCCACGGAAAATTAAGCTTATCTCAGGGGTTATTGGGGTCATCTTGTGGCTATCTTCTGTGGTCGCCCTCGCTTACTTTGTGGTTTACGGCCATCAAATATCGCAAAGCGTGATGTTTGTGATGTTTGAAACCAATACCAATGAAGCAGGGGAATTCCTCAAACAATACTTTAGTTTTAAAGTGGTTGGCGTCATTCTTGCCTATACCTTAGTGGCTATTTTCTTGTGGTCACGCCTAAAACCGGTTTATATACCGAAAAAAGGCAACGTGGTTGTTTCCTTGCTGATATTGGTCATTTTATTTGGTGTGCCGTACTACAACAAAGGCATCAAACAAGATAGACCACTGCCAAATGTGGCTTCCTATGTGAATAGCAAATTGGCTTACGCCGCACCATGGCAGTTTGTTAGTGGTTACTTCCTCTATAAAAATCAGTTAGCCAATATGGAAGAGCTGATCCGCGATAACAGCAAAATTCCACCACTTGCGAACTTTGTGGATGCTAATGGCAGTACACCACGAACTTTCGTATTAGTGATTGGTGAGTCCACCAGCCGCGATAGAATGAGCCTGTACGGTTATCAGCGCCCAACGACCCCTGAATTAGCTGAGCTGGCAAAAGACTACCCCGCTAACTTATCGGTATTTAATGATGTTGTAACCCCTCGTCCGTATACCATTGAAGCTCTACAACAAATTCTCACGTTTGCGACCCAGACTGAGCCTGAACTGTTTAACTCCCGCCCTTCTATCATGAATATGATGAAGCAAGCAGGCTTTAAAACGTTTTGGATCACCAATCAGCAAACCATGACTGAGCGAAATACTCTACTGACGGCCTTCTCTCGCCAGACCGATAAGCAGTATTACCTCAATAATGATATGGCTCAGAGTTCGCGTATCTACGATGACGTGGTGTTCGACCCGTTCAAAGAAGCCCTTGCCGACCCAGCAGAAAAGAAATTTATCGTGGTGCATCTGCTAGGGACCCATATGCGTTATGAATTCCGCTACCCTGAAGATAAAGCGGTGTTTACGCAAAGGGACAGTTTGGTACCAGCTAACCTGAAAGATGACCAAGTCAAAGATTACAACGCCTATGATAATGCACAGCATTATAATGATTATGTGGTGTCTACCTTAATTAAAGACTTTGATTCTTCAAAAGAAAATGGCTTCTTAGTCTTTTTCTCTGACCACGGGGAAGATGTCTATGATACACCACCACATGAGATGTTAGGCCGTAGTGAAGGTAAACCAAGCAAGGTTATCTACAATGTGCCGTTTCTTGTTTGGCAATCACCTGAATGGTTAAGTACCCATCAGTTTGATTTAAATGATAAAACAACCCGTCCATTTAGTACGATGGATTTTATCTACGCATGGTCTGACTTAGCGGGCTTCAACTACACAGGTTATGAACCAGAAAAGAGCCTGTTTAGCACAGAGTTTAAGCCTCAGCTTCGTTATATCGGTGACCCTGATAATAAGTCCTCAATCATGCTTTATGATGATTTGAAGAAGTAATGTCATTACAAGTAGATGGAGTGCATTGCATTTCATCTACTTGCCTACCTTAAGCAATGCTTTTTAGTTCATGTGTACCTTCGCGGTTTATTTTGCCATCTTGCAAAATAAAAGTGACTTCACCACGCCAGAACTCCGCTAAGAAAATATCATCAAGTGATTCAATACCTTGAAATTCAATCTGTTGTTTTAACCAAGCTTCATCCCTTTCTATCGATTCCAACTCACTGGTTCTTATCACACCATCTTTCATTAAAATAACCGAAGGCATATTTTTTTCATCACAAATGATGGTCAGTTGCCCGTCAGGCTCAATTTGTGCGTAGTAAATTTCTTGAAATGAATGAATACCTTGGGCATGAATACGCGATGAGATATTGATGATATCTATTTTATTTTTTTTCTTGAGTATATTTTCCATAATGAATTGCCCCTTTTTAATAATCGGTATTGGGTTGCCAATCGCCACATTACGGAAAAAGTTCACTTTTTTTGTTAATAAATTCAAAGAGCTAATAAATAAGACACCAATCATTAAAATCGTTATATATTGATACAGCGGTATCGTATCACTATAAATCACCCCTCCAATAATCCCCCCTAAAACAAAATTACCAATAAAATCAATCGGAGTCATTTGGGAGAGCTGTGTTTTTCCAGATAAATTCATATGGGTAATAACGATAGCGAAACCAATAATGAACTTTAAAATGATAAACGAATAATAGTACGTCATATTGCTATCCTTTTATTTACCTAATTTAAAACGTTTTTTTTGCTTCTTGTGCAATCAGTTTAGCCTGTCTATTGAGCTTTAGGTGCGATAACTTCCCCAACCATTAAAAACCATGAATATTCAGCATAAGATAGAAATTAACAATGCCAGAAAACCAAAAATCATTTTAATATTTCAAAAATTCATCCATTGGTTTTATAAAAAGCTTAAACTCAGCTATATTAAACGATGAGCACAAGTATTAATGCTGATAAATAGTTTTAATCTCACTTAATTCTAAGGACATGTTTATGAAAAAGAAAATCATCGCTTCATTATTCTTTGTCGGTCTATTTACTGTCATAACAGGCTGTGATGACTCATCTAAACCTAGCGATACTGTTAAGCAAGCTGAAGAAAAAGCTCAGCAACTCAAGGCCGATGGCGAACAAAAAGCCAATGAACTTACTGAAGCAACAAAAAATAAAGCAGAGGAGCTGAAACAAGATGCTTCTGCACTTGGTCAAAAAGTTAAAACAGATGCCATCAATAAAGCTGATGAAGTGGCAACTGACGTTAAAGAAAAAACAGAATCCATCAAAGCTGAAAATGATGCAAAAACAGAGAATAAGTAATGTTTAAAAAAGTACGCTAAGCGCGCTGCAATCGCACTTAATCATTACCTCAAATGCAGGTTTTTCACCTGCATTTGCCTGTTTTATCTATTAACATCCTAAAAAGCACCAAAACCTACCTGTTCCAATGGCTATCTCGTTATATAGTAAACCTTCTTTTATTTTATGACGTCAATACTAGGACTCTCCATGGAAATCAAACACAGCCTTGGCCATGCAAACCCTGCACTGGTCGTAGATGCTTTTGACCTACGCCAGCAAGTTTTCACTCAAGAACAAGGCTTCCCCGCTGACATTGATGTGGATGAATATGATGATGCCGCACTGCATGTGGTTTTATATTTAAACCAGCAACCTGCAGCGGTTTTGCGCTGTGTATTTTTAGATGATGGGCTGATCAAAGTCGGACGTGTAGCCGTGCAAAAAACGCACCGCGGCAAAGGCTTAGGGCGTGAAATGATGAAATTTGTCCAGCAATATGGCGCTGAAAATCAGCATCAAAAAATCGGACTTTCAGCCCAACACACCGCCATTGCGTTCTACCAAAGCTTAGGCTATCAAACCGAAGGGGAAATGTACGATGAAGATGGCATGGACCATATTTTTATGAGCTTATCTTTAAACCGTTAACCCTGCCCTTGAAATTACTGTTCTCGCCTCTATATTAATGTTAGGTCAATTATTAATCAATTAGAGGTGTGCTATGGCTAATGGCTGGGCAAATGAAGATGCAGTGCAGGAACAAATTGATGCCACGCTAGATGACGCAATTGCGAAGGCACGTGGCCAATTGCCTTCAGGCGAAAGCGCCGAATTTTGCGAAGAGTGCGGCGAACCTATTCCTGAAGCACGCCGATTAGCCGTATTAGGCGTGAAACTCTGTCTAAAGTGCCAATCTGAACTAGATAAAAAACAAGCCGCTTTTAGTGGTTATAATCGGCGTGGGAGTAAGGATAGCCAATTGAGATAATACGTTTTATCATCAACTAATCCGCACTTTATAACAAGTTAATAGTGACTTTCACCTATCTTCCTTAACTTATTGGTAAAACATGTAAATTTATCATTCTTAATGATTAATAAATTGATAATTAACATGATATTCCATCCATTTAACCAATCTTATTTCCCCCTATTGTTGATCATTCATCCATATCATGGCAGTATAACCGCCTATTTTTTAACTTCCCGAGGTGGCAAAGACTCGATATTTATCATTTTTTTCGGCAGTTTTCACTGTCAACAACACCACGTATAACGCGTTTTTATTGTTCTTTCTATTACGTTCCCTTAGGGAATATTTTCGCAATTATCCATTGTTTCATTAAGAAGGACAGGTCGTTGCATACCCTTCTCACTCTTGGTATGCCAAAAATAAAATAAAACAAAAGAAGGTTGTTATGAGTCAAATTGCTACTGATTCGAAAAAAGTTCGTTCTAAAATTAGTCCCCCAGTGTTTTATAGCTCTGCCATTATTATTTTGGTTATTGTTGGCTTTGCCGCACTGATGCCAAAAGTCGCAGAATCTCATCTAAGTCATCTTCAACAAAACTTGTTTAACAACGCCAGTTGGTTCTACATCCTTGCTGTAGCCATTATCCTACTGAGTGTGACTTATCTGGGACTCTCCCGTTATGGGCAAATAAAACTGGGGCCAGACCACGCGCAGCCAAATTTTAGTTATGTGTCGTGGTTTGCCATGCTGTTTTCCGCAGGTATGGGGATTGGTTTGATGTTCTTCGGGGTCGCTGAGCCCGTGATGCATTACCTCAACCCGCCTGTGGGTGAAGCCCAAACCATTGAAGCGGCAAAAGAAGCCATGCGTTTGACCTTCTTCCACTGGGGCTTACACGCTTGGGCCATTTACGCCATTGTTGCCTTAATTTTAGCGTTTTTTAGTTATCGCCACGGGTTACCCCTGACACTACGCTCTGCACTGTATCCAATTATTGGCGATCGCATTTATGGCCCTATTGGCCATGCCGTTGATATCTTTGCAGTCGTTGGTACGGTGTTTGGTGTTGCCACTTCATTAGGCTTCGGTGTATTGCAGGTCAATGCGGGTCTAAACCACTTGTTTGGCTGGCCGGTGAATGAAATGGTGCAAGTGGGGTTAATCGTCACCTTTACCGCACTGGCAACGCTTTCTGTGGTCTCAGGGTTGGATAAAGGCATTCGCATTTTATCCGAACTTAACTTAGGTCTCGCGTTCTTGCTGCTGTTGCTGATTGTAATATTGGGGCCGACTGTTCTGTTATTAAAATCGTTTGTGGAAAATACGGGCGGTTATCTTTCTGAGATTGTGACCAAAACCTTTAATTTGTACGCCTATGAACCTAAATCAAGCGATTGGTTAGGTGGCTGGACGTTACTGTATTGGGGTTGGTGGTTATCATGGTCACCGTTTGTAGGGATGTTTATCGCGCGAATTTCCCGTGGTCGTACTATCCGTGAGTTTGTCATGGGCGTGTTATTCGTGCCTGCTGGGTTCACATTGATGTGGATGACGTTCTTCGGTAATACTGCCATTGACCTTATCAAGAACCAAGGAGCGGTAAAGCTCGCCGAAACCGTGCAATCGGATGTCTCCCTTGCCTTGTTTGAGTTCTTGAATTATTTCCCATTTTCCTCTGCATTGTCATTTTTTGCCATGTTGATGGTAGTCGTATTCTTTGTCACCTCGGCGGACTCAGGGGCGATGGTGGTCGATACACTGGCCTCTGGCGGTGACTCTAATACCCCAATTTGGCAACGTATTTTCTGGGCTGGGCTGATGGGCGTCGTGGCTATTACCATGTTACTGGCGGGTGGCTTACAAGCGCTGCAAACTCTCACCATTGCCAGCGCCTTACCGTTTGCAATGGTCTTGCTTGCCTCTATTTATGGGTTATTTAAAGCGTTGCGAGTGGATGCTTATAAGCGCGATAGCCAGCAATTAGCGACGATTGCGCCTACGGCAAGCCGTAACCCAATTCCATGGCAACGTCGCTTGCGCAATATTGTCTATTTCCCTAAGCGTGCCCATGTGAAGCGCTTTATGGAAGAGTCTGTTAAGCCGTCAATGGAGATGGTTTCTGAAGAACTCGCTAAGCAAGGCACGGTTTGCCATATTCACACAGACAAAGATGACAGAATCGGTTTTGAGGTGGATTTAGGCGACGATATGAACTTTTTCTACGAAGTTCGCCTACGTTACTATGTTCAGCCATCTTTTGCCTTAGCGGGTATGGGCACGGAAACAGATGACGAAAAGAGTGAAGAACAACGCTATTACCGCGCTGAAATCCACTTAAAAGAAGGCGGCCAAGACTACGATGTGATGGGCTGGGCAAAAGAGCAGATCATCCACGATATTCTCGACCAATATGAAAAACATATTCACTTCTTACACTTGCTGGGTAAGTAGCCCAAAAGAGAAAATTTAGGCGTTAGAGGCTAAAGTTTACTCAACAGTACCCGCCATCGTTACGTAAAGATGGCGGGTACTTATGATACTTTCCTAATTTTCGTCATGTTTTATTTTTTTCGTATAATGGCCCATAGTCTTAATCATGGTACATACGAGGAAAATACTCACTAATTTTATTATTATCGAATAATTGGTCTGCAGTGAAATCAATGGTATCTGATACTGCAATTCCATGGCGCAACTCTTTGGGAAAATCGTCAATTGAAGCATAAATAGTTGGCATCAAATAACGAAAATAATCCCCCATCTTAGTTTCACTATCATAGCCAACGGGGTAATCATCCCCAGGGTTATTGCCTTCTATAGCTTGATAAATAAAGAAACCTTTATTGACTGACAGATTAGTATCACTGTAATGTCCCGAAGTCATTAACTCGTTTTCTATGCACTCTTCAACTTCTTTTTTCGAAGATAGATGTCGATAAAGACATGATGAATATAAATCTAAAATAGCTGAGCCATCTTTATTGAGGGGATAGTTTACAAAGGTTGCTGATTCTTCCCACATGTATTCATTTAAATCATTCAATAGTTCTGTAACATTACTAATCGCCAGTAACGATTTAGGTAAATCACCAAAACTATTATTAATCATGACAGCGATTTTTCCGTTTTTATCCATAGCAAACCAAGTAAAAACCGAACCAAAACTAGGTTCCCAATTAATATCTAAAATACTCATTTATCTACTCCTGTTGGCCATGTAATTAGGCAATTATCACATGTTTCTTTTATTGCTTTTATCGGAATGGTATCTTTTCCCCAAACCTCTCGCGGCCTGACCGCTTGGGTAAATCGGATATTTTCTGGCTTGACTCCTTGGCTGATCAACGAGTCTGCTGCTGATACCTCAGCACAAGCACCAACTGTATTTTTACAAAATTTTGTATATTCACCTATTTCAACTCCAAGTTGTTTCTTAACATAAATTACAGTGTCCTTGTTCAGCATTTCAGCTGAAATTTTACCATCGCTGTATCCAATAGCTATCTTTCCTGTTACAGGATCATACGCACCTATCATGGTGGCTGTATTTGTAGCCTGCGTCTTAGACGGGAATCGATTGATCTCCTCAATCAATTTTTTAGTCGCAGAGGCATGCAACTGCTCTTTTTCTATAATAGGGATTAATTTTGAAATATTAAGCTTACCGGAAGCCAATAACTCTTTTGAGGTGGTTGGTATTGCATTTTTTAATGATTTGAGTGCCTCTTCAGAACTCACTACAACTTTATAACCCGCACCTCCAATTGCGCCTGTCGATAATGCAGCTTCAGGTGCAGCTATATCTGCAACCACTAAGCCTAGCTTATTAGCACAAAAACTGAGGCTGGCTTTACATCCAATGAAACCTAATTTTAGCCCTTCCGCAATTTCTGGCGTTGCGGCAACAACTATTTCACCTCCGAGAATGATTGCTACCCCGCCGACAGCAACTAACCCCACCACTCCAGCAGCTTGTTCTCTTGCAGCAACTCTTTGTGCGGCGGCTTTATCTCCTTTAGCCGCCGCCATCATATCGAGATTGTTCTCTATAATTATTTGCTGGAGTTGATGCTCTGTATAATTATACGTATAAACCAATTCAGCTGAATTAGCGGCAGAAAATGCCCCTTCTGGCTTATGAGTGATTAATGCCCCTGCAAACCCGCCTAATACTTTGGTAAATTGAGTTTTGGCCTCATTACCCTTAATTGCATCTTGTAGCAATGCGAGTTGTCTTTCTTGCTCATTGAGATATTTGGATTCAAACAATTTGCTGTTCAATGTTATTGCAGCTAACTCGGCAGCTAACGCACCAACAACTGCGCCTTTTGCATCTCCCCCTGCTATTTCAGCACTCACACCTGCGACAACTGAGTGACTTAATAATTTACCTGTATGCTCTAAAATTTCACCGTTATCACCAATCAGCTTTGCGCCTTCGGCATTAATCTGACTCCCGATATTACTGAGTAAGGCATTCTTGAAGTTATCGGTGAAGCTGCCACCTTGAATTGTTGTGTTCACGGTAGAACTAATCACGGATTGCGCGGCAACACGCTGTGCGACTTTATTCCAATCTCCATTGCTTAATAGTGGTAATTTGGCATCAGCGGGGTTACCTGTCGTCCAGCCCATCTTGGCATCAAGGCCATTAAGTGCCCCTGAAATCACCATCTGAGTGATAATAGATTTGACGGTATCACTTTTACCCAGCGAGTTAAGTGTTTTGGATAGATTTCCTTGGTTTTCTGCCAGCGCGACCGCCGCTTGCGTGGAAAGTGCTGTCATACCTGAATAGGCTGCGCCTGAGATGACCGCTGCGGTGGTTCCACTTGTTCCTGATGCTGCCCAAGCGGCAAACTGCGATGCAGTACCCGATGTCATCGCTGCAACAGTTATCATGATTAACGCTGAAGCGACTGGGTTTAAGCTTTGACTTTTATAATCCCAGCTATCATACGCATCCTTAACTAATCCCCATTGCACATCCTTGCGGTCTTTTAGACCCGCAAGCCACTTTGTGCCTTCGGTTTGTCCAAGGGCATTAAGGGCATTTTGTAAGCTTTGGTTATTTTTGGCTTTAACATCTGCGGTAATGCCTTTATTCGCATCAACAGTTAATTTCCCGCCGATATGAAGGCTCGGTAAAATCCATTTATCTTCGGTATACCCTTTATTACGTTGGGTGATATAAAACCCTTTCGAGTTAGTAATCACTTGCTCAAAAGTGGTGTTCTTCACCGCTTTAAAATTTACCTTACCTGTTTGGCTGGTGATTTTGGCATTCTTGCCCGCATTAATTTTGGTGGCTTCTAACGTGACATCATCCTTGGCGTACAAATTAATATCGCCGCCAGCGGTAAATTCAGTGACTTTATTCGTCGTTTCACTGCGCGTTTTTTTGACATCTTTTTTGGTGATACAAAGCGTCCATTTATTGCACTTTTTACTTTGCTCTTCATAGTGGCTGGTTTCTTCCATCGCTTGTGCGTAGAGATACCCGCCTTTTGCCGCAATATCCATCGCACCTTTGGCAACGAGACGAGACGCTTGGAAGAGGATGCTTCCCTCTGACAACATAGTCAGGTTTTTTCCACTGTTAATTTCAGTGCCAATTTGGCGATATAACTCTTCAAATCGTTTACCTGATTGCTTGCGATATTGGGTTTTGACAGACTCTAAGCGTACATTTCCCCCACTGGAAATGGTGATGTCATCTAGGGATTTGATTGTGCTACCTTGCGCGGTTAATGCACCATTAGAAGCAAGAGTGACGCCTTTATCCCCTGAAAGGGTTGAGGTCACATAGCGCACATCTTGGTTATCTTCATTAGGGTTGGGAATGGCAGAGTAGGCGGTAGCGGTTAATTTAATATCACGACCTGACAATGCAGTGAGCTTGTCTTTGGATTGGAGATTGGCGGATTGCAAATCAATATCACGAGCGGCATTTAACGTAATATTGCCATTCGCAATAAGTTGAGAGCTCAATTCTGGATATCGATTAGTTTTAAATACATTGTCGACATCTTTAATGGCTTTAGAACCTAAAATAATATCTTGACCCGCATTGAGCGTCAGGGATTTTCCACTGTTAAAGGTTATACCCCGTGCTTCAATGTTTTTACCTGCGGTGAGGTTGATTTCCCCCGAACTAGCCCAATTTCCTGTTTTCGTGAGTAACGCATTGATATTTGCGACTGGCTCTAAAGCCGCGAGTTTCATTAGATTGGATTCATCGCGGCGAATAACGATATTGTCATTGGCACTGAGGGTGAGTTTATTCGTTTTAGCTAATTGCGCATTATCGAAAGTGACATTTTTACCCGCTTGGATATGTAACGAATTCGCAGCGTTAATAACTGGGAGAGATAACGCATTATCTTTAAAGGCAGAGACAGGGTTTAAGCTGTACGAGATATTGCCATTTTTGGCAATTAACGTACTGTCTTTCGCGGTTAAATTGACTTGTTTAAGATTAAGGTCGTTATTCGCAATTAGGCTTTGTGATTGATTGGCTACGAGCTGTGCATTATTAATATTGATATTTTGACCCGCGATAATAGACAGGTCATTTCCAGACTGTAAGTTGGAGGAAATATTTATATTATTAGAATTTAAGATAATATTTTTTGCGGTAATGGCAAAGGAAGGAGCACCTACTTGCATTATTTTCGCTATAGGTTTTTCGGTGCTAGGAAGTTTGCTTTCAAGGTTAATAGTGTTTTTAAAATCAAGAACAACATTATTTCCCGCAGATATAGACTGATAACTTAATACATCAGGAGACCAAGAATAGAATTTATCGAGCAATTTAAAGTCTATTGGCTCACTAACATAAAATATATCGTAAGTTCCTGTATCATCACTTTCATCTGCAAATTGCCCTAAATCAGCATTAGATGTATCATATTTATACCAAAGATCTAATTTCCCTGAGTTAAATGAGCCAACAGATGCGTTCTGTCCCGTCAATATTATGTTATTTTTTGCAGTGATTTTTCCAAAGTCATTCACTAAATCATTTGCATTAATATAGGTATTTTTTCCTGATGTTATAGCACCTACATATCCCTGGCTAGAATACTGTTTTCGTTCAACATTAATACTGTCATTGTTGATAAAATCCATCTCCCCAAACCATTTTTTATAGGGAAAACTTTCTAATCGGGGATAGAGTGAAATAATCGATACAACTCCTTGCCTTTTACCAAAAAAAGAAGACACATAAGAGCCATTTTTATCACTGGTAGTCGCATTGATATCGGATATCTTTATAGGCGATGTTATTGCTGAATTAGTCAATTTCTTCGTCCGAACAACCAAATCCCCGGTATTGGTCTTTATCGTTCCCGATTTATTTTCAATCAGGGTGCTCAAATCCCCCTTGGCATTTTTCTGCATCCACAGATTATCTTGTGCCTGAATAAGCGCACTATTGCCCGTATTGCTGACCGACTCGGCAAAGACACGCATATCCTTACCAGCGATAACTTTCCCGTTATTGGTCAGGGTATTGGTGGCTAATGTGATGTCCTTGGTGGCATTCACGTTTGCATTGGCATTAATTTGCAGATTTTTGGTGCTGACATTAATGTCTTTTTTCCCTTGAATATTGCCTGCAAGGGTAATTTTGCCATCGACAGTTAATGTCAGGTCATTTTGGTTGATTTGCACATTACTGAGGTTAATTCCCACCCCCGCCTCAGTACTGACCAATTTAACTTGGTTGGCGTACATGCCGCCCAGTGCTTTGGTATCTACCGAAATACTGGGTTTTGTCCCTTCACCCGCAATCGGTGTTACGGTGCCTTTTTGAAAGTCGACACGGTTGGTGCCTTGCATCAGAGTCAAGTTCTTAGCTTTGATTTGCCCATTCAATTCGGTGGCGCGGCTGATAATATCGGCATAGGTTTGCGCTTCGGCATTCATACCATTAGCGCCGATAACCACACTGCCTTTTTTTACCTCAATCGCAGACAAAGCCCCCTTGTTATCCAGAATGGGTTTCCCCGTGGTCAAGGTAATCGCAGGGGTATTTACAAAGCTACAGCCATTACAGGTAATCCCATTTGGGTTGGCAATTAAGACATTCGCCCCTTTGCCAGCTACTTCCAGCTTTCCTTGTAATTCTGAGCGGCTACTGCCTGTGACTTCGTTAATAATCAGATTGGCAGCATTCCCCTTTAAGTTAGCATTGGCTTTGATTTGCCCGGCAATTTGGGAGTTCACATTGCTGGTGGCGTTATTGAGTACCGCGCCTTGTTTATCCACATTGAAGTCTTGGAATTTATTGTGTGATATCCCCGCCCCATTCGGCGTGGCAATATTAATAACTGGAATATTATTTTGTTGGCTGACTTGGGTGTTTTTATCTGCCGCCGTCATGGCTGCACCCCAAGCGGGATGTAAAGGGTAGACAGCCGTTAATAAAATAATGGTGTAACTTAATAGCCGCTTAGGGCGCGAAGGCAACTGTTCATTGAGCATAAATAATCCTTTAAAAACGTAAAGCTACAGAGAGAATGAAACCGACCAATAGGCCGACCAATTGTCTGGTTTAAGTTGTGAGGGATAATGCAAAGGCTTACTGAGTAAAAACTGAGAATAAAACAGGCTATTGCCAGTAAAAGAGAGACCAACGGCTCCCCCCGCAAGGGTGTCATGTTCAATGTGGTATTTATCTGAGCCAATAAACCCATAATCTAAAGCACCGATAAAACGCAGTTGCCCAATTGCCGTATTGGCGATGTCTTTGTTAATTTCATTACGCCAATACCCGCCACGGTTACCGCTTAAAGACTGCTCATGGTAGCCACGGACAGAGTACTGACCGCCGATGCTGATACGTTCAATACCGTATAAATTATCGGGGGAATATTGACCGTAAAATGAGGTTAAATAGGTCAAACCATTGGGAAAAAAATACTGATAACTGCTGCTTAGACTAAATTTGCGGTAATGGCTGCGTGGGGAGTCTTTCGCGAGCGTATCCGATGAGGCGCCAAAGGCAGAAATTCCCCATTCAGCCGAAGGGTTAAACGTGAAATAACCTTGCCCGAGCGTGGTACTGTACTGCGGGGTAAATGAGAGGGAGGTTAGCGTTGGGCTACTGATACTCAGCGTTTGGGAAGCCAACTGAGTATTGGCTTTTTTATGTTTTAAACTGCCTTGTAAGGTTAAACGCTGCTTGCCATCACGATAAATTAAACGGCTGACATCAAATTGTTGGTTGGTATTTTTGCCTTCATAACGGTATTGCTGGCCCGACGTCTTAAACGGTTGTAGCGTGCTGTTACGGTAAAATTGATAGCGGTAAGACCAATAGCCATAAGGGATATTCAAATTCGCAACAATATAACGATTATGGTGGGATGCGCTTCCTTCCATGTCGCTATTGGCTGAGACTGACCACTGTTCACCAATTCCCAAAAGGGTATCAGCCGTCAAACTGCCAGTAAGTAGCTGTTTCCCTGTTGCCTTCATCCCTGAATTATCGAGGTTCAATTGGCTTGTGAGTGGCCATTTTTTCCCTTGCTGATGAATAATAATCCGAGAGTAACCATTTTGGCTGCCAGGCTGGATATCGATAGTGTATTTAGCAGACGATAATCGATTGAGTTGCTCCAACCCTTGTTCAATATCCCGTAAATTTAATATGTTGCCTTGTTGATAAGGAAAGACCTGATGAACCAAACGCTTCGGAGAATTTTCTATCTCGATAGCTTCAATATTCCCTTCAATAACTTGCAATATTAATTGATGTGAAGACAAATCTTGTTCTGGGATGATGGCTTGAGAGGTAATAAACCCTTGCTCGATATAATAATTAGTAACGTGCTTGGTGAGCCCATGTATTTCGCTAAGTGTGAGACAACGTTTGAGATAAGCTGAGGTTAATTGCGTTTGCGTTGTGGCGCTAAGCTGCGTGGCGCCGACAAATTGGATCTTGTCGATAGGAAAACAGGTTTCATCTTGAGTCGGTTTTAACAAAGCATCATCAACAATGATAGCTCTTTGTTTTTCCAGTTGATTACGTTGTTTCAGCTCCAACTCTAACCGTTGCTTTTGTTCAAATTGAACGCTCTCCTGTGATGAGCCCAGCAATTGATTTTCTGCATAACCATAAGGAGAAATGATAAATAACGATAAGCAGAATAAGCGCCACAAAGCTTGTTGATTTGTCATGTTATTTTAGTTTACGTCATGAATAGTAAATTTAACGTAATGTAACTCATTCTCATTGATGACTTTTAGATAAAAAATATCCACCATGAATAAAATTTATTCTTTTCATGTTTAATACGTTTTTTTGTGTTTTTTTATTTTATTGCTTCGATTAACTCTTTATTGGCGGTAAAAATAAATGTTATATGCTAATAACCAATCGTTTGATTTTATTAGGAATGATTTTGTTGAAGGGTTTTTCATAAGTAACCCTACAGGTAATTCCACCGTTACAAAAAAGATAAAAAACAGGCAACTCAAAAATGAGCCGCCTGTTTTTTATCTTTTTTACTCACGGTTATCGAGTTTGGACTTACCTACACACATCATTTAAGTAACGTTGGCAAGGTAATGCCTCGCATTGGCGATACCCAATTTACGCCCATCAGGCTTCATATCCATTCCTTCAGCATAAATAAAATTAACATCATTTATTCCGATAAGTCCGAGAGCAGCACGCAAATAAGAGGTAACGACATCTGTTGGTTGGCCTTCATGCACTCCCCCTCGAGAACTAATCACTACTGCTCTAACCCCTTTGACTAACCCTTGAGGGTAACGGTCAGTATAGAAAAAAGTTTTGTTCGCTCGTACAACGAGGTCGAACCACTTTTTTAAGTCAGTAGGGACATTAAGGTTATACATTGGGGCACCAATAATCAGTAAATCGCTTTCCTTTAGCTCATTAATTAGCGAATCCGATATTTCCACGCCATTTCCTACTAATGAAGATGAATCGTCCCCTCCCCGCATAGCTGAAAAAAGCGATTGGTTGAGTTTAGGTAACGCCATAGTCGTCAGGTCATGCTCAATAATCGTATCTTGGTAGCCTGCCTGCTCGCGCAATAATTGGTATTCATCAATCAATTGATTGGTTAAGGAGCTTTGCCCATTAATGCTAGATTTCAAAATTAAAAGATTACTCATAGTCATATTCCCGTATTAACTGTATGACTAAAGAATATCACTGTCTTTTTACCCTTATTAGTGACATTATTTCTGGTTATTGTATCCTAAAAGGAACCAATAAATGTTAAATGACCTAAGTGGCATACCTGTTTTTGTCGCTGTTGTGGAAAGCGGTAACTTTTCTAAAGCCGCACAAAATCTTTTTCTCACGCGTTCCGCTGTAGGGAAGACCATCTCACGATTGGAAGAAAGGCTCGGTGTCGACTTGTTCAAACGCACGACTCGCACTCAGACATTAACAGAAGAAGGTAAGATATTTTATCAGCAATCCCGCCTGGCTCTTGATAGCATTCATAAAGCAGAAGATGAAATACAAAAAGGAAAAGTGCTCGTTAAAGGCCACCTAAAAGTGAGCTTACCCGTCTTATTTGGCCATAAATGCGTTATGCCGATCCTATTTTCCCTTGCTCAGACTTACCCTGAACTTAAGCTAGATCTTGCATTCAGTGATCAACAAATCAATTTACTTGAGGAAGGCGTCGATCTTGCTGTGCGCATTGGAACCTTAGCAGACTCCTCTTTTATTAAAGCTCGCCAACTTGGCCAGCATGGAATGGTGCTTTGTGCATCACCTGACTTTCTAAAAAAATACGCGGAGCCTTTCACTTTAGCGGAGTTAAGTCATCACCCTGCTATTGGGTATAAGCGAGGGGGCGTTATTCAGAATTGGCAGCTGAAAGATGACATTGGAAATATCGTTGATTTTTGCCCTAACACGATTTTGACAACTGACGATTTTACCGCCATCGCAGCAGCGGCATGTAATGGGATTGGCTTGGCCTGGCTTCCTGATTGGTTAATCTCAAGGGAAATCGAATTAGGTGAGCTGCAGCAAATCTTACCAAATAGCGCCTGTACAGCTTTCTCAATTAATTTGATATGGCCAAATTCTACATGGCTGCCTTATAAAACTCGTGTCGTCATCGATGAACTTGTCGCTAAGCTTCCTAAGATGATTTCTTAAGTTAATCAGATTATTACACCGAGTTATTTTAGAAAAAGAGATAGTTTGGGGAGCATACATCAGTATGTGACCCAAATAGCCGAAAGAAGTCAACACAGCTAGAGCTCGAAATATGACGAAGGCAAACTCATTTTCTAGATACAAATTAATTTTCTAAAGAGTTCGAACGCTAGCAAGGCGGCAATTGAGGATAGTTTGGGGAGCATACATCAGTATGTGACCCAAATAGCCGAAAGAAGTCAACACAGCTAGAGCTCGAAATATGACGAAGGCAAACTCATTTTCTAGATACAAATTAATTTTCTAAAGAGTTCGAACGCTAGCAAGGCGGCAATTGAGGATAGTTTGGAGAGCATACATCAGTATGTGACCCAAATAGCCGAAAGAAGCCAACACAGCTAGAGCTCGAAATATGACGAAGGCAAACTCATTTTCTAGATACAAATTAATTTTCTAAAGAGTTCGAACGCTAGCAAGGCGGCAATTGAGGATAGTTTGGGGAGCATACATCAGTATGTGACCCAAATAGCCGAAAGAAGCCAACACAGCTAGAGTTCGAAATATGACGAAAATTAGGCGCTCTTTCTCTTATCAGCAACAATATTACTATAATCCGGGCTCTCTAAAGCGATTAGCTCATCCAACAACGCCGCCAGCTGCTGCATTTTCTCTGGGGAAAATGCCAGTTCAATTTTTTGGTAGCCTGCTTCGACTTCTTGACGTGCTTTGTCGTACAGCTCTTGCCCTGTTGGCGTTAGCGAAACGTACAGTTTGCGTTGGTCATTCAGTGGCTTTAAGCGGAAAATTAAACCTTCTCGCTCCATACGGGTTAAGATCCCCGTCAGGCTTGGGCGGAGAATACAGGTTTGAACCGATAAATCATGAAAATCAATTGAACGGTTATCAGCTAAAACGCGAATGATACGCCATTGCTGTTCAGTCAAATTATATGACTTTAAAATTGGTCGGAAAAAACCCATTGCGGTTTCTCTCGCCTGCAATAATGCAATTGTCAATGATTCATGCATAAGCTTAAAACTCACCACTTAATTAATGTTATGTAATCTCAATTTAAGTACTTTGAGATTATGTATTTTTACGTATTTTTGACTTATCTCTAATAATGTCAGCCATTTTGCTGTGATTTCAACACACCACAATCATCTCTGTTAAAGAGTAGCATGCTCAAATAACAATCTCAAAGAAAAACCCTAAAATATTAATGAGTAAATAATTCTTTAATTATCATTGAAGTTAAATAATTGTAATTAAAAAAAATTTGAAAAAATAATAAAATAATTAATAACAATCACTTACAGAGTAGCCATTGGATTTTGTTAATGCGATCACAATTAAAATTAACATTTCCATAAAGGTATTGCTAATTTCAAAATTATACTTTATTAATATGTTAATAATTACTCGAAAGTTGAATTCTTTTCATTAAGGAGTTGTCAATGAAAGGCACAGTATTTGCCGTTGCCCTCAATCATCAAAGCCAACTTAGCCATTGGCTCGAGGCATTCCAGCAAGCCCCTTATAAAACCCCACCAAAGACCCCAGTGTGGTTTATTAAGCCGCGCAATACGCGCATCAATTCTGGCGAACAGATTCTGCACCCAGCCGGTGAAGAAGTGCAAAGTGGTGCAACCCTCGCGCTGGTGATTGGCCAAGATGCACGTAAAGTGAGCAAAGCGGATGCCATAAAATTTATCGCTGGGTTTGCGCTTGCAAATGAAGTGAGCCTACCAGAAGACACTTTCTACCGCCCTGCTATCAAAGCAAAATGCCGTGATACCTTCTGCCCAATTGGCGAAATGGTAAAAACCTCACTGAATGCCCCTGTCGATATCATCACTCAGGTGAATGGCAAAGAAGTCGATCGTTGGTCAACAAAAGATTTGATCCGCGATGCCAGTGAGTTAGTGGCTGCCCTCAGTGATTTTGCCACCTTGAAACAAGGGGATGTGATCCTGATGGGAACCCCACAACAACGCGTTACTATCAAACCGGGTGATGAAGTCGTGGTTCAAGCAGAAGGCTTCCCTAGCCTGAAAAATACTGTTGTCGCGGCAGGAGGAAAATAATGAAGCATGCAAAAATCCTTTTTAAAGGGACGGAATATGCCGTCACTGTAGGCGATAACGAAGCCATTACATTACCCAACGGAGACGTTGTCGCCGGTGATTCCGCAGATGTAACTTGGTTACCCCCTGCACAAGGTACCCTATTCGCCCTTGGTTTGAACTACGCCGACCACGCCGCAGAATTAGAATTTAAGCCACCTGAAGAGCCATTAATTTTCTTAAAAGCAGAAAGCAGCTTAACAGGACATCGCCAAGTGTCTGTTCGCCCAGATAATGTTGAATACATGCATTATGAATCTGAGCTGGTGGTGGTGATTGGTAAAACAGCACATAAAGTATCTAAAGAAGATGCTATGGATTATGTCGCGGGTTACACCGTGTGTAATGACTATGCAATTCGCGACTATTTAGAAAATTACTACCGCCCGAATTTACGGGTAAAAAGCCGCGATACCTTAACACCGATTGGCCCATGGTTAGTGGATAAAGACGATGTGAAAGACCCACATAACCTTGCGCTGTATACCTATGTGAATGGGGAATTACGCCAAAAAGGCACCACGGCAGATTTAATTTTCGATATTCCATTTTTAATTGCTTATCTCAGTGACTTTATGACACTGCAACCGGGCGACATGATTGCAACTGGCACGCCAAAAGGGTTGTCTGATGTGGTACCAGGTGACGAAGTCATTGTTGAAGTTGAAGGCGTTGGCCGATTGGTCAATACCATTATCAGCGAAAAAGACTATGAGGAACGTGTGTAATGACTAAGATTAATCATTGGATCAACGGTAAGAACGTTGCCAGCAAAGAGTATTTCCAAACCACGAACCCAGCCACTGGCGAAGTACTCGCTGAAGTTGCTTCTGGCGGTCAAGACGAAATCAACCAAGCGGTTGCGGCAGCAAAAGAAGCGTTTCCAAAATGGGCTAACACGCCAATGAAAGAGCGCGCTCGCTTAATGCGCCGCTTGGGTGAGCTGATCGACGAAAACGTCCCTCAAATCGCGGAAATGGAAACTAAAGACACGGGTTTACCAATCCACCAAACTAAAAATGTGTTGATCCCACGCGCTTCACATAACTTTGAGTTCTTTGCTGAAATTTGTCAGCAAATGAATGGTCGTACCTATCCGGTTGACGACAAAATGATGAACTACACCCTCATTCAACCAGTGGGTGTATGTGGGTTAATCTCTCCATGGAACGTGCCATTTATGACCGCGACATGGAAAACAGCACCTTGTTTAGCGCTCGGTAATACCGCAGTGTTAAAAATGTCTGAGTTATCACCATTATCCGCAAACCGCCTTGGTGAATTAGCCCTAGAAGCGGGTATCCCTGCGGGTGTTCTGAACGTGGTTCAAGGCTACGGCAGCACAGCGGGCGATGCATTAGTGAAGCACCACGACGTTCGTGCCATTTCCTTTACGGGTGGTACTGCGACGGGTCGTATGATCATGCAAAACGCGGGTCTGAAAAAATACTCAATGGAACTAGGCGGTAAATCCCCTGTTCTGGTATTTGAAGATGCAGACATCGAACGCGCACTGGATGCAGCTTTATTCACCATTTTCTCTATCAATGGCGAGCGTTGCACCGCAGGTTCACGTATTTTCATTCAAGAAAGCATCTACCCAGAGTTTGTGAAACGCTTTGCTGAGCGCGCAAACCGCCTGATCGTCGGTGACCCTAACGATCCAAAAACTCAAGTCGGTGCATTGATCAGCGAACAACACTGGAACAAAGTTTCTGGTTATATCCGCATTGGTATGGAAGAAGGCGCAACTTTATTAGCGGGTGGCCCTGATAAACCAACAGACCTGCCGGCTCACCTTAAAGGCGGTAATTTCTTACGTCCAACGGTTCTGGCTGATGTTGATAACCGTATGCGTGTCGCGCAAGAAGAGATCTTTGGCCCTGTAGCATGCTTAATTCCATTCAAATCTGAAGAAGACGGTTTACGCATGGCGAATGACATCGAGTATGGCCTTGCTTCGTATATTTGGACGCAAGATGTCAGCAAAATTCTACGTTTATCACGCAGTATCGAAGCGGGTATGGTGTTTGTTAACACCCAAAACGTCCGCGACCTACGCCAACCATTCGGCGGCGTAAAAGCCTCTGGTGTTGGCCGTGAAGGTGGCGAGTACAGCTTTGAAGTGTTCGCCGAAATGAAGAACGTGTGTATCTCCTACGGAGACCACAATATCCCACGTTGGGGTGTGTAACTTATTAAGTCATTTTTATTATCAATTAGATACCTATAAAAATTTGAACTGTAAATGATTCACAACAAATAATAGCTACAACAAATTATGGGTAAACTCGTTCCTTACCCTAAATAGTTTGAGTTGTAGCTAGGCGGCAAGCGGAATCATCCCTATGAGCATACATAAATATGTGATTAGGGTGGTTTTGTGCAGCCAACACCGCTACAGCTCAAAATATAACGGGTAAGAGAGGATGAAATGGGTAAACTAGCACTCGCTGCAAAAATAACACACGTCCCATCCATGTACCTATCTGAACTACCAGGTAAAAACCATGGGTGTCGCCAAGCCGCTATCGATGGTCATAAAGAAATCAGCCGTCGTTGCCGTGAATTAGGCGTGGATACCATTATTGTTTTTGATACCCACTGGTTAGTGAACAGCGCGTATCACATCAACTGTGCCGATCATTTCAAAGGTATTTATACCAGTAATGAACTTCCACATTTCATTCGCGATATGGAATATGAATATGATGGCAACTCTGCCTTAGGCCAGATGATTGGTGAAGAGGCTCGCAAGCTCGGTGTTCGTGCTCAAGCGCATGAAATTCCAAGCTTAACTCTCGAATATGCCACCTTAGTTCCAATGCGCTATATGAATAGCGACCGTCACTTTAAAGTGATTTCAATCTCTGCATTTTGTACGTCACATAGCTTTGAAGACAGCCGCAAGTTAGGCGAAGCCGTCCTCACTGCCATTGAAAAATACGATGGTACGGTAGCGGTATTAGCCAGTGGTTCGTTATCACACCGCTTTATCGATGACCAAAAAGCGGAAGATGGCATGAATAGCTACACCCGTGAATTTGATGAGCAAATGGACAAACGTGTCGTCAAATTATGGCGTGAAGGCCGTTTCCAAGAGTTCTGCAAAATGCTACCTGAATACGCGGACTACTGCTATGGCGAAGGCCATATGCATGACACAGTTATGTTACTTGGCATGTTAGGTTGGGACAAATATGCCGAGCAAGTGGAAATCTTAACCGATTTATTCGCCAGCTCTGGCACAGGGCAGCTCAATGCTGTGTTCCCGCTGCCAAGCTATATCACTGATAAGCAAACGGAAACTGCGTAAGGAGTTGTTATGCCACATTTTTATGCAGAATGTACCGAAAATATCCGTGAAGAAGCTAAGCTTCCCGAGTTATTTGCCAAAGTCAATGACGCCCTTGCGGGTACCGGTATTTTTCCATTAGGCGGCATTCGTAGCCGTGCAATTTGGTTAGATACATGGCAAATGGCAGACGGTAAACATGATTATGCTTTCGTGCATATGACGCTAAAAATTGGTGCAGGTCGCTCCCTCGAAGATAGGCAAAAAACGGGGGAAATGCTTTTCGACCTGATCAAAGCGCATTTTGCAGATTTAACAGCAAAACGCCTATTAGCCCTGTCATTTACCATGGAAGAGCTTGACCCTGTATTAAACTACAAACAAAACAACGTTCACGCCTTATTCAAAGCGTAATCGTTGAGCGCAAAAAACGAGGGCACGATGGTCAAAAGTTTCGATAAACACATCCCACACTGGTTGATTCCATTATTAGGATCATTGGTAGCATTTGGGCCATTGTCTATCGATATGTACCTTCCTGCCCTGCCCCAGATGGGCATTGCTCTTCATGCAACACAAGGGCAAATGCAGTATACCCTCGGGGCATTTTTTGCGGGTTTCTGTGTGGGCATGCTGTTTTACGGCCCACTCAGTGACCTACTGGGTCGGCGAAAAATGTTGTTAAGTGGGCTGGCTATTTTTACTGTGGCAAGCCTGTTATGTGCCCAAGCGACTGATGCCAACACCTTGATTATTTTCAGGGCGCTACAAGCGTTTGGTAGCGGTGCCGCCATCGTGATGGCAAGGGCAATCGCGCGGGATGTTTACCCTGCAAATGAATTACCGAAAGTGCTGTCATTGATGACGTTAGTCACCATGATTGCGCCGTTGTTAGCTCCTTTACTGGGCGGCTTCTTATTAATTCATTTCCAGTGGCAGGCAATTTTTTATCTGTTGGCGTTAGTTGGTTTGATTTCGGTGAGTGCTATTTTCCTGCTGTTACCCGAAACGTTAGTCCACCAACGTACATCAGAGAATTTACTTTGTGTGGCGTTTAAAAACTACACACAGGTGCTCACAGACCGAGAAGCACTGAGCATTATCGGCACCATGGCCTTCTCTTTTGCCGGAATGTTTGCCTTTATCAGTGGTTCACCGTTTGTGTACATCAACTATTTTGGGGTATCTGAACAGCATTATGGCTTGTTGTTCGGCTGCAATATTTTGGGGATGATTGTGATGTTATTGCTGAACGTGAAACTGCTAAAAATTTACAGTTTAACGCGCATACTCACCATGCAAAGTGGCTTCCAACTAGCATTTGGTCTGCTTTTGCTACTTTTTTACCAACAAAATCTCCCCATAATTGTTATTCTTGTGGTGCTGTTCCTATCGATGGTCAACGCTATCGGCACCAACAGTTTGTCACTGTTACTGCAACATCGCGGCAAAATTGCTGGCAGTGCAAGCGCACTTGCGATTTCAATTCAATTTGCATTAGCAGCGCTCGCCAGTGTTGCAGTTTCTGTCTTACAGGATGAATCCCCTTTTGCTATGGCACTTGTGATGGCGATTTGTGCTGGATTAAGTTTTACGAGCCAACGTCTATCGGCTAAAAACATCCGCCCACAAATCCAATCCGTGTCTTCGGAGAAAAACGAAAAATGAGCATAAACACCAATTCTACATTATTCCGCCAACAGGCTTACATTAACGGTCAATGGGTTGATGCCCAAGACAAAAGTGTGTTTGAGGTGACTAACCCTGCGGATAACACGGTGATTGCCAAAGTCAGCAATGTGGGCGCAGTAGAAACCCAACGCGCTATCGAAGCAGCCGAAAAAGCCTTGCCCGCTTGGCGTGCAAAAACTGCTAAAGAGCGTAGCCAAATCTTAAATAAATGGTTCCGTTTAATGATGGATAACCAAAAAGAGTTAGCGCAACTGCTAAGCGCAGAGCAAGGCAAATCGATGACAGAATCGATGGGTGAGATTGCTTACGGTGCTAGCTTTATTGAGTGGTTTGCTGAAGAAGGTAAGCGTGTTTACGGTGAAAGCATTCCATCACCATTACCAGGTCGCCGCCTTGTGACCATCAAACAACCTGTGGGCGTTGTCGCGGCTATCACACCGTGGAACTTCCCGAATGCGATGATCACGCGCAAAGTGGGCCCAGCCCTTGCGGCAGGCTGTACGATGGTGCTGAAACCTGCGGCTGAAACTCCACTGTCTGCCCTTGCGCTAGCCGTTCTTGGCGAAGAAGCGGGCATTCCTGCTGGGGTGTTTAATATTGTTCCAGGCACTGACGCACCAGCTATTGGTGGCGTGATGACCTCAAGCCCAATCGTGCGCAAGCTGACATTCACTGGCTCAACCCGTATTGGTAAATTATTGATGGAACAGTGTGCCAACACAGTGAAAAAAATGTCATTAGAACTTGGCGGTAACGCACCGTTTATTGTGTTTGATGATGCCGATTTAGACGCGGCAGTTCAAGGTGCTTTAGCCGCGAAATTCCGTAATAGCGGCCAAACTTGCGTATGTGCAAACCGCATTTTAGTGCAAGAGGGTGTTTATGATGAGTTTGCAGCTCGCTTAGCCAAAGCGGTTAACGCACTCAAAATTGGCCCTGCAACACAAGCCGATTCCCAACAAGGCCCATTAATTAACCAAGCGGCTATCGACAAAGTTTCCGAGCACATTGCGGATGCTGTTTCTCATGGGGCAAAAGTGATTGCTGGCGGCAAAGTAGCAAGTTTAGGTGGCTTGTTCTTTGAACCTACTGTTATCACTGGCGTGACAAAATCCATGAAAGTTGCCAAAGAAGAAACCTTTGGCCCATTAGCACCTTTATTTAAATTCCGTGATGAAGAAGAGGCTATCGCCCTTGCCAATGACACTGAATTTGGCTTGGCATCTTATTTCTATTCACGGGATATCGGCCGTATCTACCGCGTTGCTGAAGCATTAGAAAGCGGCATGGTGGGTATCAACGAAGGCATTATTTCGAATGAAGTCGCCCCATTTGGTGGCATTAAGCAGTCTGGACTGGGGCGTGAAGGTTCGCGCTACGGGATTGAAGATTATCTGGAAGTGAAATACCTCTGCTTTGGCGGTCTTTCTAACTAGTTAATTAGCAGACTATTTTTCAAAAAATCGCAGATAAAACCTAAGCTCGAAGTATAACTTGAACGGATGATTTTAAATCCAAATTGTTAGCTCTAAATAATTCGAGTGAGAACAAGGCAGTTAACGTAGTTCTCACTCGAAGTATGACGAGCTGAGGTACAAAAGGAAAATAAGATGTTACAGAAAGACATAATCTTGCAAATAGCACAGCGTCTAAATCAAGCGGAGAAAAGCCGTGAGCAGATCCGCCAGATTTCTTTAGATCACCCTGAAATGACGATCGACGATGCTTATGCCGTTCAAAAAGAATGGGTTGGGTTAAAAATCGCTGAAGGGCGTGTGCTTAAAGGCCATAAAATTGGGCTAACATCAAAAGCGATGCAGGCCAGCTCACAAATTGATGAGCCAGATTACGGTGCGCTACTTGATGATATGTTTTTTGATGATGGCTGTGACATCCCAACCGACCGCTTTATCGTACCGCGCATTGAAGTTGAACTCGCGTTCGTTTTAGCAAAACCACTGCGTGGGCCAAACTGCACTATTTTTGATGTTTATAACGCCACTGACTATGTGATCCCCGCACTTGAGCTGATCGATGCCCGTTGCCATAACAATGATCCTGAAACTAATCGCCCACGTAAAGTGTTCGATACTATCTCAGATAACGCCGCAAACGCCGCGGTTATTTTAGGCGGACGCCCAATTAAACCACGCGATTTAGATATGCGTTGGATCAGCGCCCTGCTTTATCGCAATGGTGTCATTGAAGAGTCAGGTGTTGCGGCAGCAGTGCTGAATCACCCTGCCAATGGCGTTGCATGGTTAGCCAATAAATTGGCGCCACATAATGTTCAACTTGAACCCGGCCAGATCATTCTTGGGGGTTCATTTACCCGCCCTGTTCCTGCACGTAAAGGCGATGTATTCCACGTCGATTACGGCAATATGGGCTCTATAAGCTGCCGTTTTGTATAAGGAAATCACGATGGACATCTTAGAAAATAAATTTAAAAAAGCGTTAAAAAGCGGCCAACCTCAAATTGGTTTATGGCTAGGTTTATGCAGCCCATATAGTGCCGAGTTGTTAGCGGGCGCGGGCTTTGACTGGTTGTTGATCGATGGCGAACATGCACCGAATAATGTGCAAACGACATTATCGCAATTGCAAGCGATCGCCCCTTACCCATCACAACCTGTTGTTCGCCCACCGTGGAATGATCCAGTGATCATAAAACAACTGTTGGATATTGGCGCGCAAACTTTATTGCTACCAATGGTACAAAACGCCGAACAAGCGAAGCAAGCTGTACGCGCAACACGCTACCCACCAGCAGGGATCCGCGGTGTTGGCAGTGCATTGGCTCGCGCTTCTCGCTGGAATCGCGTTCCTGATTACCTCACTCGTGCCAACAATGAAATGTGTGTGATCGTACAGGTCGAAACCCGTGAAGCAATGAATAACCTCCCTGAAATCTTAAAAGTTGAAGGTGTTGATGGTGTGTTTATTGGCCCTGCGGATCTCAGTGCAGACATGGGCTTTTCAGGCAATCCGAATCACCCTGAAGTCAAAGCCGCAATCGAAAAAGCGATTGTGCAAATTCGTGCTGCAGGACTTGCCCCTGGCATCTTAATGGCAGCCCCTGAGGTTGCGGAACATTATCTGAAACTCGGCGCATTGTTTGTTGCTGTCGGGGTAGATACCACGCTGTTAGCACGGACCGCAGAAGCCCTTGCCGCAAAATTTGGCAAAACGGTCTCGGAAGTGACATCCAGCACACCGAGTGTTTACTAACTAAGTCAGCTCATTTAGATAACTTTTTACCCTACAGACAAACGGTTTATCTAAATGAGTGAAATATTAAAATCGCAATAAAGGGCAGACACCACCATGACTGCCTCATCGTCCCTTGTACCTATAATAATTTTCAGAAGAAAGAATTGAGGGCCCTACAATGAGTAATCAACAACTTGCAAGCACTAACCCTGCTGATCAACATAAAAATTTAACCGAGCCCCAGCAGCGGGTAATTAATAAATTATTCAAACGGCTGATCGTCTTTTTATTCGTGCTGTTTGTCTTCTCTTTCTTAGATAGGATCAATATCGGCTTTGCAGGTCTCACCATGGGGAAAGACATCGGTCTAACCTCAACCATGTTCGGTTTAGCCGCCACCTTGTTCTATGCCACTTACGTTATTTTTGGTATCCCAAGCAATATTATGTTGGGGATTGTTGGTGCGCGTCGCTGGATAGCCACCATCATGGTACTTTGGGGGATTGCTTCAACGGCGACCATGTTTGCCACGGGACCGACAAGCTTGTATGTCCTGCGGATGTTAGTGGGTATCGCTGAAGCCGGCTTCCTTCCGGGGATTTTGGTTTACCTCACTTACTGGTTCCCTGCCTATTTCCGTGCCCGTGCTAATGCCCTATTTATGATTGCGATGCCTGTCACCATGGCGTTCGGTTCATTGGCTTCTGGCTATATTTTAGGGATGGATGGCATTTTAGACTTAAAAGGCTGGCAGTGGTTATTCCTGCTTGAGGGCTTCCCATCCGTCATTCTCGGTGTTTTAGTTTGGTTCTATCTTGATGATTCACCGAAGAAAGCAAAATGGCTGACACAAGAAGATAAAGACACACTGCAAGAAATGATGGATAAAGACCAACTGGAGCTCGTACAGCCGCAGGGGTCAAAAAGCCACAGTGCCCTGCAAAATACCAGTTTATGGAAAGAGATTTTCACCCCTGTTATTTTGATGTATACCGTCGCTTATTTCTGTTTAACCAATACGTTAAGTGCAATCAATATTTGGACGCCACAAATCATGCAGAGCTTCAACCAAGGCAGCAGTAATGCCATGATTGGTCTGCTTACCGCGATACCGCAATTCTGTACGATTTTGGGGATGATCTACTGGAGCCGCCGTTCAGATAGGTTGCAAGAACGGAAAATGCATACCGCCTTACCGTATTTATTCGCCGCGGCTGGTTGGGTTCTCGCCGCAATGACGAGCCATCCAATCATTCAATTGATTGGTATTATCATGGCATCAACGGGTTCATTTACCGCGATGGCCGTATTCTGGACAACCCCAGACCAATCCATCAGTTTACGTGCTCGTGCCATCGGTATTGCGGTTATCAACGCGACAGGTAATATAGGTTCTGCCGTCAGCCCATTACTCATTGGCTGGCTGAAAGACCAAACTGGCAGCTTCAACTCTGGCTTATATTTTGTCGCAGGTTTACTGGTCGTCGGTGCGTTGTTAGTCATGGTTATTCCAATGAAAAACTCACGCCCAAGAGCAACGCCTTAATATTTTAATGATTCGAATGTTTTGAATGTCTTAATAATTTATGCTGCATAATAATTATTAAAGGGTGTCAGTAATATATTTGTATCCAAACTGCTACAAGCCGAAAACGTGGGGATGCCCAAAATAGTTCGGCTTGTAGCTAGGCGGCAAACGACGATATCTCGAGGAGCATACATAAGTATGTGACCCGAGTAACGGAGTGTAGCCAACAACGCTACAGGTCGAAAACGTGGGGATGCCCAAAATAGTTCGGCTTGTAGCTAGGCGGCAAACGACGATATCTCGGGGAGCATACATAAGTATGTGACCCGAGTAGCGGAGTGTAGCCAACAACGCTACAGGTCGAAATATGAAGGGCATGATTACAAATATAGATATTAGTACCGACTACGACGAAACCCAAGGCACCGACGACGTCCACTACCAAACCTTCGGCAACATGGCTGCCTTTTTTGGTCGCGACATGCAGGCGCATCGTCATGATGGTTTCTTCCAGTTGCACTATTTGGTCACTGGCCACATTACCTTGCAGCTTGACGAGTCACGCTATTCAGTTCAAGCACCGCTGTTTATTTTAACACCACCGTCTGTCGCCCATGCTTTTTTTACTCAAGAAGACACGGATGGTCATGTGCTTACTGTGCGCCAAGATCTTATCATGCCGCTATTAGAGTCCCTTTATCCTGCTCACCCTGACTTGGTGGATATTCCTGCTATTTGCTTGTCTGCTGCTGACAAACCCGAAGATATTGATACTTTCAATCACTATTGGGCATTAATGGCGCGTGAATCAGCGAACAGCTTCGTGGGGAAAACTCAGGTTTTATCCTCTTTAGCCCAAGCCCTATTTACCTTTCTGTTAAGATCTATTCCTTTAGATGAACACCCGACTAGCGGCGTTAGGGGCGAACATCGCTTGTTCCAGCGGTTTAACCAATTGATTGACTTGCATTATCATGAGCACCTCGCTGTGCCTGACTATGCAAAAAAACTGGGTATCACAGAATCTCGCCTCAAAGATATGTGCCGACGATTTGCGAATCGCCCGCCAAAACGGCTTATTTTTGACCGTATTTTACGTGAGGCAAAGCGATTACTTATTTTTTCAGACAGCCCTGTTTCTGAAATTGCCTACCAGCTTGGGTTTAAAGACCCTGCTTATTTTGCTCGTTTTTTTAACCGATTAGTCGGTTCCTCACCAAGCACTTGGCGTGAACAAAATATCCATTAACCGACTCAACTTTTCCTTCCTCCGAAAAATTTTTATTACCGTTGAATTGTTCAGCGGTAATGTCATTTAATTTTACATATTAAAAACATTTTTATCTCTTATCAGTTTTGTTTTAATTTTCTTGTTTTTACATAACAAGAATAACAAAAAGTGAAATTGCAGACTAAATTTCAACCATAAAAATTTAATTACTAACATTTTTATTAATATATAAATAAACTTTAAGATTATGTTATTTAAGTAATTTCAATTAAAAATAATAATTACATTAATATTAAAACATCGGTAAGATCACATTTCTTTTATAAACATTCGATTCCAACGAAAAGTACCAGCGAACCTTTCGAAAGTCTCTTTAAAATCGACTCGGAAAGCGATTCAATTAAGAAACAGAAAACAAACATAAAATTAACATATTTCGCTTGCACCTTTGTCCCCTATCAATGCAAGCCCTCATTGTGAGATAACGAGGTAGACATGAAACCAGAAGATTTTCGTTCAGACGCTAAACGCCCTTTTAATAGCCAAGAATACTTAAAAAGCCTACAAGATGGCCGTGAAATTTATATTTATGGCGAACGCGTAAAAGATGTCACCACTCACCCTGCTTTTCGTAATTCAGCGGCTTCCATAGGACAGTTATATGATGCGCTCCATGATAAAACGACTCATGACCAGCTTTGCTGGAACACCGACACAGGTAACGGTGGATACACGCACAAATTCTTCCGTTTCGCAAAAAGCGCAGATGAATTACGCCAACAACGTGATGCCATCGCAGATTGGTCACGCCAAAGCTACGGATGGATGGGACGCACTCCAGACTATAAGGCGGCATTCGCCAGCTGTTTAGGTGCCAACCCTGAATATTATGGCCAGTTCGCAGATAACGCGCGCAATTGGTACAAACGCATTCAAGAAAGCGGCTTGTATTTTAACCATGCGATTGTTAACCCACCGATTGATCGCCATAAGCCTGCCGATGAAGTGAAAGACGTTTATATCAAACTCGAAAAAGAAACTGATGCAGGTATTATCGTCAGTGGCGCAAAAGTAGTTGCGACCAACTCAGCGCTAACACACTATAACTTTATCGGTTTTGGTTCCGCGCAAGTGATGGGCGATAACCCTGACTTTGCCCTGATGTTTGTTGCACCAATGGATGCCGACGGTGTGAAATTAATTTCTCGCGCATCTTATGAATTAGTGGCAGGCGCAACTGGCGCACCATTTGATTACCCACTTTCTAGCCGTTTCGATGAAAATGATGCCATCTTAGTGATGGATCATGTATTAATTCCATGGGAAAACGTCCTGATTTACCGTGACTTTGACCGTGCACGTAACTGGGCAGTACAAGGTGGGTTTGCACGTTTATTCCCATTACAAGCTTGTGTCCGCTTAGCGGTTAAATTAGACTTCATTACCGGATTGTTACAAAAAAGTTTAGAATGTACAGGTGTTATTGATTTCCGTGGTGTACAGGCTGATCTGGGTGAAGTGGTTGCATGGCGTAACCTGTTCTGGTCATTGACTGATGCAATGACTTCAGAAGCGAAAGCATGGGAAGGCGGCGCATTCTTACCTGATACTCAAGCTATCCAGACTTACCGTGTTATGGCACCAATGGCCTACACAAAAATTAAAAATATCATTGAAAGTAACGTAACGAGTGGGCTGATTTACTTACCATCCAGCGTTCGTGATATGAACAACCCAGAAATTGATAAGTACTTAGCAAAATATGTACGCGGTTCAAACGGAATGGATCACGTCGAACGTATTAAGATCCTCAAACTCATGTGGGATGCAATTGGAAGTGAGTTTGGTGGCCGCCATGAACTGTATGAAATTAACTATGCAGGTAGCCAAGACGAAATTCGTCTGCAATGTCTGCGTCATGCACAAGGTTCTGGCAACATGAAAGCTATGACAGATATGGTTGATCGCTGCTTATCAGATTACGATCAACATGGATGGAAACGTCCACACCTGTATAACAACAATGATATTAATCAGTTAGATTCGCTGCTGAAATAATCAGTAGCAGGAGGTCAATATGTCTTTAGAAAATGAACATCGCCTGCGTTTCAGAGATGCGATGGCAAGTCTCGGTGCAGCAGTGAATATAGTCACCACGGATGGCACTGAAGGTCGCTGTGGAATTACAGCAACCGCAGTCTGTTCAGTTACAGACACGCCACCCACTTTGATGGTATGTGTGAACCGCAATAGTGCAATGAATGCGGTCTTTCAAAAGAATGGCCGCCTGTGTGTGAATGTGCTTAGCCATGACCAAGAAGAGTTAGCGTGCCATTTTGCGGGAATGAAAGGTTCCACAATGGAAGAGCGTTTTAGCTGGAATGTGTGGGACAACGGTCTTTTGCAGCAACCTTTACTGAAAAATGCCCTTGCCAACCTCGAAGGTGAAATCACCCAAGTGCAGGATATTGGTACGCACTCTGTCTACATGGTTGAAATGAAACAAATCATTGTGAATGATACAGGGCACGGGTTAGTTTACTTTAAACGTAAATTCCACCCTGTTGTGCATCAAATTCTTGAGCCTACGGCTTAACGGATAATCTAATACATCATAGCCCCCTAACCGGGGCTTTTTTATTTAATTAAACATAATAATTGTAATTATCTCAATTAAATTCCACCTAGTGAGATTGGATATATATTCTATACTTTTCACTTTAAACAATATAATAATTTACTCTAATTCAGTTTAATTGACATATCCCGAATTACGGGTATAAACTGACACCATACAGTTGTATTCCACTATAAATAAAAACCCATCCTAAAATGAAATATTTAATTAATCAGCATGTTACCTATGACAGCTATCAGGGGCTGTTGTATACGAGTGACGTTGACGATGCAATTAAGCTGACGACAACGTTAAATCGTTTACTTTTAGTATTAGCACAAAATAATGGGGAAGTTTTAGATAGAGAAACTTTATTGCGCCGAGTTTGGGAAGAACATAACCAAGTTGTTTCTGACAATAATTTAAATAGCAGTGTCTCTGTTTTACGCCGCCATTTATCTTCTTTTTTCGATGAGGAAGTTATTTCAACTATTCCCAAGGTAGGAATAAAATTTTCAGCTGATTTAATGTTTATCACCCCTGATGAGCAACCAGAAGAACAATCAGAAGAAACCACTTTAGAAGCCGCACCATCACTTTCTACTTCTTTTGAACCACCTATAGAAAGCAATGAACAAAATGAAATAAAATCCGAGGCTCCTGTTAAAAAATCCTATATTTTAAATAATCGGTATCTCGAAATAACATTGATTGTCGTTATTATCTTTTGTTTGCTTTATCTGTTTAAAAGTTATTTTTTTGCTAACCGTACAGAATACCCAGAAGTCGGTCAAATTGATCAATGCACCATCCGGTATATAAACAGTTATCATAAAGCAGACACTCGTTCAATGAGCTTTTCTGTACTAAAAGAAAGGCTAGAAAACTTAGGCATTAACTGTAAAAAACCTGCCACTGTTTTTTACTATAATGTAGGGATTATCACTCAAAATAAAAATTTCAACGATGACTATCTCTTTTTATCTTACTGTCCTAAAACTGCAAAAGATGGTGCCACGATAAGCTGTGAGAATTTCTATGTCAAATAATAGACCTGCACGCCTTGTTTTTTTATTTCTCACTGCCATTATTTTAGTTTTTATTAGTTTATATTTTTACATTAAAATTAATACACCTATTGTGCCTGACTGCCGCGCAACCTTGAAAATTGACATTTCAGACGACCGTTCTAGTTTAAGTGGCTATTATTTATTGAGTGTCATTCCAAGTGAAGAGAATAATAATCAGCACTCTTTTATTATGACGGGGGAAATTAATTTTAATCATAAAAAATACATTATCTCTCGTAAGCTACTTATTGAGTATAAACAACAAGGCAGCCATTTTTTTTCTCGTGTAAAAAATATCTATATTGATCCAAGTGACCAAGCTGGCGATGACATTTATATCCGAGGCCTCCCGCAGCTTAACCAAATTTACTTCACCAGAGTAAAACGTTTAAACGATAAAAATTATATTTTTGAAGAAAATTACTCACCAATGTTTATTTGTACGATCTAACTCCCCCGTAATCATCAAAAAAAACCACAAAAATGCATCAAATATTCTAAATTTGATGCATTTTTTTTTGCATTTAAAAAAAGACACATTAAAACACCTTAAAGACACAAAAATTAATTATTTACTTCAATATTAATAAAGCATAAAAACATTAAAATACATTAAAATACATTAAATAACAGAGCAAATAATCATATTGAGTTAAAATACAAGAATTTTATTTCAAAATACACCTGCGAAGGGTAATCTTTACTCCGTCGAACAGACTACGTTTCAAATATCATTTCCTGATATGGAAGTACGAATGGAAACAGGTTTATAAAAGGCCCAATTATCTTTTATATACAACCAGCCACATCCCAATGATGGGTAAGTAAATGAATTCCTATAATGGCTCTTAATTTAGAGACTTCATTATAGAAGTTGTTAATTTTTCTCTTAAGGATTTTAGTATGAAATTAAATAAATTATCTGTTGCTGTTTTATTTGCTGCGTCAACACTGTCTAGCGCTGTATTAGCAAGTGGTAACACAGGTGAATTACATTTCAGCGGCCAAGTAGTTAATGCGCCATGTAATATCGAATCTGAAAGCACTAAACAAGAAGTTCCTTTTGGTCAGCTTTCTCGTGCCTCTTTAGAAGCAGGTAATGCCGCTGAAAAAGATATCGCGATTAAAATTAAAGACTGTAATTTCGATGAGTTCAGCAAAGATGCTGACGATAACTGGGTAGCCGTTAAAGATATCAAAATTACTTTCGGTGGTAAAAACTATGTTGGTACTAACAAGGAATTCTTAGGAACAACAGGTTCTGCAAAAAACATTGGTGTTCAGATCAAAGACTTTAAATTTGATGAAGCAAAATCTGTGATGAACCAAATTCGTAATAAACAAGGCGAAAACGTTTTAGAATTTACCGCATTAGCAAAACGCGTTGATGGTGCAACAGCCGTTACTGAAGGTGAATTTAGCTCGATTGCTGATTTTAAAATCACATACGAGTAATATTTTTAAAGGGAGGGTTATTCCTCCCTATAAAAAGGTTCATTATGAAAAAATATATTTATTTTTGGACGGCATTATTATTGAGTCCTCTAAGCTCCTATGCAACAAATTCTAACGTGGGGCATGTGCAAGATGGGCTTCGTGGTGAGGCAGTCATGCAAGGTTATATTGTTGCGGCGCCCTGCTCTATTGAAACAGACAGCCAATATCAATATATCAATTATGACTATATCTCTAACTTTAGTATTAATGAAATAGAAGATAGAAAAATAGCACGAAAACCCTTTTATATAAAATTGAATAACTGCATCAGCGAATATGACAATAATAACCACAAAGGAATTAAAATTCGCTTCTTTGCCCCGCAAGATCTATACAGCAACGCCATAAAACTTTCAGGCCCTAATCCCGGTGTTGTTTTATATATTTACGATAGCAATGACAACTTATTAATGCCAAATAAACTCTATTCCATATCCGATAACTATATTTATTTCGATCATAAAAGTAAAGAAAGTTATTTGAAATATGAAACAGAACTAGGCACAAGTAATAATGAAATTACACCTGGGGATTATTTTACCACTATTAAATTCAACGTTACTTACGATTAATAAATACACTCATAATTAATTTGATGAAAAAATCATGGTTAAACTTAATATTTATTCCTACATTATTGTAACGTCTTTTTTATCGTCTATTTCGTCAATCGCCTATGCGGTCGAATTTAATACGGATATGCTAGATACCGAAGACACACAGAATATTGATTTTAGCCAGTTTTCTCAGGCCGGATTTATTATGCCTGGCACTTACCATTTAACAGTCAAAGTGAATAATGAGAGTGTGGGCAGTGCGCAAGATATTACGGTGGTCGCACCACAATCCCAACAAAGTCACTTATTCAGTACGGTTTGTGTTCCTTCCAATATTCTGGATCGTTTAGGACTAACATCGGATGCCATCAAGTTAGTCCAATACCGTGATGATGGGAAATGCTTGGATTTATCCGCACTTGAAGGCGCATCCTTAAATGTGGATTTATCCACGCTCACGCTCTCCATTTTAATTCCACAAAGTTATTTGGAATACACCGACCCGAGTTGGGTGCCCCCTTCCCGTTGGGAAGAAGGGGTTAATGGCTTTTTATTGGATTACAACCTAACGGGTTCTTTAACGCGCAGAAATTCAGGCTCACGTGAGTCGTATCTTTCAGCCAACGGAACTACGGGGCTGAATATAGGTGCATGGCGCTTACGGGGTGATTACCAAGCTAACTACCGTAAATCCACGGGGAGCTTTGAGAACCAATACAGCGATGTCGCCTTTAGCCGAGTATTTGCGTATCGCTCAATTAAATCCATCGCGTCTATTTTAACGCTGGGTGAAAACTACTTTTACTCCGCTATTTTTGACTCTTGGCAGTACACCGGTATTTCCCTTGAAACCGATGAAAATATGATGCCGCCAAAATTAACAGGGTATGCCCCTGAAATTATTGGTATCGCCCAGACTAATGCGACGGTGATTGTCAAAAGCCATAACCGTATCGTGTTAGAAACTACCGTGCCTGCGGGGCCGTTTCGTATCCAAACACTCGATAGCTCCATTCGTGGGACGCTAGATGTCACGGTGCGTGAAGAAAACGGTGAAGAACAACAGTTTAGTATTACCACGGCCGCGTTACCTTACTTAACAAGGCCGGGGCAAATTCGCTATAAATTTGCCGCAGGGAAACCACGTTTTAATGGCCGAGAGCTTGAAGGGGATTTAACCGCGTCAGGCGAGTTGTCCTATGGGTTAAATAACCTGTGGTCTGTCTATGGCGGGTCGGTTTTATCAAAAAATTACCAAGCCTTTTCGGCAGGTTTTGGCCGTGACTTGTTTAGGTTCGGCAGCCTTTCCTTTGACGCCACGCAGTCACATGCACAGTTAATTGATAAAACATTAACTGGGCGAAGCTACCGTCTCAGCTATTCCAAATCGTTTGACGAAGCCAGAACAGATATTACGTTCGCAGGGTACCGTTTCTCGGATGAAACCTACCGCTCCTTGCAGCAAACCTTGGATGAGCGCCGAACAGGCAATGAAACCCAAGCACAAAAAGAAAGCTACCAAGTCAACATCAACAAATATTTTGATGATTTCTCGCTGGGTGGCAACTACCAATACAACACCTATTGGAATAGTGAAACTGAAGAACAGTACAGTTTATATCTGAGCACCCTGTTGAATTGGGCGGCGGTGGGACTGAAAAATATTAACCTCACTGCATCGGCAACTCGTTCAAAAAGAGCAGGCTACCAAGATGATGCCATCAGCCTATATTTTACCATTCCCTTATCCCAAGGCAGCAGCTTTAGCTTTTCGGAGGGCTACACGCGGGATCAAAATGGGAAACATAGCTCAACCCACAATGTGGGCTACAGCGGGTACAGCGATCAGCGTAGCTATAACCTGAATGTGGGCTACCAAACTGGGAGCAACCAAGATGACCAAACCAGCTTCAGCGGCTATTTAAGTCAAAACCTCCCATATGCCTCTATTTCAGGGAATGCCAGCTATGTGCCCAATGAATACCACAGCGTGGGGGGCTCAATTAATGGCGGGTTCACCTTAATTAAAGAAGGGATCGCCATGCACCAAGCAGCCTATGGAGGCACACGCCTCGTCGTCGAAACGCCGGGCGCCGCGAATGTACCGCTCAGTGGTGGGGTGTATCAAACGAATCACTTTGGCCTTGCGGTCTTACCGAATGTGAGCAGTTACCGAAAAACCAGCGCATCGATTAATACCAGTAAGTTACCAAAAGATGTGGAAGCATTAGAGACCGTCGCAGATGCCACGTTAACTCGCGGTGCCATTGGCTATCGTAGCCTGAATGTGATTCAAGGTGAAAAAACTTTTGCGCGCTTAAAACTCGCGGATAACAGCTACCCCCCATTTGGGGCCAGCGTGCGTAATAGCAACAATATTGAGCTCGGCATTGTCGGTGAGCAAGGCATTACGTGGATTGTCGGCATTCGAGCCAAAGAATTATTAAATATCTATTGGGGAAATAAACTTCAGTGCAGTGCACACGTTCCTGACGTCATTAACCCTCAGGACGTTTACCCCACAATCATTTGTCGTTAAGAAGAGAACTAAGATGAAATTGAACCGCCCTTTTTTATATTTGACTACAGCATTTACGCTCACGGTAAGTGTCTTGAGCACTGCTCACGCCGCTGTCACGCTTGACCGTACGCGTATTATTTTTGATGGTAATCAGTCTTCTATCAACATTACCATCCGCAATGACAACCCTGAATTACCTTATTTGGCACAATCATGGTTAGAAAATGCATCTGAGCAAAAACTCGAAACGGGCCCGATTATTGCCACGCCACCTATCCAGCGTATGGAGCCCAAATCCACCAGTTTAGTGCGCTTAAGTACCGCACCTGACGTAGCAAAATTACCCCAAGACCGAGAATCGCTGTTTTATTACAACCTGCGCGAAATTCCGCCGAAATCATCTGAAGCGGGCGTGTTGCAGATTGCATTACAAAGCCGCGTAAAGCTGTTTTATCGCCCTGAAAGCATTGTGGCGCAAAGTAAAACAGATTGGCCGAAACATATCACGCTAACACCTACGGCTACGGGCTACACGTTGAATAATTCAACACCGTTTTATATCACGGTGATTGGGATTGGCAACAGCCAAAAGCAATCGGAAGAGAGTGATTTTGAAGCCATCATGGTGCCACCAAAATCAAACCAAATCATTAAATCGGCAAAATTTTCAACCCCTTACCTGACCTATATTAATGATTATGGCGGAAAGCCATCACTGGCATTCAAGTGCCAAGCGTCACAGTGCAGTGTCACGGAATAATGTGTCAAAAATAGAAAGGAGCAGGACAATGAAATTAGGTTACTTAGCGCTATGGGCCTTTGCAATTCCCTCGTTTGCAAAATCCACTGCGCCTGTCACTACAGGCACCGTCTATGTCAACGCGCGTATTGTCACTGCTCCTTGTCAGCCTGTGATTTCATTGAAATTAAATGAAAGCACTTTGCTTGCACAGACCTATCAATTGGAAATAAATTTTTCCCATTGTCGTCTATCAACACAACAGCACGCTTGGGTCCCTTTTACCTTGAAGTTAGGCACGCAAAAGTATGTGTTCTCACAGCCCCAGAGAAATAACGCCTTCGTATTATCGCTTCCTGCCAATAAGGTGGCTCAACGTTTGGAAATAAATTATGACTAGATGCGTAATCTTTTTATTTAGCCTTTTATTCCTTACGGCGAATAACACTTTTGCCAACAGCCTCACAGTGTATTTTGAAGGGGTACTCGTGCCGTTGGGTTGTCGCCTCAGTGATGATGACACCCAGAAGAAAATTTACTTGTCTGGGCTGCGTTTTTCATCCCTCGAAACATTGGGGCGCTCTGACATGCAGCCTTTTAAACTGGATATCGTGGACTGTTCAACGATGGCATTAAATAAAACCATCAAAATCACCTTAAACACCCAAAATACCGAAGTACACAATGGTATTCACTACCTAAAAACAACCGGTGAATCCAATGTGTTATTAGCGCTGACCGACAGTAATGGCAAAGAGCTCGACCTAAATACAAAAATAGATGTCAGTACCGTCACTGAATCAGGAAAGGGGTCAATTAACACCCTGTCATTTGGGGTGTATGCGCAAAAACCCTTTAATGCACGTTTAAAAACTGGCGGGTTTGCCTCGACCGTGACGTTCAACCTTGATTATCAATAAGGAGAATGAAAATGAAACTGGCACGTTTTGTCTTCCCTTTCATGGGGCTATTAATTTCCTTTGGTACTCAAGCCGATATATTGCTGTCACTGTCTGCCAAGTTAGTGCGGCCACCGTGCGTGTTAACCACCGAAAATGGTGAAAAAGAGTTATTTATTAACTTTCGAGAAGTCGCTTTAGATAGATTAACGGAAGAAAAACAATCGTTTGGTATTTTGATTAAGCAATGTGAGCTGCGTAAAAATTTGCAGATTTATCTTTCACCAAAGGAAGGCAATACCCTGACCGTCAATAACGAAACGGTACTGGCTACCTCAATTAATGGGTTAGGTATTCGCTTTTCAGAAGAAAATAAAAGCACGGCGTTGAACTTGAACAAATGGGAAAGGATCGCCCCCACTGTCAGTGGAGATACAGGGAAAATCGTTATTCAGTCGCAACTGGTGACTAACCAAGCCTTAGAAAACCTGACCGCTGGGCCATTTAGCGCGGCCTTATCGGTGATGGTTGATTACCTGTAATAGTGGGAAACCGTATGAAAATGTTAAAAATTTATTCGCAATTGCTTTTATTATTACCGCTATGTTTAAGCAGCTTACATGCGCAGGCCACCCGCTACGCGGGTGCTGGCGGTGGTTATAAAATGAATTTAGTTTCAAACAATTCGGTTGTTGCGAGTACCCCAACAATTGGCACAGATAATAATAAATATTATCTAATTGCCCCTGCCAATAAAACAGGAATTGTTATTGATGAAACCAGCTCACAGCCTTTTGGGCAGGTTAAATGCACAGTTAACTATCTCGAAGGAAATTACAGTGCAGGACTCCCTTGGAGTTATGCTTATCACCGTGTATTTGCTTATATGCCAGAAGCCGGGTTTTCACTTAAAGGGTTAACGGCCTATAAAATCAACTCAAATACTTTTTTTACCCTTTATTCTGATAACGGTATCACTAGCGGGTGGCGAAATATTTCAGGGCGCGGGTGTTCCAATGAAGAAATGGGGCCATTAGATACTTCTTTCTTTACTGTGCATTTTCCGTTTGAAGTGAGAATTTATGTTAAAGATATTCCTGTCGATGGCAAAATTGTTATCCCTGATGCGATGATTGCAGGTTATACCCGTTTATTCCAAGACACAGGGACTCCAACTCTTTACGTCCCAGCTGATAAGTCCAGTGTGAAACTAGACCTCACGACATCGGTGGTAAATTATCCCTCCAATTGCCGTTCGAATATTGATAATCTCAATATTGACCATAAAACACTGGATGCCTATGAATTTAATAGTAAGGAAACACGTACTGTGACTTACACCTGTGAACGTGTTCAGCCCGTTAAAGTAAAATTAAAATTAGATTATGCCACTGACACTGACCCAGAAAAACGCGTCCCACTAAAATCAGGCAATAACACGATTTACTCTGATGTCACGTTGTTTGATGAGCAAACCAACCAAAGTGGTAAAACCATTGAAACAACAATAGACAAAGTCAAAAACATTCGTATTGAAAGCAAACTTTCAGGTTCAGATGCAGAACCAGGGGACTACAAGGGTAATGCTTGGTTAATCGCGACCTTTATTTAATGTAGCGGTAATTGCACTATGATTATGATATCTCGCTCATTATTTATTGGTATATTTATTATTTGGCATTTAGCCAGCCTAATTTACATTGATAGCTTAGGAAGTTTACGTCAATCACTTCCCCAAAATATCATTAGTTGGCTTGCTATTGCCATGTTGATTTCGATTGTTTCATTTACGGTATTTTATCGAAAAAATAAAATTGTTATTACCGTACCTGCAATTTGCTTTTTTATTGCGCTAATTTTTTTAGCCATAGGGCTTGCTTATTCAGCAGACATAAATAGCGATTTGATTTTTTGGTATTGGTCTGGCATTACCATTGGCGTCTTGTTTTATATCACTGGGCTACAAATAAAAGATAGATGGCGGGTACAATCATTTTGTATTTATTGTAATATTGCATTTTCAGCTATTCAGGTGTGTTTGACAGGTTACCAATTTTTTACTCAACCAGATATTTTTTATTTCGCAACGGATATGCGGTCAAAGGGTTTATCACAGCAAATTAATATATTGTCAGTAAGTGTAGCTGCATCATGCTTACTAGCTATGATGACGCTTATTTTATCGCAATTTACCTTATTAAATTCCAAGTATGAAAATATAAGGGCGATTGCTTTAGGTTGCGCAATATTTTTATTTACTTTAACACTCGTAACGTTGCAATCTGTGACAACATGGTTAAGTTTTATTGTTGCCATTTTTATATTTTTTTGTCTTTTCTACAAAAAAAATCAATTAAGAGTGATTGCAAGTTACTTTATTATGGCTATAGCTGTGTTTATTGGCATTTACCTTATTAAACTCTGCCCACAGTTTATCAATGCTGAAGCAATTAATCAGTTTCATTTAAAACAGATGCTACGGTTTTCAATTACTCTTTTTTTAGAGCAACCTGATGATATATGGGATCCATCGTTAATCCCTAAGGATGGCTATGGCAGAACACAACTTCCATTGTTAAGTTCGGAACAGTATATTGTTCCACATTCTCATAATGAAATTTTCCTTTGGATTATGAAAGGTAGCAATATTAACTTAGTTTTTATGGCACTGCTGATAACAGGGAGCATTTACATTATTTTCCAGTCTTTTATTAAATACAAAAAAAACGGTAATGGATACTCATTAGCAATGATAATTTCAATAACACCAATTGTCATTCACAATAATGTCGAATACCCGTTTCTTTTATCGGTATTACACTGGGGGACTATTATATTATTTTTATCTTTTTCAGACTCAGCATTTTCATTAAAAGAACAATCATTATTTTATATTAACAAGAATTTATCCAAGTTATTTAGCATTATGATATCAATTATTGGGCTTAGTGTATTTATTGTAGGGATAGCTTTATTTAATGGAGATAATAATATTTATTCCAATAATGATATCGAATTAATAAGCCTTGAGGGGTAATTGAGTATACACCTGCTATCTCTCGCGGATTCGATTCATTATTATTTTATTAGAGTTATATTATGAAAAAATATCATGCAGACATCTCAAATTCTTATATTGGGCAAAAAATGCGCAAGCGTCGTTTACAAATGGGCTTAACAGGCGACAATTTAGGTAAACAATCAGGGTTAAGCCAACAACAAATATCGCGTTACGAGCGAGGTGTGCAAAACTTCACTATTCGCCGACTTTGCATATTCGCCAATATTCTACAATGCGATTTAAACTATTTCCTTGAACAAAATTATACCGAAATAGATGTCACTGTAGATCAGTTCTTTTAATGCCTTTTAAATATGCATAGCTAGCATCACTCTAGTTTAGGTGTTAGCTATGTATATCACCTCTCAACTCCCGCAATTTATCCCTTTTCTGATTGCATAATTTATCACCCTCTTATACGTTTAAGCTCAAATCCTAAACTCGCACCATTTTCTGGTTAAAAGGCTCGAATATGACAATCACCCTTATCGTGGTATTTATTGCGCTATTACTTTTAGTGGGCTGGGGAATTTCGATCTATAACCGCCTAATCAGTACACGTAACCAAGTCAGCAACCAATTTGCAAATATCGATGTCATTTTAAAGCAGCGTGCAGACCAGATCCCGCAACTTGTCACCATCACTGAAAAAGCGATGGAGCATGAAAAAACATTATTTACTTCATTAAGTGATGCACGCCAAAGCTATTTTAATGCCAAAGGGTTAAATGAAAAAATTGCTGCATCGAATGAGATGGGCAGTGCTCTGCGCAGTATTATCGCGATTGCAGAAAATTACCCAACGCTGATTTCAGGTGAACAATTTACCCAATTACAAGTCACCTTAAGTGATGTGGAAAATAAAATAGCTCAACGCCGTGAAGGCTTTAATGACGCAACAACCGAATACAATACGGCAATCCAAATGTTCCCTGACAGCATTATTGCCAATGCGTTTCGTTTTACGCAATTACCCTTATTGGAAATTGCAGATGACGAAAAACAATACCATGGTGTTCAATTCAAATAGCCTTCACTGGGTGAACAAAAATGTATTTTTTACTAGGTGCCACAGTCGGTGCGTTAATTTTATTTCTTGATAAGCAATTTTCGATAAATAAAAAAATCACTTGGGGCATCATTCCCTTTTTTAGTATGGCCTTTGGTATGTGGGTATCTATTTCCCCGACTCAGGGGGATTACCCGAGTATCCTGTATTACGTTGTTGTGATGGTGATTACCTTTTTTGTTTCTCGTCATTTAGTTAGGATCACGGAATCGGGTATTCAAGCCTACCAACGAATGCAAAATGAAGGCTCATCGAAATTTGCGGCATTTGTTAAAGTTGTTGTGGGAACATTATTGGCCACCTGTTTAATGGCCGGCTTTTTTATTGACATGCGCATCTTTTTCCTCGCATTTGTCCTCACCTTTGTTTTTAAATTTATTGAAAACACACCCACCAAACGCTTTTTAAAATTCCAAAAGAACTTAGCCACCTCAAAAATACGTTCCGTTGCCATGGGGTTAGTGGAAGTTGAAGGGAAGATCACTGCGGGTACGGAAATCAAAAGTGAATTGGGGAATAAAAGCTGCTATGGCTCATTTTATTTTGAATATTCCGTTTCCAAAGATAAAGATGGCAAAAAAAGTTATACGCTACAAAACAGCAAAAAACGTATGCATCACTTTACGTTGACCGATGATACTGGCTCAATCAATGTTGAATGTGATCCTGATTATTTTGTCTATCCAGGTTTATCACCCCATGCAGATATGGAAAGTGGTAACCGCCGATATACTGAATATATTTTAGAGCCAAAAACTAATTATTTATTAATCGGCACCGCCGATTCGGATGAAAATGGTAAACCCATTATTATTCGCAAAGCACCGCATTTATTACTGGGTGTTTCCCCATCAGATTTTGTGGTCAGTTGGAACAAAGCACGGCCTTTGCGCCGTAATTTGACACTCACCGTTATTGCTGCACTTTTACTGATTGGGACGATTATTATCACGCCAATGGATTACCAAAATGGTCAATTACGTATGCATTTCGACCAAATTTCATGGCTAGGTGATGACTAATATGGAAAAAATTATTTTCTTTCTAATCATCGGGATTGTTGCTTTTATTTTTTTACGTTATTTGGTGAACACCTATAACAACATTATTTTTTTAAAAAATAACTGCTATAAAGCATTTGCCAATATTGATGTGTTATTAAAAAAACAGGTGGAATTATTGCCTGTGCTGACCCAAGTTGCAGACCAAGCCATGGCGCACGAAAAACAGCTATTTAGTGAATTGATTCAGAGCCGACAGCGCTATTTAGACAGTACAAAAATAGAAAGCAAAGTCGATACAGCAAATCACATTGCCCCTAAAATGAAGCCATTAATTGCCATCGCAGAAAAGTACCCACAGCTCATCAGTAAATCGGCACTATTAGAATTGCAAAAACAAGCAAAACTCGTTGAAGACCAAATAGCTGACCGCCGTGAATTCTTTAACCAAACCGTCACGCTCTACAATACGGATATTCATGTGTTTCCAAACCTGATTTTTGCTGTGTTATTTCGCTTTAAGGATATCCCTTTGCTGTATGGCCAACAGGAGTCTACATCATGATTAGCATCCCTTTTTCTTGGCTGGGTTTTACCGATTGGTTATTAGATCAAGAGGCGGGAATTATTATCATGTTTGCCACATTTGGCACTCTGTTTGCTTCTATTGTCAGCTTAATTATTCTCAATGTGTTGGGGCTAAAAAAATTGTCAGGCTATGTAGCGGGCTCTTTGTTTTGCTCTGTTTTTATCAGCATGATTGTTATGATCCCATTGATGTTATTGTTTGGCTTTGAAGAAACCATTAAATTCCAGTTAATCTGGCTAGTGATTGTTGGCAGTTGTTTGCTATTTTTCTTAACCAACCAAAATTATTTAGATAGCTACTTCAATAAAGCAGTAGACAAAGCTAACAATGAAATTAAAAACAAACAGAAAAAATCTAAGGGCAAATAAGGCACAAAAACAGAGCAAGGCTCTCTTGCTCTGTCCGATTATTTTACACTCTTAAGCTTGCTCTGTTTCTAAACGTTGTACATAACGGTAATGTGAAAAGGTCACAAAAAGTGCCACTAAGGCGATTGAAGCCCCTAAAATAAAACCACCTGAATAGCCAACCGCTGCCGTCAGCCCGACTAACATCATTGAGCTAACTAGCTCACCAATATCCCGCGTACTCTGTACCGCCGTCATGTCTGTTCCTGCTTGGTGATATTGTGATGCAAATTGCATCCCAGCGGTCATGATCGCTACCGATGTCACTCCCGCAGATAACGAGCCAAAAGTGATACACAGTGCAACCATACTCATGGATACACCATTAAACGATTGCAACATCCACAATAAAGAGGAAATCAACGCGAACAGCAAGCCAAACGAAAATGCACGCCAAACGCCAATTTTGCCAATTAACCATGCCCCTCCGCCGCAGCCCAACACTAAGGTGACCATCCCCCCCGCCATCCCCATCTTGCCGATTTGTGCCAACGACCACCCAGCATCGTTTAAAAACAGTTTCGCTAGCCCAAATCCTGAAACCGCCGTTACCGCAGACAATAAGGTTAACAACAATAAACGCGAAGCTCCACGGCGCTTAAACGTATTGAATAAGCTCGCTTTTTCGTCTGAGCCTGTCTCTATCACAGTATTTTTTAAGGGGCACAAAGAGATGAACAATAGGCTGAGTAACGGCACGCAGGCTAATATCCCCAATGCCATATGCTGCCCTAGACTTTCGCTCATGATCATTAAACCGGCTCCGCCAATAAAGAACCCTGCCATCACACCCGCAATCTGAACCGCATTAATTTTTGACAACATCGTGCCACTGACTTGTTCCGCTGCCATTCCATCCGTTGCAATGTCCTGCGTTGCACTTGCCAGTGAAGCAACAAATAGCAACACCACACAAGGGAGTGCATTCTCAACGGATAAACCCAACGAGCTCAGCGCAAACATCGTCAGGGTGACAATAATTTGCATGGGAATGATCCAGCTTTTTCGGCGACCAAGCTTTTTCCCCCAATGGTTGTCCACAAATGATGCCCACAAAAATTTCACCACCCATGGCAAGCCCACTAGCGGTAAAAACGCCAATACTTTCAATTCCCCACCATCGTGGCGCAAGAAGGTCGGCAATGCGTCCATCGCAATCCCCATTGGGATCCCTTGGGCAAGGTAAAGCAGGCCAAGCGTCAACACTAACTGTTTATTTTGTAAAAGATCTTTCATATTAACTCCGTGCACGTTTTGCTGTGCATGACATTGTCTGACAACCGAAAAAACTGATAAGCAGCCCTACTGCGCTACACAGCACAGTGAGGTCAATACGTGAAAATGGGGTTGAATGGGAAACCCAAGAAGTAATAAGTGTGGTAAATAATAGGCTGGCTGATAACACGCAAATCATTGCTAAACTGGCGCGTACATTTTTATACAGCAAACACAGTAGCAAGCAGGTAGCCCAGCATAGGAAAAAAGAAGAGGATGACAGCAACAAAGGCCACGGTGCCAATGCAAGTAAAAGGCTACTTGCCAGCAGCAACCCACCACAGCTTCCCACAATGAAACGCGCTGATAGCGTCTCCACTCGCCGCCAGCACCACATTGCCAACCCCGCCGAGACTAATATCAAGGCACCGATGCCCGCCATAAAATGCAACGTACTGGCAAGGTTTTCACCTTGAGACCACCATTGGTATTGCCCGTAATGCACAGGCTGAACGGCAATAAAAGCCCTTGTCCACACACTTTGCTGGGAAGAATCACGCATACCAATAAGCTGTTTTGTGGCGCTATCAAATTGGTATTGTTCAAAATTCGCAGTGGAAAGCTGCCCTTCTCGCATACCGCCAATAATCCACTTTTCACCTTGGAACCCAACGGTTTGGGGGATAAAAGACGGTGCGATTTCCCCTAACGCCGCAATAACGGATGCCACCGTGCTTTCAGCTACATCAGTCGGAATTTCTATTGCATCAAACCCGCCCATCAGATTTTTCATTATTATTTGAGGTGATTCGGGTGCCGCTCTTTGTGCCAATGTGACTGTGCCCAAAGCACCTAATCCAGAAAGCGCCCCAGTCAACGCAAAGAGAATCAGCCACGGGTAACACCAAAGCCCCAGCCAACTGTGTAAGTCATGAAAAAATAATCGTAAACTTGCTCGCCTCGGCAAACGCAGCATCGTAGCGATACGCTTGCGTTGAATGAACCACCCTGTGATCAACAAAACCGCCAGCGCAAACCCAAATAAACTGAGAAAAATACGCCCAGGAAAATCAAGAAAGAGGTTTTTATGCAGTGTGACCAACCACATCGCAGGGGTATTTTGTTCGATTGGCTTACCTGTAATGGCACTAAAGCTGGAGGCGCACTGCCCCATGCCTTGGCAAAAAGTGATAACAGGGTTATTCCCTTGGGGCAATTGGATCATTTTTGCATCAGACTGCAGAGCAACTAGCCTATCCATCGGTAATATTTGCCCTGACAATGGAGCGCCATTCCACCATAAGCGCAGTGCATCACTACCTAAACTCCAGCAACCACTAAATAAAATGATAAATAAAAAAATGCCGAAAAATGCCCCTGCACTACGATGCAGCCTATCTAAACGGTGAGATAAAGAAGGTCGTTGGCGAAGGCTCATAATACGCCCCCTAACATAAACGCGAGTGGTAGAGGCCACCAGCCATAGCTGCGTAATAACGCGCGCTGCCAAGTCGGCGCTGTTAGGTTGTACACTAATAGCCCCATAGTGACCAAGCTGCTAAGAAAAACAGCAGCATATAATCGGTTTAGTGGGTCTAATGACGGGTAAAAGCGTGCTATCAACATCGATAGCACGGCACCGCCCATGATTGTCCCAATAACTGACAAGGTACTCGCTAATTTCATTAAAAATCAGCCTTTAAGGTGAACATCACATTCCGTGGGTCGCCATAACGGTTATTCCATTGTGGAGAGAACAGCCCGGAATAGTAACGACGGTCAAATAAATTGTTCACGTTCACCGCAGCCGTCCATGTTTCATCAATTTGGTAGCCTAGACGCGTATTGAAAATCGCGTAGCCCCCTTGGCGTAATGTTATATTTCCATTGCTGGTGCTATAGGCACTTTGTGCCTGCATACCACCGCCTAAGCTCCACTTACGTTCCCCCCAAGGGAGGTCATAATTTGACCAGACACGCAACATATGGCGAGGCGTCAAGGTATTGTAAGAATCCCCTTTGTGCTGGCTATCATCACGGTATTTCGTGTCCGTATAGGTATAGCCCACGGATAAATCCCAGAATGGCGTGATATACCCAATGCCTTCAAGTTCAAAGCCTTGGCTACGCACTTTTCCGCCACTAATAAAATAGTTATTAAAGCCGCCCGTTGGGTGCTCAGGGTCAATTTGTGGGTTATTTTTGATATCGATTTGGTAAACAGCCCCCGATAAATTCAAGCTACCATTTAGTAAAGAACCTTTAATTCCCGTTTCTAAGGTTTGACCTTCAACAGGCTTAAGCATTTTACCGCTCCATGTTTTCCCTGTTTGAGGTTGATACACGGTGGAATAGCTGTTGTACCAAGACCATTGCGGTGCAAAGTCCCAAATCACACCGCCGTAAGGGGTAATTCGGCCATTTTCGGTGAAATTCGCCGTTGGTGTTTTGACATCCCACCAACTATCACGCGCGCCAACAATAACCGTGACAGGCTCCACCACTTTAATGCGGCTCATCCCGTACACACCCTTTTGAGTGGTTTTGGTGGCACCCGCTGAGCTATAAGCACCAATTTTCGGTTTCGGCACACTGTGCGGATCCCAACGATACACGTTCACAGGCACATTCAATGCTGGATCAAGATTGGCACTGTATTGTTTTTCACTGGCGTGGGAATAGCTCGCGCCCACAATAACATCATGCTTTAAGCCCCAACCATCCACTTTGCCATTCACGCTGGTGTCTAAGCTAGTTTGTTCATTACGAAATTTATAGGCCCCGCCCATCAACATCGCGCCATCACCAGTGACTGGGTCAATGTTACCCCATGCCCCTGCGTACAAGAGACGTGCGTTAACATGTTGATATTCAGCGTTTAATTTATATTGCCAATCATCATTGATTTGGTGCTCAATACCCGCAAAGCTACGTGAGGTATCCCATTTGAAGCGATCCCAATCCACATCCAGATAGGTTTTGCGTGGAAGATGCAAATCACTGCCATCTTTCCCCATCGGTACCCCCGCCATATTGGTTACTGAATCAATGGTTTGGAACTGAGCACCCATACGTAATAATGTGTCTGGGGTGATATCGATATCGACCGTGCCGTACATCAAGCGAGTTTGCTGGTCTGAGATATCATAGAAATAATCTTTATCTTCCCACGCCATCACAAAGCGCCCGCGCACTGAACCAGAGTCATTGAGCAAGCCGCCCACATCCACTTCACCACGGTAGCGATCCCAGCTGCCCACACTGAGGCTCAGTTTTGCCATATTCTCTTTCGGGGCATGCTTACGCACCATATTGACCGTTGCCGCAGGGTTTCCCATGCCATGCAATAAACCATTTGAGCCCCGCAAAATTTCCACACGCTCATACACCGCCATATCTTGAGGTGAGCTTGCCATATTCCCTAACAGGGCTGGGACGCCATCAATTTCGAATGAATCGATTTGGAAACCCCGCACATAATAAGCGGTGGTCAGTTTCACATAAGGTGCACTGGTCACCCCTGTTGCACGTTGCATAACATCATCAAGGGTTTGGAGATTCTGTTTCTCGATTTGCTCTCGGTCTATCACACTCACCGACTGCGCGACTTCCCGTGGCTTCAGCGCCATTTTGCCTAAGGTTGTAACGCCAGGCTCGATATAGTCATCATCTGACGCCGAAGATGCTGTCACTTGAATGGCATCGTGCTTGGGCTGCACTGTGGGCTCAGCATATGCCATCAAAGACCAACTTGCAGTGGCACACAGTAGCGCACAAGGCGTTAGGCGGGGGATCCCAAATATTTTGATGTTAGACACTGACAGCATTTCCTACCCTTAAAAAGTTAAATGATAATTGTTATCAATTTAGCAATTAATGGCAGGGGATACTTTCGACCGCCGGAATTTGTCTATGGTTTTCCGGCGAGGTATTTACTATTTTTTAAGTTGATTAGGGGACATGCCAAAACGTTTGCGAAATGCGACCGAGAAGTGTGCTGGGGTATAACCCACTTGATAGGCGACCGTTGAAATGTTGGCGTCATTTAAACTCAGTAATTGAAATGCGGTTTCCAACCGATATTCCTGCAACCAGCCGTAGATACTATTACCAAATAACTGGCGAAACCCTTGCGTCAATTTGCGGGTATTCAGCCCCAATCGCTTGGCTAATTCATCTAAACTAGGGGGAGACTCCATTTCCTGAATCAGTATTTCTTTTGCCATATGTAAATTATCAATATCCCTTTGTCGCAATGTGGTCAACGAATGACTCTCTTGGTGAGATAATGAATGATGTAGGCACAATGCTGTAATTTCGGCGACTTTTGCTCCTAAATAGAGCTGACGGACAGCCGCATGGATCGGCTGGCTAAACAGTTGGTGCGTCATTGCTAACACATTGGGCGGTATCGCCAAGCGCACTAATTTGGGTTTGTGAGGGTGGTAGCAAGATGTTGGCAATTTGAGTTGTTGCAGCTCTAACCATTGAGGGGAAATATCAATCATGGTGTATTTCATGGGCTGCTGGCTATAAAACTGGTTATTCAGTTGATAGCTGTTTGCACTGCTAGATAAAATCAGCGACGGTGAGTTCACATCAACCCGCTGCCCTGCACTGCTGTGGCATGCCATCATACCTTGATGGATAGCCACAATCTTTAGTCCTGCACTTTGTTCTTCCTCAATCCCTAGATCGCGGTTAATGAAAAACTCCCCTCGGCGAACGCGAATAAACTCCCCAACACAGTGTTCTTCATGTGTTGAGTGGGCTTGAGAGAATGCTTTTTCGATATACTGCGACATAGTAGCTCTTGTAAAGTGAACAAATATGCAGCTATCTTGGCAAAAAAACATCAAAATAACAATAATTATCATTCGCAATAAAAATAAAGGGGATTTTTTATTTTAAAGCGAAGATTTGGCTATATCCTTTCGGGTTTAAACGCAAATAAAGCAGCAATGTCACTACAACAAAGATAACGTGCATCCCCCACACCCAGATAAAACTTTGGCTTAATTGGTGTAACCAGGCCGCTAACAATGGGCCAAATGCGGCGATAATAAACCCGCCCGCTTGCATTAATGCGGTTAATGCCCCCGCACTAACAGGATGAGGAATATGGTCCAGTGCCGTAATAATACTCAGTGCAAAGCAGCCACCTAACCCAACGCCTAATAATGCGATCCATAAATAAGGCATATCGCGGGCAAACAACATTAACCCAATAAACCCGATAGCTTGGCAACTTAACGTCGCAATAAGCCAGAAACGACGGTCGATATTATGGGAGGCGAATACAGGGATCATCAGTGCTGACAAGGCTTGAAACACCGTCAGCATAGCAACAAAAGAGCCACTTTGTGCAGCACTCATCCCCTGCTCTTGGAAAAAAGGTGCTAACCACGTTACGACAGTTCCATAACCCGCATTGATTAACCCAAACCCAGCCATCAATAACCAAGCCCGTGGTTTTTTAAAGAACGCTAATACAGAAATATGACCAACACTAGTTCTATTCATCGTGCGAATATTTAATAGGATAGCAATTAACGCGATCAGCGCAGGTAGTGCGAGCCATGCCAATGCACTTTGCCAATGACCTGTCATGCTTTCTAAAATTGGCGTTAGCTGTGCCCCTATCGCGCCGCCCGCCATTAACGTTGCAGAATAGAGCCCCGTCATCATGGCCATTTTTTGTGGAAAATGCGTTTTAATAAAACCGGGGAAAACCGCTTGAATATAGGCCGCACCTGCACCACACAAAAATGCGGTAAACAATAATATGTGACCATTTTCGGCAAAGTAGCGGGAAAATGAACCCAAAAATAGCAATAACATCGCCAAAGCAATTCCACTTCGCTCGCCTATTCGTTGGTTTAGTATGGGCACAACTAATGCACCAATCCCCATTAATAACATAGGTAATAACGTGAGAAGCGAAATACTTTGGTAACTCATTCCTGTGGTATGAATAATACTATCGATGACAGGGCCAGGACCTGTCATAAAGGGCCGTAAATTCAGCCCAACTAACACAATAGTGACCACTAACGCGAGGGAGTACGATGCTGTTTTACCCATTATTCTTGCTGTTCCCACCACATTTGGTACAACGCTGAGCGCGGTGCGTCATTTGGCCTTAACTGTTCAAATTTAAAACCCAATTGCTGCTCAGGCGCCACACGCAGTGCTTTAGCAATCTCTGCTGTCGATAAACCAAACGGTTCGGCATCTTGGTTTGAATAACCATATACCACACGAGTAATCCCCGCCATACGCATTGCTGCTAAGCACATTGGGCAAGGTTGCCCGCTGGCATAGACAATGCAGTCTTCCAGTTTAACGCGCTTTAATACCTTCCCAGCTTGGCGTAATGCCATTAACTCCGCGTGTGCGGTAGGGTCGTGTAATTCAAGCATTTGGTTCACGCCTGTCGCCAACACTTTACCTTGGCTAACAATAACAGCACCAAATGGGCGACCACCCGCCTGTACATTTTCTTCAGCAAGGGAAATGGCTTGCTGTAAAAATTGTTTATCCGACATTATTTCGCCCCCGCCTTTTCAAGGATGTCAATCAAGTTACGGTAGCCTTTGCTTTTTGCTAACGTTAAAGGCGAAATTCCTGAACCATCCGCTAAATTCACATCAGCGCCGCCATCAATCAACAACGTGACAATTTGCGCGTATTTGTCGCTACCATCTCCCAAAATAATCGCTTCAATCAGTGCCGTCCACCCTAAGCGATTGATATGGTTTACATCTACGCCCGCATCAATCAAGGTTTTGACGGTATCGATATGGCCACGTTCTGACGCGGGGATCAGCGCAGTACCGCCATAACGGTTGGTACTTTTTAAATCAGCCCCATTTTTCAGGGTTAACAACAAAATATCTTGCAGCCCGCGCGCCCCAGCATAGAGGTACGGTGAATCTTGCATATTGTCTTTCGCATTCACATCTGCACCGCGCTCAATTAAGTAACGCGCCACATCCACACGGTTTTCATGGGTAGCCGCCATTAATGGAGTACGTTGGCGCAAATCCCGTTGTTCGATGTTAGCCCCTTGCTCGATTAACGTTTGGACTTGGTGTAAATCCCCTTGCTCAGCCGCGCTAACCAGCGTATCAGATTGTGATTTTGCCATGCCTTTCACCATAAATATTAATGAAATTGAAAGAATACCCAGTAAATAAACCAACCACTTAACACCTAACACTGTTGTTTTCATGATTTATCTCCTTTTCATCTCTTTAATCTACGCAAAAAGTATGCTATTTAGAAATTAAATAACTAAATGATAGGTATTAAATAAATGAATCCATTGCTCAATTTAGTGCTGTTGAACACCTTTGTTGCTGTTGCCGAAACAGGGAATTTCACGGTAGCTTCGCAACATTTAAATTCAACACAATCTACGTTGAGCCAGCAAATTCAGCGGTTAGAAACCTTGGTGGGGCAACCACTGTTTGTTCGAGGTCACCGTATTTTAACCTTAACAGAAACAGGTGAAATTCTGCTAAGTTACGCAAAGAAGATCTTAGCCCTAAACGACACCTTTTTTATGAAGATCACTGGTAGTGCCGTGATCCACACTCTTCGCCTTGGCTTTCCCGAAGATTTAGCATCAGGGCAAGTCACTCCCACCCTCGCCGCTTTTATGCAGGCGAATCCAAATGTACGATTAGAAGTCACCAGCGGTTTAAGCCGCCAGCTCCATCAGCGCTATCAACATGGGGAACTGGATTTAATCATCGTGAAGCAGAAAAAAGGGGAATTCAAAAGTGATTACTGCTGGCCTGAGCCACTGTGCTGGCTAACAAGCAATCAGCGACAATTACTCAATAGCGATTCTGTACCGCTCATTGTTTTCCCTGAGAATGGGTTATACCGCAATGATATGTTTAAGTTATTAGATAACGAGCAACGCCCATGGCACATTACCTATACTTGCTCAAGTCTTGCGGGTATCCAAAGCGCCATTACCGATGGCTTAGGGATAAGCCTGCTCCCTCTGCGTGCTAAGTTGCCACAGCACCGTATTTTAACCGAAGACGACGGTTTCCCTGCCGCACAAGAAATGGAAATTGCCATGCACTTTCATAGCAATGCCTCAGATACCCTCGCAGAACTCGCTAAAAAACTGGCACAACAGCTGGAGCAACGTTAATCGAGGAAACGTTATTTAATACCTTGAATTACATCAGGGAGAAAAAACAAGGCAGACTAATCGCTCATCTATTTGGTTAAAGAATTCATCAAACCAATGGCAACTAAGGTTTCATCAGGGGCGCCAACAATTAATCAATAAAAAAATCCCCCTGCAAGCTGCCTCACTGGGGGGATTTCAATTCAAAGCTTAGTCTGTATTAATTACAGAACATCAACACAGTTCAATTCTTTGAAAGCTTGTTCTAAACGAACAACCATTGAATCTTGTGCTTTACGCAGCCATACACGTGGGTCGTAGTATTTTTTGTTAGGTTTATCCGCACCTTCTGGATTACCTAACTGACCTTGCAGATAGCCTTCGTTCTTTTTGTAGTACTGTAAAATACCATCCCAAGTTGCCCACTGAGTATCAGTGTCGATGTTCATTTTGATAACACCGTAGCCGACAGCTTCTTTGATTTCAGCAGCGCTTGAGCCAGAACCACCGTGGAATACGAAGTCTAAGCTGTTGTGTGGCAGGTTATATTTTTCTGAAACGTAGTCTTGTGAGTTACGCAGAATTTTTGGCGTTAATTGAACGTTACCTGGTTTATAAACACCGTGAACGTTACCAAAAGAAGCAGCGATAGTGAAACGTGGGCTCACTGCATTCAGTTTTTCGTATGCGTATGCAACGTCTTCTGGTTGAGTATACAGCTCAGAGCTGTCCATACCTGTGTTATCAACACCGTCTTCTTCACCACCAGTACAGCCTAATTCGATTTCCAGCGTCATATCGATTTTAGCCATACGCGCTAAATATTTAGCACAGATTTCGATGTTTTCTTCCAGTGATTCTTCTGACAGGTCAATCATGTGAGAAGAAAACAGTGGTTTGCCAGTTTTCGCGTAGTGTTTTTCACCTGCGTCTAACAGGCCATCAATCCATGGCAGTAATTTTTTCGCACAGTGGTCAGTATGCAGAATAACCGGCACACCATAGTGCTCAGCCATTTGATGCACATGATAAGCACCAGAGATTGCACCTAAAATCGCAGCTTGTTGGCCTTCGGCTTTCAAACCTTTACCTGCGATAAATGCTGCACCGCCGTTTGAAAACTGAACAATAACAGGCGCACGCACTTTCGCGGCCGTTTCGAGTACGGCGTTAATTGAATCCGTACCAACACAGTTCACCGCTGGCAATGCAAAGTTATTTTCTTTGGCAACTGCGAAAACTTTCTGTACATCATCACCCGTGATAACACCAGGTTTAACAAAATCAAAAATTTTAGACATGTGAAAAGGTCCTGTGGTAAACAGGCAGCCTACGCTGCCTGTTGTGTATGAACAATTAATTACGCTTTAGCACGTTCTTCTAGCATCACAACGGCAGGGAGCTTTTTGCCTTCAACGAACTCAAGGAAAGCACCGCCACCAGTAGAGATATATGAAATTTTGTCTGCAATACCGAATAAATCGATAGCGGCTAATGTGTCACCACCACCCGCGATAGAGAATGCATCACTTTCGGCGATAGCTTTTGCAACGATCTCTGTTCCTTTACGGAAGTTAGGGAATTCGAATACACCAACTGGGCCATTCCACAGAATGGTTTTGGCGTTTTTCAGGATCTCAGCCAGACGTTCCGCTGATTCATCACCTAAGTCCAGAATTTGCTCGTCATCTTTGATTTCAGTACTTGATTTCAGGGTCGCTTCTGCTGTTTCAGAGAACTCAGTGGCAACACGGACATCTGTCGGTACTGGAATTTGGCAGTTAGCCAGTAATTTTTTCGCTTCAGGGATTAAGTCAGCTTCATATAATGAACGACCAACATTGTTGCCTTCTGCTGCGATAAAGGTATTTGCGATACCACCACCAACAATCAGTTGGTCAGCTATCTTAGACAGTGAATCTAACACGGTCAGTTTTGTGGAGACTTTAGAACCACCCACAATCGCAACCATTGGACGCGCTGGATTACCCAGTGCTTTGCCTAATGCTTCTAACTCATTGCTTAACAATGGACCTGCGCACGCAACAGGTGAGAATTTTGCCACGCCATGGGTCGATGCTTGAGCACGGTGAGCCGTACCAAACGCATCCATCACATACACGTCACATAATGCAGCGTATTGTTTTGACAGCGTTTCGTCGTCTTTTTTCTCGCCTTTATTAAAGCGAACGTTTTCCAGAACGACTAACTCGCCAGCGGCAATATCAACGCCATTTAAGTAGTCTTTGACTAAACGAACTGGGTAATCGATTTTATCTGTCAGATAGTCAACAACAGGTTGCAGTGAAAACTCTTCGTTGTACTCGCCTTCAGTCGGACGACCGAGGTGAGAAGTGACCATAACTTTAGCGCCTTGCTTCAGAGCAGCTTCGATTGTTGGTAATGAAGCACGGATACGTGCATCAGAAGTAACTTTGCCATCTTTTACAGGAACGTTTAAGTCAGAACGAATAAAAACACGTTTACCCGCTAAGTCTAAATCGGTCATCTTAATTACAGACATGGTGAATCCTCTTGTTGATTCTCTATAAAGTTTCCATCAACTACTGGGCAGAGGCGAAAAAGGTTATCATGCCCTGCTGTCTGTCAGTAGCCAATTAGTTTAAACCTGTTCGTCGAAACCGACCGCTACCATTGCTAGCGTTGTATCTAGCATCCGGTTAGCAAACCCCCATTCGTTATCACACCAAACCAGGGTTTTTATTAAATGTTTTCCGCTAACTCGCGTTTGCGTACCATCTATAATAGCACTGTGTGGATCATGATTAAAATCCATCGAGACTAACGGTAATTCTGTGTAGTCCACTATACCACGAAAATGCCCCTGTGCGGCGCTTCGCAGTAGTTGGTTCACTTTTTCAACACAGACATCGTCATGTACGGTAACACTCAAATCAATCGCTGTCACATTGGTTGTAGGCACACGGACAGAGATAGCTTCAAAATGATCTTTGAATTTCGGAAAAATTCGCGTAATACCTGCCGCTAACTTGGTATCAACTGGAATAATAGATTGGCTGGCAGCACGCGTTCTTCGTAAATCTTTATGATAAGCATCGATAACGGGTTGGTCATTCATTGACGCGTGGATCGTCGTAACGGTCCCTGACTCAATCGTAAATGCTTCATCAAGCAATTTAATAATTGGGATAATGCAGTTAGTGGTGCAAGAGGCGTTTGATACTATCTTGTCTTTGGCCGTTAAGCTTTCGTGGTTAACACCATAGACAACAGTGGCATCAAGGTCATCAGTACCAGGATGAGAGAATAGCACTTTTTTAGCGCCTGCCGCGATATGCATTAAGCCATCATCACGGGATCCGTAAGCACCACTGCAATCAAGTACGATATCAACACCGAGTTCTTTCCACGGTAAACCTGTGATATCGGTTTGGTGAAATAAACGAATGTTATCATCGCCGACCTGTAAGAGTGGGCCATTAAGCCTCACATCCCATGCAAAGCGCCCATGGCTGGAATCATACTTCAGCAAATGCGCGATGCCTTCCGGTTCAGCAAGTTCGTTAATTGCAACGACGACTATCTCTGCCCGACGGCTCGATTCATATAACGCTCTTAAAACGCTTCGACCAATTCGACCAAAGCCATTTATTGCCACCCTGATTGCCATTCCACACCTTGTATCTGAGCAAAATCACACGGTTGCTAAGGATAACTGAGTCGCACTCACTCTACTGCTCATTTTAGCTGTTAAACATCAAAAGTGTGCTGTAGCCGACACTTTTAAAATATTTTTTCATTGATTTTCATTTCACTGAAACGGTTCAGCTAATCTAGAATTAGATTAAGGGATAAAATGATAGAACGCAATAGAAAATCATCGATTAGTGCACAAAAAAACAACGCCTAACGATCCGCTAGGCGTTGTTCAGCAAAATAAGATTATGCAGGGCATTCAACTAATGAATACCCCATCATTAAATCACTTATTTCAGAAGAGATTTCGCTGCTTCAACTGCTTTTTCTACAGTGATGCCGAACTCTTTGTACAGTTCTTCCGCTGGCGCAGATTCACCAAAGGTATGCATACCGATGATAGCACCGTTTAAGCCAGTGTATTTGAACCAGTAATCAGCAATACCCGCTTCGATAGCCACACGAGCGCTAACATTTGCAGGTAAAACAGCTTCACGGTACGCAGCGTCTTGTTTATCAAATGCATCTGTAGATGGCATTGAAACAACGCGAACTTTGCGGCCTTCAGCAGTCAGTTGGTCAGCAGCTTTAACCGCTAATTCAACTTCAGAACCTGTTGCGATGAAGATAAGCTCAGGTGTACCTGCGCAATCTTTCAGAACGTAAGCCCCTTTCTCGATATTTGCTAATTGCTCAGCGGTACGAGGTTGCTGCTCTAAGTTCTGACGAGAGAAAATCAGTGCACTTGGGCCATCTTTACGCTCAACGGCATATTTCCATGCAACCGCAGACTCAACTTGGTCACACGGACGCCATGTGCTGACGTTTGGCGTCACACGCAGGCTTGCCAGTTGCTCTACTGGTTGGTGAGTTGGGCCATCTTCACCCAGACCGATAGAGTCGTGAGTATAAACGAAGATGCTACGAATTTTCATCAATGCGGCCATACGCACAGCATTACGCGCGTATTCAACGAACATCAGGAAGGTCGCACCGTAAGGAATGAAACCGCCGTGTAATGCGATACCATTCATGATGGCTGACATACCAAATTCACGTACACCGTAATGGATGTAGTTACCCGCTGGGTCTACATTCAGTGCTTTAGAACCTGACCACATGGTTAAGTTACTTGGAGCTAAGTCAGCAGAGCCACCCATAAACTCAGGTAATACTTTACCGAAAGCTTCTAGTGCATTTTGTGATGCTTTACGGCTAGCGATGTTGGCTGGGTTTTGTTGCAATGTTTCAACGAATTTTTTCGCTTCTGCATCAAAGTTTGCAGGTAATTCACCGTTCATACGACGAGTAAACTCAGCCGCTAACTCAGGGAATTCCGCGGTATAAGCAGCAAATTTCTCATCCCACGCTTTTTGTTTCGCTTCGCCCGCTTTACGTGCATTCCAAGCTTCATAAATATCTTGTGGAATTTCGAACGGACCAAATTTCCAGCCCAGTGCTTCACGTGTTGCTGCAATTTCAGCATCACCTAATGGTGCACCGTGAACAGATTCAGAACCCGCTTTATTAGGTGAACCAAAACCAATGATGGTTTTGCACATAATCAGCGTTGGTTTATCTGCTTTTTTCGCTTCATTTACCGCAGCATTGATTTGCGATGCATCGTGACCATCGATGTCACGAATAACATGCCAGCCATAAGACTCGAAACGTGCCGCAGTATCATCAGTAAACCAACCTTCAACTTCACCATCAATAGAGATGCCGTTGTCATCATAGAATGCGATCAGTTTATTTAATTTCAGTGTACCCGCTAAAGAACACGCTTCGTGCGAGATACCTTCCATCATACAACCATCACCCATGAAGACATAAGTGTGGTGGTCAACAACATCATGGCCAGGACGGTTGAATTGCGCCGCTAATGTGCGTTCTGCAATCGCGAAACCGACTGCGTTTGCAATACCTTGACCTAAAGGACCCGTTGTTGTTTCAACACCTGGAGTATAGCCATATTCTGGGTGGCCCGGTGTTTTAGAGTGTAATTGGCGGAAGTTTTTTAACTCTTCGATAGATAAGTCATAACCAGTCAGGTGCAGCAAGCTATAAATCAGCATTGAGCCATGGCCGTTTGACAGTACAAAGCGGTCACGATCTGCCCAGTGTGGGTTTGCTGGGTTATGATTCATATGGTCACGCCACAGTACTTCAGCAATATCAGCCATGCCCATTGGCGCGCCAGGATGCCCTGATTTTGCTTTTTGAACCGCATCCATACTTAGAAAGCGGATAGCATTAGCAAGGGTTTTACGAGTCGTCATCAGTATACTCCAGGTAGGATAAAAACGTACTTAAACCAATTTTTACAACGCAATACGGATAGTGCTACTTTGATTTTGCCACAACGAAAAACGTCAATTTACCGATGTAGCGCGATTGAAAGTAACCCAATTCTACCCATACCGCAATATTTGCTATGTTCATGGCAGCAGATCGCTAATAAATTGAACTGCCGCAAAGCTGAATCCATTCCATTGCGCAAAATATCCCTTAAGGCTTACATTTTTGCGCAAGTGACTAACCTTATTAAACCTGAGTTCACGGTCTGGGATCAAGGTGATTTATCCATCTAGCACATTTAGCTGCCACATTAGTGATGATTGACAAAGTTTTAAGCAAAAAAATGCTTCAATATGCCCGAATATTTTTGTTTTGATTTAAGTAGAAATACACAACCCCTTTCCAATGACGGGTCAATGAGTACAAAAAAGGTGCCGTTATTGCACCTTTTTTAATATAAAACTTTAGAGAGTTACTCTCAGGTCACGACAAACTGTAATAAAAACTCGTATAGGCATTCGTTAGTAAATGGCTACCAAATTTAATTCCGTCTTTAATTAAATCTTGAACCTCTGGTTCAAGCCAGTTTTCATTAACAACTTTCAAAAAATCTTCCGCATGCTCAATATCAATTTCTTTATGCAATCCATAATGGGTAATTTGGCTCTCCTCTAGCCAGCCCTGCTCCTTGATTGCCTCATAAATCAGCGTTGATGCGTCAACAAATGTACGCTCAATACCCGCATATACGGCTGACGCAAAACGGTAATCTGAGAATGAAGAAACACTACGAATCGTTTCGTTAAACACACGCGCATTCAACGGTGGCTGGTGAATGTTGACTTTGCTAGGGTCGCCACCGAGACGAGAAATTAACGTTAAGATCGTATTCCCATGAACATTTTCTTTAATGCCTTGCCCATGTTCTTCCCAAAGATTTTCTACAATGGCAATACGCGGTATTGCATCAGGAACATTCGCAATAATTTGTGCCATCGGGCGGCTAAAGAAAAAAACCATTGTTGCGAACTCATTTTGAGTTTCTACAAATTGCTCTTGAGACAATTCACCAGCACATAATGCTTTAAAATAAGGAGTTTCAGATAAATTTAAGGTCTTGATCGTCGATTCTAAATAATTTTTCAACTCACTATTTAATGCCATAATTATTTCTCCCCTAATTTATCAGATAAAGAAAAGCAACCTTATTAAATTCCAATTAGAACCTAATAATTAGATGAAAATTAATTCTCACATAATTCGCATGTAATACATTAAAACGAAAAATGTTAGTTATTATTAAGAAACAATGCGTAACATGAGTTGAAAAAAAACCAGTAACAATAAGTATTACTGGCTAATCATATAATATGAAATTTTAAACAGGCTAATCGCAGTTGCCTATAGAGTGGTATTTATCAAATATAACAATGTACTTACGACTTTTTTTCTTTAAAACCTCATTGCGAAATTCTTGCTGGGGCAAAAGGTGAAGAACCAATGGCTGCACGTCATCACTCACCTCGCAATTTTCGTGAACTAATACCCTAAAATAGGTATTCCCCGTATTTTTTAATACGCCCGCATTTGCATCCATGGCATATTGGAAATCAATATTTTTCGGTCTAACCACAAAGTAGGTTTCTAAACTCACCGTGGGGTAAAATAAAGATTGTTGATTCAAAGCAGGATCCGTGTCCACATCTAGTGCTGTTTCGCTAATCACAATCTTATAATAGCGTTCTTTATCATCCTCTTTACCACGATAAAAAATCTTAAAATACTCTTGCTCACCAGATAATAAAATTTTTTTTAAAGGGGTAAAAATAATCTCCCCCTCTTCGATTGGCTTCCCCTTCTCATTATTATCTGGTTTATCTATTTGATAGGCACTAAATGTATATAAATTTACCTTTTTTGTATCATTGATATAAGATTTTGAGAAAAAGCTTTTATTTGGTTCAAGGGCTGAAATATCGGAACTTAGATACAACGCCTGCGCTTTACCAAAGAATAACAATATCACCCCAAATAATATGAGCTCGTAAAATCGCTTATAGATGCACATCAGGTCCCGTCCAAATCGCCTTCACAACGACAGTTCCACTAGCCGATACCGTTCCTAACCAATCAATTCCATCCAAAGTAAACAACGAATTCGATTCATTCATTGGGAAGCGTAAATCTAAATAAGTCCGATAAAATGACCCTAAGTCTTGGTTAGGTATATCCCACGGCGTTTCTGCCCATAAGGCATTATTCATCGATATTTCCGTACCATCACAGCTTGAGCGGTAAGATTCTTCAGAACCTGACGCATTTTTAAATGACAGATAAGCCGAGAATGGCACGCGGAATTTGTCATCGTCAGAGCTGAACAAGCAAAAGTTTTGCCCGTTAACGTTGACGGTTGGGCCTTCTACCCTCGCCGTAATAGAGTCAGCCTGCCGAGGGCCACTGGTTGTTACAATATAATTAAACTCAATTGGCGGTTCTTCTGGGCCAATTTTGCCTGTCTTTGACGGGTTTGGAATGTAATCTGCCGGCACAATACTGATGCTATAATCCCGAGGCTTTATCACTAACTGATTTGACGGTGTAAATTCATAGTACCCTGATTGTGGAGCTGCCGCCGGGTTAGTAAACGAGAAGGTAAAAAAGTCTTGGCTATTGGTAAAATCCACATTATTGGTTATTAACTGCTTAAAGAACGTATTAGAAAAAAAGATAGAAACATACTGGTTCGAACTTTTAAAATACGTATTCGCAGCATAGGTTGAATTATAATTACGCCAAATATTAGAGCCATCATCAGGCCCTATTTTTATTGATGCTCCCGCAACAGTAAATGGGATCAGGGTTGAGTTAACTTTTAAACTCAATAACACGTTGGCAAAAACATCCCCCGATGTTTCATGCTTCACGACTTGGCAAATCAAACCGTTCACATTAGCGACAACGCCAATTCGGCAAAATTGTTCCCCCGGTCCTAAGCTTGGGTTCCCATTACTGTCAATATAAACCTCTTGCATTGCCCCTGTTGAGCTAAGCTTAATATGGGCAGATTTAGTAATCGTAAATTCGTGGGATGCAATAATTCGCCCGCCGACACTTTGGCAACTTTCCCCTTTCGCTGGGTCATAATCCAAGTCGGTCATACATGCACGATAACTGTAGGTTTCAACCGCCCCAACAGCCATCTGTCTAAAATATTGATAGGTTGATTCGCTAAAAATACCTCGCGCGTATGTCCCTTCTCCCAATGTATTGTCCTGCACAATTTTATATGCACCATTTCGACCAACGTATTGTGCAGGCCAATAACCTGTATCTCGGTTGCAATAATTACGCATACAACGGTTGCCGATAAATGGGCCATCAATGGGGGAATTTTCAAACCAAATATCCACATTCTGATTTGCTCGAATCGAAGTATTGGTGTAGCCCATATACCCTAAACTTTCTTGGCTTTTTGCTGAATAACGAGAAAATTTATTCGCGCCAGTAAAGCGGGGGTCTAACGACCTCGGTGTGACAAAATATTCATCATCCACACCATTCTCAACAAAAACTATGGAATTACTCAGTGCAACGGCACCCGCCGTTGAACTGAATAACACACTGAATATCACGCCACTAAGAGAAAAAAAAGAAATCGGTTTAATCATCATAGAATTCTCATTGCCTTAATGCGACTGTGCGCTGCGGGTCACAAGTCACATCACCCAGCCACAATGCACCGCGAGCACCTTCTAAATTTAAATCAGCTTCGCAAATGGTTTGCTCATCTTCTTGTAAAAGGGAAATAACCGGATAACGCACGTCTACATCCATTGAAAACTCACCATTGTGGTCAGTTTTGGTTCGACCAATATGGTTACGAATAGACGCATATTTAATAAACTCACCATTTGGGGATTTTAAACGGCCAAATACCGTTACTAACTGCCGAACTTCTGGTTTATATATAGCAATATTCCCAGGGTATAAAGTAACTGACTTATTTCGCCCAGACACAATGTCAAAACTGTCTTTAGACTTCGCATCATTCATTAGTTGGATGTCATAATCTGAATAAGGTGATAAAGGGATAAACGTATTTTTTCCACTAATTGGGTAACTTTGCCCATTAACTCGAGCGGTCATACTCCCTGCCCCATAAATATCCGAGTTAATTATGACACCCGACTTCCCTTGCTGCCCGCTAGGCATAATTGAGCCATCGCTGTAGGCTAAAGAGCCGCGAGACGTAAAGTTGCCATTTAATCTTTGGTTATCAGGGCGATTAACCGTCAGCATTCCTGAGTTATATTTTGTCTCATAGGAGGCATAGCCCATCGTTGAGAAATCAGACTCTCCATTATTTTTATCGCGCACTAATTTAGAGACTGAGCCACCAATATCCGTAATCACCGAGTCATCAAAGCGTTTATTGGCGTAAATATTGGCTTTCATATTGCCATTACTTGAAGATAAGCCCGTGCTCAACCAAGTCGATAACGGTAATGAAAAATCAAGGCTAATAAATTTTTCATTAATGCTTTTTTGGTCATCATAGTGGTAACGTTGAACGCCCGTTCTTAAACCAATCGTGCCATAACGACCTGAAAACAGTGTATTTGAATACTCATAGTTAATTGAATCACTACCAATACGTTTATCTGTTGTACTACTAATGGTAAATGACCCTGCACGGTCAACAACCTTATCAAGGTTCAGTGTCGCACCATAAGAGTAACTATTTGAATCATAAACTGGCAGGTCACCTTTAATGGCCGCTTTTTCTTTTGAAGCCCAAACAGAACCATAGCCATCTGGCACACTGGTAGATACTGTAGCAATATTCCTAAAGCTCCCATGATTCTCAACCATGCCTTGCCAAGAAATAGAAATATATTGGTTTAATGAAAGGTTAATACTGCTTTCATTAATTAAAAAATCGTCATAACCATAATTCGACATTTGAACATTTAACCCTGATAACACAGGGAAGCTTTTGGCAACAGATGCACCCAATAAATAACTTTTTTCTAGTGGTTGACGGTCTGCTTGTTTTCCTCTGACATAACGTTTTTTATCAAAATCGATATATCCGCCGTAGATTTCCCAATTAAGCTTGTCAAAATCAGCGCCACCTGAACTAAATGACTTATTAATTGTTTGTCGCTGCGAAGTCACAATCTTGCCATCAACAACAGTTTCAATCGTGACGTCATAAATACCAAACGGCAAAATACTGGTATCCACCTCATAACTACCCATCGGAAAGTTTTGGATATTGAGTAATTTTTCATCACGGTAAATACGCACTTCCCCAGGGCTATTTAAAAAAACATAAATTGGTGTCAGGGAGTATTTTTTGTTAACGACGACACTTGATGCATTATTTCCAATAGATGCCGCATATATTTTGCTGCGATTTAAGGTGGTTAAACTAGCAATAGACTGCAAGTTCCACGTACTCATTAACCCAATCGCAAAACGCAAGCCATCAAAGTCACGCTCATACATTGCACGGTAAAGCTCAATGTCAGAATTCGATTTACCGATACTGTATGCCGATGCATTTACGTTTATATGGTGCTCAGCAATCGCAAATAACGTATCTAAGTTAAAATAGCTACTTGATGAGTTTTTTCCTTTTTTTACCTGACTTTCAAAAACCCCGAAATCATAATTCGCAACCGTTGAAAAAGCATCAACGGTAGAGTCGCCCAATGAAAACTGCCTAATTTTTTCATTTGGCGCAATGGCTTCTTTATTAACATCCAGAGATAAATTAAACGACGCGATATTCAATTGCAGTTCAGCATTTTTATCGACGTCGATAGTATTGAGTTCATTAAAGAAAGCATCTTTTTTTTGCTCTAAATTTTCAATCAGTAAAGGTTGTATTTTGGGGCCTTTATTTGCATCAATAAAATGAATATTGGCAAGTTTAATTTTCCCCTGCTCTATAATTATTATGGCATCTGCAATTTTACCTTCGCTCTGATTTTTTCCATCATCTGATTTTAAACGCAAAAATACAGGCACTGACATTCCTTCTGCCAAAGCCGATACAAAAGCAGGTGGAATAATATACCCCCCGATTTTAATTCGCTTGATATCTTTAGCAGAAAGATTACTTGAAAAAATAAAGCTTATTATTGATAAAGCGATAACACTTTTACGCATAATTAAGACCCAACCTAATTATTTGACAACAATAAACTCCCCTTTGTGCCAAATACCAATACTTGTTTTTTTATTGTTTATATCAACCAATTGAAGATTAACTGCTAAATTTGGCATTAGATAGTAACGCTCACGGCAAATACCATCGTTCCCTAATTTTATTTTTTCAGTTAAACAAGGTCCTGATGCAACAATACGAAAAGAGCTATTACCAAGATTTGCAACTTTGTTTTTTTCATATTTATATTTAAAGTTCTCAACTCGAGGAGCCACAACTAATATGGTACTAATTGTTGCCGATGTGGTCGCTGATGCAGACTTGGCATTTTTTGTCATTCCACTCTCACTAATTGGATCATCCGTCCAATTTAACCTGTAATAACGTTCCTGATCATCTTTCGGGCCTTGGTAAATAATTTTAAAGATATCTGTCGCTTTACCCGGAAGAATAATATTCGCTGGTGTTGACAATATTTCATTAGGATCATTAATTGGAATGGTTTTTCCATCAGCTAAAGGTGTGTCTATTCTTTCAATACTTAAATTAACCAATCTCGCCGCATCAACAGTATTTTCAATTTCTTTTGCTAAGGTTTCTTCATTTGAAGAGATAATTTCAGTAATATTACCAACATTAACAGCCAAACTATTTTCTAGTGGTAGCATTGATAATAAAATGACTGCGAATGTAATTTTTTTCATTATGTGAACTCAAATAAATACGATAAAGATTTATTTCCTTATATTATCTTTATCGTAATATAGGATTTATTATTTAATTAATGGAAAAATTTATGGAGTAACGAAGTTACCTTCCCAGTTTGCAGTAAATTGAACTTTTACATCGCCATCCCAAACACCATCATCAAGGTCTTTGAACTCTGCTGCAGCACCTGCAGCTTTAGCATTAGCAATCACAAAAGTGAACTCACCACGATCTGTAGCACGGTCTGAGCTATTGTATACACCATCAGCAGCTAAGTTATCTAAACCTGAAGTGATACCTTGTGCAACATCAATCAATGTTGTATCAGCAGTGGTATCTAAGTCAGTACCATTCCATTTAACACCTACTTCCAATGTTGAATCATCAGTGGTTCTTGCTAAAGTATTTGCAATAATTTTAGACGTTAATTTAAAGTCTGTTGCACCTGATTGGCCTTGAATAGCAACATCAAATGCGCCATTTTGTTGGTTAAAGCTTTTTTGACCTTCCGCATAATTAAAGGTTAAACTTTTCAGTGGAGTAACAACTAACATACTTGTCGTATCTTTAATTGCTGTTGCTTGCCACGTTGCTGTCGCTTGAGCAGTGCGAGTGTCTGCATTTGCAACAGTAGCAAAAGAAGCAGCAATAATCCCAGATAATAGTACAGATGCCATTTTTTTATTAAACATATTGTTCTCTCTAATTAATATTAAAAATATAACAAATAGAAAATTACATAGTATAAAAAACACTTAATTGTGTTCTTTATAAAATATAATCTGACCACGAATTTAATTTCAAAAATATAATTATTATTCTTTATGAGAAACAAAATCCATTAAATACCGACTTAATGAATAGTTTTCTTTCTTATCCATTTCGTTTTTTAAATTATTCTCATTCTCTTTTTCATTTTGTACAAAATGAATGAGTTCCTCCCAACTTTTATCGAGAAAAGTTAATAGTTGATGTAATTGATCAAGTGTTAATGGCGTTTTCCCTGTTTCATAACGAGAGATCTGTTGCTGACTTACATGCATTAACTTTGCTAACTGCTTGCCAGTTAAATTTTTTTCTCGTCTGGATTTTCTCAAGAAAAAACCGGCATAATAGCTTAACTTATTTGATTCCATAAGCATTTCCAAAACTTTCCCAACGGTGAAATAAAACGAATTACACTATAAAAATGATTATTAATATATTTATATTATTAACTAAATAATTCAAAATTTAATTATTCGTAACTAATTTGTTCTTAATAATATAAATGGATACAAAATCGTGTAAAAATGTTTAAAGCTATTAAAATAAATAAAATTGATAGGCTGATTCTATTAAAAAATTTTTCTTGCAACATTGTCTCGACTAAAAACGACAAAAAACACGCAATTAGAGTATTAAATTAATAAGTAACTATGTGATTAATAGGTTAATTTTAAATGTTAAATTAATGTTTTTAATATACGAAAAATAAGTTATAGATATAATTACTTATTTTTTGATATATATATTATGGACACCTAATTTAATAGGCATTTTCATTTTGTTACAAATTGGCATGAAATGTATTATTTGAATGGGGATTTAACACTCGATAAGAGTATTAAGGCTTTTCACCTAAAAAAAATACGATATCTAGTGTTAAGATCGAGTACGCCAAGTTTATCCTTGGGGGAGTAAAATGTACTCTTTGCTTTTCAACTTTCCTAAGCATTAAAAAAATTCGAACAATGACTAAAATAACATTTCCAACTGAAATAGTTCATCAATGATATAAAAAAAACGTATTTTTGATCGCCACAATAACGCATAAAAAAGCATCTAATTACCGCTATTATATTAATAATGAAATAAAATGAGTTACTGTTCGAAATCATAAATAGGCGTCTTACTAGCAGTATGCGTTGTAAAATCGTCATATACAAAAACAATAAACGCATTCTATGCGTATATCTCCTATTCATTACGATATGAATCAGTGAAATAAAAATGTATCAGGAAAACAGGTATCGATGACAACACTGAGGAATTCGCGTGAATAAAAACCATAAAAAAAGCCCCGAGATAATGCTCAGGGCTTTCAATGTTTGGCGGAACGGACGGGACTCGAACCCGCGACCCCCTGCGTGACAGGCAGGTATTCTAACCAACTGAACTACCGCTCCGAATGTTCCCTGTTGGGAACGCATGCATATTACGAACACTTCATTACGCAGTCAATACTTTTTCTTGAAAAATCGTGCAGTTGAACAGTTTTTAGCCTTAAAGTGAGCTAATAACTAATGCTTTCTTTATTAAGCTTATTTATCTCAAATCAATCACACCTAGTGTAAGTTTTCTTTTTCTTCTTCATTAGATTGGCGCCACAAACAAGGTTTTCCACCTTTTTTATCAACAATATCCAGTCGGGCTTCATGAGCAATAAGCTCTTCATCGGAAGCATACAACACCGTTAAACCACTGGATGGACGCTCAATACGTTGAATTTCATACGCTTGCTCATTATTTGCTGATTCGGCATCCATCGAAAATGATAACGATGTCTGCCCACCTGTCATCGCAAGATACACATCCGATAAGATTTCGGCATCGAGTAAAGCCCCGTGCAACATACGTTTTGAGTTATCAATTAAATAGCGGTCACATAAAGCATCTAAGTTATTTCGTTTACCCGGAAAAAGCTTTCGTGCTAACACTAAGCTATCGGTGATAGTACAGAAATCGGCGGTGGGTGGGATACCTTTGTTGAGTTTACGGAATTCATAATCCATAAAACCAATATCGAAGGGTGCGTTGTGAATAACGAGCTCTGCGCCACGAATAAATTCTAGAAACTCATCAGCAATGTCAGCAAATACAGGTTTATCCTGTAAAAATTCATCACTGATCCCATGAACTTCAAAAGCTTCGGGGTCGACTAAACGGTTAGGTTTAATATACACATGAAAATTACGGCCAGTTAAGCGCCGATTAATCACTTCAACTGCACCAATTTCAATAATGTTATGGCCTTCATAATGAACACCAAGTTTATTCATACCTGTGGTTTCAGTATCGAGGACAATTTGTCGGGTTATCACCGTGCTCATAATGGTATTTTGTGTCAAACTAGAGATGAATGAATAATATAGAGTGTACCAGAAATGACAAAGCAGGTAGAAATTTTCACGGACGGTTCCTGTTTGGGTAACCCAGGACCAGGCGGATACGGTGTTGTCCTTCGTTATCAACAACATGAAAAAACGCTTAGTGACGGTTATTTTATGACGACGAATAATCGTATGGAGCTACTTGCCGCTATTGTTGCTCTTGAATCCCTTAAAAGGCCATGCGATATCATCTTAACAACGGATAGCCAATATGTTCGCCAAGGGATAACTCAGTGGATCCATGGCTGGAAACGCAAGCAATGGCGAAAAGCGGATAAATCCCCCGTCGTGAATGTTGACTTATGGAAACGTCTTGATGAGGCAATTCAACGTCATACAATAGATTGGCGCTGGGTTAAAGGCCATGCGGGCCACCCTGAAAATGAGAAATGTGATGAATTAGCACGCGCGGCAGCGTCATCACCAACCAAAGAAGACACAGGTTACCAACCAGCGAAAGATTAAGCACTTGGTGTTTTTGTACGCTTGCTTAGCTCTTTTGCCGCACCTAATGCCGTTCCGATTTTTACTTTTGGTTGTTTAAATTTTAGTGGCGTGGGCGTAAGCGGATATGTCCGTTTTCGTGCCACGATGACACTCAGCACACCAATTCCACCACAATTTTTATTGACCCGCCGCTGCGGACTCATCCATGGAATAACATGGCAATTTCGATGATATAAAACTTCATAATTTAATAAACTCAACCAATCAAACACCCTAACCGATGGAAAGAAACGACTGCAATAGGGCTGCTTTTTACGTAACACTGGAACCAATTTAGCTATCCCTGCAAGACTAAATGGGTTAAAACCTGAAATAATCAACCAACCATCATCCATTAATACCCGATCAACCTCTCTCAATAACCAATGTGGATCATGACTATACGCTAAACAATGAGACATTAAGCATGCATCAATCGACTTATCAGCAAAGGGCAAAGCTTCAGGTTGTGCAATAAGGTGAAAACGAGGATCATTTCCCCCCGCATTAAATTGATGGGAAATTAGACATTCTTCGGTATGGATTTCAGTGCTTAAATGCCCTAACTTAAGGAGATGAAAACCAAACATTTTCGGCCACCAAGGGCGAAGCTGGTTTTCCAGCGCTTGTCGGTATTGTTCACCAAAAGGAATATCAGACCAACTAACGGGCATTTGAATTTTTTTATCAATACGCGCAGGCTTCATGAAATTCCCCTATTAAACAGTTTTCGAGGTCATTATGGAGTTAATTCGAGTCCCCGCCTTAAATGATAATTACATTTGGATTTTAGCGGATAACCAGAAACAGTGTATCATCGTTGACCCAACAGAGGCAGAGCCTGTACTCGAAATAATCACCCAAAAGCACTTAACTCCTGTCGCCATCCTATTAACTCATCACCATAACGACCATACCGGTGGCGTGGAAGAAATTTTAAACACGTTTACAACCTTGCCCGTATTTGGTTCTAAGGAAACAGCCAGTAAAGGTGCTACTGAGTTAGTTGAAGATGGTGACAACATCATTATCAACCAATTTAACTTTCACATTATTTCTTTACCTGGACATACCCTGGAACACATCGCCTTCTACCAAGCCCCCTATTTATTCTGTGGCGATACATTATTTTCGGCTGGCTGTGGTCGTATCTTTGAAGGTACCCCTGAGCAAATGTACCAATCAATTCAAAAAATTGCTGCACTTCCTGATGACACACAGATTTGTTGTGCTCATGAATATACCCTATCAAATCTAAAATTTGCCCACCATATTTGGCCTGAAAATGAAGCAATTACTCAATATTTACAAAAAATAATACAAATGCGTGACAAATATCAACCTACTGTTCCTACCACATTGAAAACTGAAAGAAAAATAAATATTTTTCTTCAATGCGATAACCAACAATTACAGAAAAAACTACAGGTTAATATACAAAACCCACCGTTGAGGGCTGTTTTTACCCTATTACGTCAATTAAAAGACCAATATTGAAGTTTATTGATTGTCATCTTAGGGTGGGATAAGTATTATTGTTCGACTTTTAAACATTAATATGAAGAACAATAGAAAAAATGAAGATAATCGCGACACTTATCGCCGTTGTTCTGCTGGCTGGATGCCAAACTGCCCCAAAAAAAGTCAAGCAGAATAAACCCCCTGTAAATCATACAATTGAAACTATCGCATCACATAACCAAGCAGCTAGTCGACAACAATCTAAAGTTGATTATGACTTATGGGGCTATATTAGTGATGAATTAAAAATGGACATTCCTGATAACCCACAAATTAGGGAAATGGCCAACAGCTATATGAATAAACAAAGTTTTGTCTACGATGTGGCATTAAGGGCTGAGCCTTATATGTACCTCATCGTAGACGAAATTAATGAACGTAATCTCCCTATGGAATTAGCCTTAATTCCCATTATTGAAAGCTCTTTTAATCCGAAAGCAACTTCCCCTGCACAAGCCGCTGGTTTGTGGCAAATTGTGCCAATTACAGCCCGTTCATATGGGTTAAAACAAACTCAATGGGTTGATGAGCGCAGAGATGTTCTTTCATCCACTAATGCGGCATTTGACTTACTCGAGAACCTAAATGTGATGTTCGGTCATGATTGGGAACTCACCTTAGCGGCGTATAACTGCGGTGAAGGTTGCGTGCAAAATGCAATTAAAAAGAACGAAGCAGCAGGGCTACCAACTGATTTTTGGTCACTATCATTACCGAAAGAAACCAAGCAGTATGTGCCTAAAATTTTAGCGCTGAGTAAGGTATTAAAAAATCCAAAACAGTACCAAGTTAATTTACCAACAAGCAATAAAAACAGAGCACTAACACAAGTGGATGTTGGCCAACAAATTACCTTATCCCAAGCCGCTGAACTGGCTGGGTTAACGGTTGAATCTGTCAAAACCTACAATTCAGGTTACACCCGTGGGATCACATCCCCCACTGGACCACACTATATTATGTTACCCACCGCAAAAGCGGAGCAATTTAAAACCTCATTGACGGACCAAGAGGTGCTAGAAACGATCCGCCTCGCTGCAGTGAACAATCAACAAGTAAAAGCAATAGCACAGCCAACAGCCATTTCTACGGCTCGCCAAAATCGTGCCAAGATCACCACCTATAAAGTTCGCAAAGGTGAATCTATCGCCAGTATCGCTAAAAAATTCAATACGACAGCAAAAAACATTCAACAGCTAAATGGCCTCAAAACAGCCAGCGTGATTAAACCTGGCCAAACTATCAAAGTTACAGGTGCAGCCCCTGCCGCCAATAGTCGTAAAAGCACAATATACAAAGTTCGCAAAGGTGATTCTTATTACAGCATAGCAAAACGCCATGGTATCAAACTTAATGATTTAATGACTTGGAACTCTGGCGTGAAAATGGCAGATCTGAAACCAGGCGTTACCTTAAATCTCTATCTCTAAGTTGCAACCTAATTTAAAAACCTTTACTTCCTTTTGTGAAGGTTTTTAAATATCTCATCTCATTAGTTAAATAAATTTATTTAAATACTTTGAATAGAGTAATACTTTTTATAAGGTGTTGCGTGTAAATTTTTATCTCAGATTGTATTAAAATACACTAAGCACTTAAACGATTTAAATATACTATAAAATTGCGTTTAGTCAGAACATACCGTAAAAACGCCCTCTTAGCCCCCTACAAAAGTAGAAAAAAGTAGTTAATAGAGGGTGACTTATGCAAGAATAATGATATTATTACATCTAACCTAAAGCGGTTCTTACTGCCAGCCTGTATTTGAATATCACTTATGTTAATAGTATAAACTTTCAGACATTCAATGTTTTTATAATAAATTTATATTTTTCAATATATTAACATATCATGTTTTCATATTGGACATAAGTGTTTTTAATTCGTTATTATGGCTGTATTATTGATATAAAAAGATACATAGCAAAAGTCAGATTCGCCCGCGGAGGTGATTATGGATGAATACTCACCCAAAAGACATGATATAGCAGAACTTAAATACTTATGTAATAGTCTGAATCGGGACGCTATTTTAAGTTTACAACAAACAAATACACATTGGATTAATGACTTAAGTTCCGAGCAGAGCGCTGCGCTTAATGAGCTCATAGAGCACATCGCCGCATTTGTTTGGCGATTTAAAATCAAATATCCAAAAGAAAATCTTGTTATCTCATTAATCGAAGAGTATCTCGATGAGACTTATGATTTATTTGGAAGCCCAATCATCACGTTAAGTGAAATTATTGATTGGGAGACAATGAATCAAAATCTTGTTGCTGTGCTGGATGACGATCTAAAATGTCTAACCAGTAAAACTTAAAGGCTTTGTTTATCTTTAGCCTAACTATCACATTGTATATTACCGAGTTATTTCTCATAAAAGAAAGGGCGTTATGACCAAATCTGATTATCTGATGCGTTTAAGAAAATGCACAACAATTGAAACACTTGAGCGAGTGATTGAAAAAAATAAGTATGAATTATCTGATGATGAGCTGGAATTGTTTTACTCAGCAGCAGACCACCGTCTTGCTGAACTTACAATGAATAAGCTCTACGATAAAATCCCTGCTTCTGTTTGGAAATTTGTTAGATAATATCTTAGAAACACGCACAGATAGTAAATGGTTATAGCCGGTAATAACATTTATCGGCTGAAATCATGATCACTCAAGTACAATTATTGGCATTACTTTAATGCTAGTAACCCCTTTTGCTGCTTATTCCCCCCTAAAGCTTAAAATATATCCCGTTTTAACAATTAATGCGTTTTTTAACTTCCTGCTATTTATATATTAGGTATTATTTAAAAAATAAAATCTAACTTAACATTCATATAAATTTAAATGTTAAATAAATTGAGCGTAAATTTATTACGTTATCAATAATGGATTTAATGTATTTAAACTGTATTAAGGAGTAAATCAAGAAAGGAAATTTGGGTGGGAACTCTGCCAGCGACATCCCGGCACACACGACCCCTGCTATGGCTGCTTCCTTCCGGACCTGACCAAGTTAACAAGTTAGCGTTGCGGGAGAACCAACAGAGCCCCCATTGAATGCTTCTCTCGAAGCAAGGGCATTATGCTCGATAGTCGCTTAAATAGCAAGAATACTGCGGCTAAGTGCTGATTTATTACACAAATAAGGCAATGTATTCTCTAAATATTCAAGGCATTAGCCAATCGTTAAAATAGCACTAATTTGCAGGCACCATTAGTAACTCAACATTTTCAGTTACGCCATTATTAATCACTTCTACCACAGAATCTGCGATATAAAGTAGTTTTCCATCGGCATTAACCGTTGCGTTCACAGTCAATTTACCTTCTGGTCTTACTTCGTTTTTATGATAAGTTAACTCAAAAGGTATTGTCGGACGATTATTCAGCGAGTCATAATATTTTTGAGATAAAATAAGCGCAGGTAAATCTGTAATTGAAGTATCTGCTAACGTGACTGTTACAACCGCACCTACAGGTATAACAGAACGTTGCACAATCACAACACGCCCTTCGATTTTTCCTGAATCAACAGCTTGGTTGTTATGGTTCGCTTTACTATTCAGAATTTTTTCACTTGGCTTCGTGCTATTCCCTTCACAGCCAATTAAAGAAAAAACAAATAGTAAGCTGATAAAGTAGCGTAAAAACATCATAGTTATTACCTATAAGACAATGTTTATTAAAACATTTCAAAAAAATTGAAATTAGAGACTCTTTTTTTGATGAGGGAATTGAAAAAAGTATAACCAATTTGAATACAATAATAAAATAATATTTCAAATTGTAACTATACGTAAATGTCAATTTACCCATACACAATCTGCCTACCTATTTTGGTAAAATAATGTGAAAATACCGGTATCTCATTATTTTTAACTGTATTAAGGTAATTATGAGCCCAGAATTACAGAACTTAATTAGCCTCATCGAGCTAGAAAAAATTGAAGAAGGCATTTTCAGGGGGCAAAGCGAAGACCTTGGTTTACCACAAGTTTTTGGTGGCCAAGTTGTTGGTCAAGCTATGTATGCAGCCGAACAAACCCTCCCTGAAGATCGCTTCATTAACTCTTTTCACAGTTATTTTTTACGCCCTGGTGATAGCTCTCGCCCTATTGTGTATGACGTGGAAATTTTACGTGATGGTGGAAGTTTTAGTGCACGCCGTATCAGTGCCATTCAAAATGGTAAACCTATTTTCTTTATGACGGCGTCATTTCAAACCCAAGAAGAAGGGTATTCACATCAGAACTTGATGCCTGATGTTCCACCACCTTCCCAATTAATTTCTCAAGATGATATTGTGCAAGCGCTGGCCGATAAATTACCCGAAGCAGTCAAAAAGTATGCGTTAAGGCCTAATCCTTTCGAATTTAGACCTGTGGAATTCTACAGTCCATTTGATGCGCCACCTCAAGAACCATTTCGCTATATCTGGTTTAAAGCGAAAGGGCAATTACCGAATATCCCTTCACTACATCATTATTTATTGGGCTATGCTTCTGACTATAATTTCTTGCCTGCAGCATTACAGCCCCATGGCCGTGGTTTTATGGAAAGAGACTTACAAGTTGCCACCATTGATCACTCAATGTGGTTTCATCGCCCTTTTAAAATTGATGATTGGTTACTTTATGCCGTCGAAAGCCCGTCAGCGTCTGGTGGAAGAGGTTTTGTGAAAGGTCAAATCTACAATCCTCAAGGTGACCTTGTTGCAACAGCGGTGCAAGAAGGTGTGATACGCAAGAGGCAACTACGCTAAGCAAGCTATTTCGAGAAGTAAGTGATTACTCACTTATTCCGCTAAAAAGGTAATGGCAGTGTCGTGCATACTGCCATTATCAATTTGAATAGAACACAGTTTTATCCTGAATTCATAGATAGATGAACGTGATTGCCTTAGTTATAAGCACTCTCACCGTGAGAAGTAATATCCAAACCTTCTCTTTCCTTTTCGACACCAATTCTTAGCCCTGATGTCTTAGCGGCAATCATAAAGGCAATAAACGCAACAATGGCAGTCCAAACAACACAGACTAAAATGCTAAACGCTTGAATGCCAACTTGTTTTAACATTGTGATACCTTCCGCAAAACCACTTCCTCCTAATGCACTCGAGGTAAATACCCCCGTCAGCAAGCAACCCAAAATACCACAGACACCATGAACGCCAAAAACGTCACAAACATCATCCACTTTCAGCTTGCGTTTGAGTATTACCACCCCCCACAAACCTGCAATCCCTGAAAGTAGCCCAATCACTAATGCACCGCCTACACCAACAGTTCCAGCCGCAGGCGTTACACCAACAAGCCCAGCTAAGCAACCTGAGCAAGCGCCTAATAAAGAAGGTTTCTCTCTAAAAATCCACTCAGCCAATGTCCATGATAAAATCGCGCCAGACGCTGCTGCAACAGTGTTAACAAAAGCTAAAGCTGCAATACCATCTGCACTTCCTGCAGACCCCGCATTAAAGCCAAACCAACCAATGAACAGGATTGATGTTCCCATAAATACCATCGGTAAGTTATGGGGTTTAATCGCCTCTTTCCCTAATCCTGTACGATGACCAAGTAAGTAAGCGCCAACTAAACCCGCAACTGCCGCATTAATATGCACCACTGTTCCGCCCGCAAAATCCAATGCGCCATCTTGCGAAAGAATTCCGCCACCCCACACCATGTGCGCCATGGGCAAATAAGCAAAAGTGGTCCAAATAACGGTAAAAATTAAAACGGCTGAAAATTTAATTCGCTCCCCTAAAGCACCAACCACCAGCGCCACGGTTAAACACGCAAATGCACCTTGGAATGCCACATGGACAAACTGCGGGATCGTGGCAGATAAGCTTTCCACCGTAATGTCGTTTAACATAACCAGACTAAATCCACCAAAAAATGCATTCCCTTCACTGAACGCTAAGCTGTATCCATAAATAATCCAAATAACAGAGACCAGCGCTAAGATCACAGTCGTCTGTGCCATAAGTGAAAGGACGTTTTTGCTTCTTAATAAACCACCATAAAACAATGCAATACCCGGGACAATCATGAAAATTACCAAGGCAGTGGCTATCATCATAAAGGCATTGTCTGCTTTATCTAATTCTCCTTGCGAAGCCAAAACGGTCATTGGAAAACCACTTATTGCTATTAATATGTATTGAAACCATTTACGCATCGTCGTTCTCCTAAAGTGCTTCGTCTTGTTTTTCACCAGTACGGATTCGTACTGCTTGCTCTAATGGCAAAATAAATATTTTTCCATCACCAACTTGGCCGGTATGTGCTGTTTTCTCCACAGTTTCAATCACTAGTTCAACTAGATCATCAGGAACGGCGATCTCCATTCGCACCTTAGGTAAAAAATCGACGGTATATTCTGCACCTCGGTATAGCTCTGCATGCCCTTTTTGCCGACCAAAACCACGTACTTCTGTTATGGTCATTCCTTGAATACCAATTTCAGACAGCGCTTCACGTACTTCATCTAACTTAAACGGTTTAATAATTACGATGATGTATTTCATTCTTGCTCCTATAAATCTTACGAATAACACGCTCACTCTCGATGAGCGCCATTCTCTTAAGAGCAAATCTCATGCCAAAAAATATTTATCGTTTAAATTCAATTAGAAACCGCAAAATAAAAAACCACTCGAGTGAGTGGTTTTGTACAGTGCATTATAATCGTGCAGAACAATTAACTAGGAACAGCCTCAATTTCAGCATCACAACGGGCATTTAAGGATTCACCAACCTGTTGCAACTGGTACATTTGGTAATAACGTCCTTTTTGTTGTAAAAGATGCGAGTGAGTACCTTTCTCAACAATTGCACCACGATGCAGCACAATCACTTCATCAGCATCAACAATGGTTGATAGGCGGTGTGCAATGACCACTAGTGTTGTATTTTTACGAATAACACGCAGTGCCTTTTGAATCGCTTGCTCTGTACCTGAATCGATATTTGCAGTTGCTTCGTCCAAAATAAGAATTTTAGGTGTCACCACTAACACCCTTGCCATCGCCAATAGCTGCCGCTGCCCAACTGATAGCGTGTTACCTTGCTCACCAAGTACCGTATCTAAGCCATCAGGAAGCTGACTAACCAAGCCTGCAAGCTGCACAGTTTCCAACACTTCCCATACTTTTTCTTGGCTGACATCACGACCTAGCGCTACGTTGTCAAAAAATGAGGCAGCCAGCACCACTGGGTCTTGTTGAACCATCGCGATCCCATTACGTAACGCTTGGTGCGATAACGTATGCAAATCACGACCATCGAGCAATATTTCACCTTGCTGCCACGGGTAATACCCCATAATCAAGTTAGCAATCGTACTTTTACCGCTTCCTGTATGACCAACCAATGCAACAAAATGGTTATTCGGTACATGCAGATTAATATCATTTAAGACCAATTTGTCATCACGGTAAGCAAAAGAAAGGTGATTAATGGTGATTGAACCGCCTTGTAATGGTGCAATGCTTTCACCATACCCTTGCTGTGGGCTATCCATTAATTCAAAAACACGCTCGCCAGATACCACCGCCTGTTGCAACATCGATTGCTGCGAGGTTAATTCAATCAGTGGCTCATTTAATCGACCTAAATAATTGATAAAGGCGTATAGCACACCGACACCAATGGTTGTAGTCCCTTCAACACCAAATAGAAATAATAAGCCACATAATATAGAGGCAGAAAACAAACTGAGTAATGGACGTAACAACAAACCATCCAACTTTAAGGCTTTCATTCTTGCTAGATAGTGATCTTGGCTCACATCCTGCATATTTGCGCCAAACCGAGCTTGCTGCAAAAATTGTTGGATCACCGTCATGCCATTAATAACTTCGTTAAAGCCGTTATTAATATCCGCAAGATATGAACGAACTCGACGAACAATCGGCGTACTTAGTCGCTGATAAGCTACCATCACAACAAACACTGCTGGGAAAATCATGACCGCAACTGATGCCATTCGCCATTCAAGGGAAAACATTGCCACTAACATGGCACAAATCAGTGCTAAACTACGAAATACGGTCGGAACAACCATGACAAACAGGTCTTTGATCACCTCCGTATCATTGGTAACACGAGAAATTAGCTGACCAACTGGTTGTTTATCAAATGCACTTAATGGCTGCCTAAGTGCCGCATTCATCACGTCAGTTCGCAAGTTTTGCACCACACCAACAGCTGCTTTATTAAATAAAATAATTTGATAATAATGCAGTAACGCAGCAATTACCTGTAGCAATATGAAGCCAACAGCCATGTATAAGGTCAATGGCATGATAATTTCTTTTTTGGCGACCATATTATCAATAAAATAGCTAACGAGCAGAGGCCCACTGACCTCCGCGATTGCCGCTAGCCATAACATGCCGATGGCTATCCCCATCGTGCTACGATAGGCTTTCCCGTATGAAAGGAGCCGTTTCAGTGCAGGCCAAAGTGGTTTTTTCTGGCTCATAGTTCACCATCCAAAGCCGCTTCAATCTGTTGATAATGATACATATCTTTGTACCAGCCTGACTGAGCGATAAGAGAGTCATGCTCACCTTGAGCCATAATTGACCCTTGGGATAAAACTAAAATATTGTCAGCCTCCACTAAGGCAGATAAACGATGCGCACTAATAATTAGCGTACGCCCTTGTCGCCAGCGGCTTAAATTCTGCAAAATAGTAAATTCTGTCTGCCCATCTACCGCGGAAAGGGAATCATCCAACACCAGTATTTCGGCATTTTGCAAAATCGCTCGCGCAATGGAAATACGTTGTTTTTGCCCACCAGAAAGCATAACTCCCCGCTCACCCACTTGTGTGTCGTAACCTTCTGGCAAACGCAAAATATCATCATGCACACAAGCGATTCGTGCCGCCTCTTCGATTTCAGCCTGCGTGGCATCTGGCCTGCCAAGGGCTATGTTTCCTGCCACGGTATCTGAAAACAAGAAAGGGGATTGGTTCACAATTGATAGCCTTGCACGCCATTCATCTAATTTGATTTCAGGTAACGGCAAACCTTGATAGCAGATACGCCCTTCCGTCACATCAAATTGGCGCTGTAATAATGTTAATAAAGTGGACTTCCCTGAACCTGTCGGCCCACAAATCCCTAAAAACTGCCCTGGTTTTAAGCTGAATTGCACGTTGTGTAAGGAGGCTCGGGCTGTTTCTGGGTAGCTAAACGCGGTAATGTTCACACTCAATTCACCTTTTTCGGGTTGCAATGAATGCGAGCCATCGTTAATCACTAGTGGCTCATTTAATAAACTTAAAATTCGACTATAAGCGGCACTACCGCGCTCAACAATATTAAACATCCAAGCCAGTGCTAACATCGGCCAAATCATTAAACCTAAATACATAATGAAGCTGGTTAGCTCACCTAATGTAAGTGTTCCTTCTAAGACCATCCAGCTCCCACCCGCGATGGCAAGTAGATTCGCCATACCTATTGCCATAAATATGGTTGGGTCAAAACGTGCATCAATTTTAGCGACATGCATATTACGGCGGCCAGCTTCTGTCGCGACTTGCTCAAACTGATTAGATTGATGATCTTCAAGGCCAAAAGCTTTTATCATACGAATGCTGGTTAGGCTTTCTTGTGCATGGTTATTTAATGATGAAAATGCACCTTGAGCATGTTTAAACCGATGGTGAAGCTGGTCCCCATAGCGTTTGATGACGATCGCCATAATTGGCATTGGGATCAACGCCAATAAGGTTAACTGCCAGCTGATTTCAACACTCATCATAATTAAAACAGCGCATCCCATAACCAGCGAATCAACTAACGTTAATACGCCTTCACCCGCTGCAAATACGACACGATCTACGTCATTTGTCGTGCGTGCGATCAGATCCCCTGTACGATATTTCAGGTAAAACGCTTGGTTTTGCAGGCTTAATTGACGGTAGAACTTCTGGCGTAATTGAACAGCTAACTTGTAAGAAGCACCAAATAGCCAAAGCCGCCAAACATATCTCAAACCATAAACAATTAATGCGATGAATAACATTAGCAGTACATAGTTGACCAATTGGCTTCTCTGCATGGTTTCTTTGCTAATCCCATCAACCACCACCCCTACAATGCGAGGCGGAATAAGCTGTAAGATAGCAATGACAATCAAAAAGCAAACAGCGCCGAAGTAGCGCCGCCATTCACTTAAAAAATACCACTTGAGTTGTGAAAATAATCGCACGTATTACTGCCTTGAATAATGTTAATTAATTTATACGCTTTAAGCTGCTTGATATCGCAGTTTCTGCTGACAATCTAATCAGGGATCGGTAAAACCGTTGTATATTTGATTTTTTCCATCGCAAAGCTTGAAGTGACATCAATTAAACCATGCACACCATTAACCAATTTTTTATAGAAAAGGTCATAGGATTTCATATCATGCACCTCAACTTGCATCAGGTAATCATACTCCCCCGCCATTCGGTAAAACATCAGTACCTCAGGCATTTGGCTAACAAATGACACAAATTGCTCATACCATTCACTATTATGGTGCTGTGTTTTTATCGTTACGATAACCGTCAGGCCTAAACCGAGCTTTTCTCCATCAAGCAGTGTGACTCGACCACGGATATACCCTTCATCTTCGAGGCGTTTCAGGCGTTTCCAGCACGGTGTAGAGGTTAAATTAACCGCTTCAGCGAGCGTATTGAGGGATAAGCTACTGTCATTTTGCAATAAACAAAGCAGCTTTTTGTCTATTTTATCTAACATGAGTGGTCTCTTGGCTTAGGTGTGAATGCTTTTGTTATGTTTTTAGTATTGGAAACCTTATTATGCAAAACATCATCATTTAAAAACAACAATAATGTCACCAATTCGATTTATTATAGAATAATTTTACACAGATTAAAGAATAATGGGATAAATAACACACTAAATGGACTGAACTTGTAAAAATAAGGCTGTTAATTGTGTTATCACCTCGCTAACATAGAAATCTGAAACCTCATTTTCTTGAATTACATGAATTATCACCAAGGAGTGACCATGAAACGCGCTGTTGTCGTCTTTAGTGGCGGGCAAGACTCAACAACTTGTCTGATCCAAGCCTTAGAAAATTATGATGAGGTACATTGTGTCACCTTCGATTATGGGCAACGACATCGTCAAGAAATTGAAGTTGCACAGAAACTAAGTGCATCATTAGGCGCAGCCGCTCATAAAGTTTTAGATGTCACGTTGCTTAATGAACTCGCGGTGAGTAGTTTGACGCGAGACAACATCCCTGTTCCTGGTTTTGAAGAAAGTGAAGCAAGCGGCTTACCAAGTACCTTCGTTCCTGGGCGTAATATTTTATTTCTGACTCTAGCGGCAATCTATGCCTATCAAGTCCAAGCTGAAGCGGTAATCACTGGCGTATGCGAAACCGATTTTTCGGGTTACCCTGATTGCCGAGATGAGTTTGTTAAAGCACTTAATCACGCCGTCAGTCTTGGTTTAGCAAAAGATATTCGCTTTGAAACACCCCTTATGTGGTTAAATAAAGCCCAAACATGGGCGCTAGCTGATAGTTATGGTCACTTGAATACCATCAGAGAACAAACACTGACTTGTTATAATGGCATCCAAGGGGATGGCTGCGGTGAATGTGCTGCCTGCCACTTAAGACATAACGGCTTGAATGAATATCTGAATAACAAAGAAGCCATTATGCTTTCATTGACACAAACGCTAAATTCCAACTAAAAATGCGTACTCCACCTATCCTTTGATTGGTGGAGCTCAATGATTGATAAAATCATCCGTCACCGCTTTAAACGATAAAATCTTCTCACGGAGTTCATCATCAATCACAATCGCTTTATTGGTTGCATTATTAATAAAAACAAACGTCACGTAGGCATCTGAAACGACCTCCGATTGACCTTCTCTGTTGCGAATAATTTGCTGATAACAAACGGCACTTTTTGAACCAATTTTTTCCATGCGCGTAACAACCGTCAATTCATCCCCCATAAGCACACCTTGGATATAATTGACGTTGATATTCACGGCAGCCATGGTTAGTTGGTTATCTAAAATCCATGATGCAAAATTTTCTTTCCCCATCCACTCCCAGCGGTCTGCTTCGTAGAACTCTAAATAACGTGCATTATTCACATGCTGGAATACATCAATATGATAACCATGTACTTTAATCTTTGTTGTCATAACTACTCCGACCAGTTTGCTTTCTGATAACATAAAAATAACAAATGTACGGGAAATGTGCTGAATAAATGTCACGAATAAGACTTAGCTCGCAAATTATTTACCATTAAACAATAGATATGACTAATAAATAACCATAACATAAGCTGCTCCCCAATCTTTTGAATGAGGAGCAGAGCTATTAAAGTATGAGCTTAGTTTTATTTTTCTCTAGAAATGCAGGGCCTATTCCTTGTACCTCCAAAATATTTTCAATGGAATTAAACGCACCGTATTTTTCCCGATACTCAACAATTGCTTTTGCTTTTTGCTTACCAATACCATTTAATTTTTGAGCAAGCTCTTCCGCACTTGCATGGTTGATACTCACTTTACCTGATTGATTAATATCGATGTTTTTTACGTTCTCAGTAGAATCAGTGGACTGAGAGAGTGTTGTTGCAGGTTTTTCCACTGTATTTTTCTTTGCCCATGCTAAAGGTGATAACCCCCCAAATAAAGATAAGCATAATGCGGCGGCTAAACTACGTTGAACAATTGTTTTCCATGACATGGTGTTTCTCCTTTGAGTGTAGAAACATCACAGTGCCAGAGAAAAACCATCGGAGCATTTAGCGAAAAATAAAAATGCGAAAGGCCACCCAGAGGTGGCCTTTTAATAACATGCTTGCAACTTAAGTTGCGAAGCTACTCGCAATTATTCAAGGTTTAGAACTTCAATTTTCGCGTTTTCACGTAAATTAAGCATCAACGCTTCATTCACGGCAGAGCTCATCACACCTTGGTATTCACGAGATAACTGTTTCAGTTCATCTTCAGTTGGTTGGCCTAAAGTGACTTTATCCAGCTGAATAACGATATAGTTATCAGACTCATCACGTGCAATTGAATATGCAGGTTTACCATCAACAGGTTGAGGCATTTCCATTGCAGCGTTAATCGTCGCAGTTTGTGGCATTAAGCGAGAAACAGTTTGCACGTCAGCAAATTTAACACCTGCTGTGTTTAAGGCCTCTTCGCCTTTACCTGCTTTCAAGTCAGCCAATAGTTTGTCTGCGGTTGCTTTAAGTTCTGCATCTGCTTTTTGGCGCTTAACTAATGTTTCAATCGCAGGTTTAACTGTTTCAAACGGCTCAGTGCTTTCTGGCTTATATTCAGTTACACGGACAACAAATGCACGGTCACCTTCAACGTTAATTACGTCGGAGTTAATCCCTTTAGAACCGTTTTTATCAACCAGACGGTCACTAAAGACTTCATTGATAACTTTAGGGAAATTCAACGCTGCAGGTGGATTGTTACGATCAAACCAATCTGTTGTTACCGCTTTTAAGCCAGAAACAGATTCAACTGAGACCAGTGATTCCATATCGCTCGTTGCGGCCTCACTGACTTTCTGTTGTAAGTCATAGAACTGTTTGATGTTTTTATCTTGAAGCAAGCTAACTTTAATTGTTTCAGAGACGTCTTCAAATGGTTTTGTTGACTCAGGTTTGATGTCATCCAAACGGAAAACAACGTAGTTATCTTGCGCTTTAACCGGTGCCGAAAGTTGGCCTTTTTCAGTTAAATTTGCAGTGATGATTTCGCTCGGCGTTGAAGCCGCTTCCATCCAACCAATCAGGCCTTTGTTACCCGCACTGAATTTATCAGTCGATTTTTCAGCGGCTAACGTAGCAAAATCTGCGCCTGCTTTGATTTCATTGATGATGTTGTTTGCTTCTTTTTCTGAAGCCACTTGGATCATACTATATTGTTTTTGCTCTGCCTGAGTATAGTTTTTCAGGTTTTGCTCATAATATGTTTTCACTTCTTCATCAGAAACCGTCGCTTCTGGCATGGATGCTGCGTCCATTTCAACATAGCTAACTTGCACTTTTTCAGGCGAGATAAAGCTGTTTTGGTTAGCATCGTAATACGCTTTCAGCTCTTCGTCAGAGACCGTTTGCTTCGCTTGAATGTCTGCTAAGGACAAGGTTGCAGTGCGAATTTCACGCTCTTGCATAAATAATTCGGCGTAAGCTTTCACCTCTGATGGTAAAGCGAAGTCCGTCCCAGTAAAGGCTTTACCTAACTGAGCACGTGTTAAATCTTGACGAATTTGCGCTGCAAAGCTATCCGCATTGATGTTGTAACGACTTAAAATTTCACGGTATTTGTCGCTATCAAACTGACCATCGGTTTGGAAGACTGGCATCGAGAAAATAGATTGCTCAATCTGTTGATCGCTTGCTGAGAGATTCAGTTCATTAGCATATTGATTAATCAATTCATTGTTAATTAAATTATCAAGCGCTTGGCGACGCAGCAAATTCATGCTTTCTTCGTTGCTAGCCACTTCAGAGAATTTATCTCCCAAGTAGTCTTGCAATGATTGGCGCTCCTGCTGAAAAGCCTGCTGTAACTGTTCCCTGCTAATTGACTGTCCATTAACTTCTGCTGCTTTGTTGGCGTTATTGCCACCTAAGCCACCCATCATAACGCCTGTCAGCACGAATGACAGCATAATGAGCCCAAGCAAAATTTTAATAAAAGGACTGTTCGCCTTCGTGCGTAGATTTTCCATCATAAAAAGGCTTAACTCCGCTTTGTTGAATTCAATTTCCTAATAATACGCTAATCTTAACTCAGAAAGAAAAAAAAGCGCACCATTTCCATGGTGCGCTTATATATTAGCTGATTAAAGGCATTCCGTCAGTTTGAGTTTTCGCAAAAATGCAAGAAAGACAAACTAAAACACTTAATTAGCTATTAACAGCGTCTTTAAGACCCTTGCCTGGACGGAAAGCTGGAACTTTCGCCGCAGCGATTTTAATCTCTTTGCCCGTTTGTGGGTTACGGCCTGTACGTGCTGCACGCTCACGAACAGTGAAATTACCAAAGCCAACTAAAGCAACATCGTCTCCTTTACTTAAAGAACTCGTTACAGTAGCAACGAACGCGTCAACAACGCGGCCTGCCGCAGCTTTAGAAATATTCGCATCAGAAGCGATTTGATCAATCAGTTGAGCTTTATTCACTCTTATCATCCCCATTATTAGTTGGACTATAAATCACCAAATTAACTATAGCAGCTAGCTTCTATTCGTACAGTTAATTAATGATTTAGCCGTTATATCAATCCTGATTACCAATGGCAAGAGAACAGATTGCATACAAACAATTATCAGAATCATCGTTAAATTAGCGATGAAAAAAAAGGCTGACAAGCCCTAAATTAGCTGTCAGCCTTACTTTTATACAAACTTCTTGATTCAGCTCACTCTTTTCGCTTTCTTTTTAACAACCTCAGCCCCAAAAGGCGGGTTAACTAATGCCAAAGAAAGAACCTCTTCAATGGTTTTGACTGGATGAATTTCCAAATCAGCGATCACATTTTGAGGAATTTCCTCTAAGTCACGTTCGTTTTCTTTAGGGATTAATACGGTTTTTATTCCGCCGCGGTGTGCAGCTAATAATTTTTCCTTTAACCCACCAATTGGGAAAACTAACCCTCTTAATGTGATTTCACCTGTCATTGCCACGTCTGCACGAACTGGGTTACCTGTTAAACAAGAAACCAGTGCTGTTGACATCGCAATACCTGCGCTTGGGCCATCTTTTGGTGTTGCACCTTCAGGGACGTGAACGTGGATATCGCGTTTTTCATAGAAATCGCTGTTTATACCCAGTTTCTCAGCACGAGCTCTTACCACGGTTAATGCCGTTTGGATTGACTCTTGCATCACTTCACCTAAAGAACCGGTATAAGTCAGTTTGCCTTTACCTGGTACGCACGCCGTTTCGATGGTCAGTAAGTCACCACCTACTTCAGTCCACGCCAAACCAGTCACTTGGCCGACACGGTTTTCGGTGTCTGCTTGGCCGTAATCGAAGCGGCGAACACCCAGATAGTCTTTTAGGTTATCTGCGTTGATTTCGATGTGCTTAAGTTTTTTATCCATTAACAATGCTTTAACGGCTTTACGGCACAATTTCGAAATTTCACGCTCTAAACCACGCACACCCGCTTCACGTGTGTAGTAACGAATAATGCTCATTAATGCGCTATCATCGATGGTTAACTCGCCTTTTTTCAAGGCATTACGTTCAATTTGTTTCGATAATAAATGCTTTTTAGCAATATTCAGTTTTTCGTCTTCGGTATAACCAGAAAGACGAATCACTTCCATACGATCCAGCAGTGGCGCAGGGATATTCATCGAGTTTGACGTTGCAACAAACATAACGTCAGACAAGTCGTAGTCCACTTCTAAATAGTGGTCGTTAAACGCAATATTTTGTTCTGGATCAAGCACTTCTAATAATGCTGACGCAGGATCACCGCGCATATCTGAAGACATTTTGTCAATCTCATCCAGCAGGAACAGTGGGTTTTTTACACCAACTTTTGCCATTTTTTGGATAAGTTTACCCGGCATTGAACCAATATAGGTACGACGGTGACCGCGGATTTCCGCTTCATCACGTACACCACCTAATGCCATACGAGTGTATTGGCGACCCGTTGCCTTCGCAATAGATTGACCCAGAGAGGTTTTACCAACCCCTGGAGGCCCTACTAAGCAAAGAATTGGCCCTTTGATTTTACTGACACGGCTTTGCACTGCCAGATACTCTAAAATACGGTCTTTTACACGCTCAAGGCCATAATGGTCGGTATCCAACACTTCTTGCGCTTTCACTAAATCTTTTTTGACTTTGCTACGTGCATGCCATGGCACTTGCACCATCCAGTCGATATAGCTACGGACAACCGTAGCTTCTGCCGACATTGGAGACATCATTTTCAGCTTCTGCAATTCTGCTTCTGCTTTTTCTTGTGCCTCTTTTGGCATTTTCGCTTCTTCGATTTTACGTTTCAGCGATTCATATTCGTCTGGTGCATCATCCATTTCACCCAGCTCTTTTTGAATGGCTTTCATTTGCTCATTCAAATAGTACTCGCGCTGGCTTTTTTCCATCTGCTTTTTAACGCGATTACGGATGCGTTTTTCCACTTGCAGCAATTCAGTTTCTGACTCCATCATCGCCATCAAGAATTCAACACGTTCAGCTATATTTGCCATTTCAAGAACGCGCTGTTTATCCGCTAATTTCAGCGGCATATGGGATGCAATGGTGTCTGCAAGTTTATCGAGCTGGTCTTGTTCAATGGAGTGCAATGCTGTCAGCACTTCCGGTGGAATTTTTTTGTTAAGCTTAATATAGCTTTCAAACTGGCTCACAATCGTGCGATACAGCACTTCATTTTCTTTTTCATCAAGAATTGATGATGGAGCGCCCGCTGTTGTTTCGTCGTAAACGGCACCTTCAGCGTGTTTATCTTGTTCAGACACTAAATACTCAGCTTGCGCGAGGAAATACTCGCCGTTATCCGTTAAGCTGGTAATACGTGCACGTCTTAAGCCTTCAACTAAGACTTTCACTGTGCCGTCTGGCAGTTTTAGCATCTGAATAACGGATGCAACTGTACCAACAGCAAATAAATCATTCACCCCAGGCTCATCAGTCGAGGCTTCTTTTTGCGCAACCAGCATCACTTGTTTGTCATGATCCATCGCTGCTTCCAGACTGTGAATGGATTTTTCACGTCCAACAAACAGTGGGATCACCATATGTGGGTATACCACTACATCACGCAGAGGCAATACTGGTATTTCAATGCGTTCGGAACGCTCTGGATTCATAAAGCTCTCTCTTCGTTTAGCTTACGCTAGTTTAAGGGTTTCTTTCTCTCGCTTAAAATTATTATCAAAAACAAGGAAACCACACCTCAGAATATAAACTATATGGGGACAAGATTTTAGCATTCAATGGTTAGTTAAACATAAAAAACAAAATGAGGGATATCCCTCATTTTGTTTGATTATTTTATGAACGCTTTATTAAAGATTAGTTATCGCCTGAAGCTTGGGCATCTGGCTTGCTGTAGATCAACAAAGGTTCTGATTGTTCGTTAATCACATTTTCATCAACGACAACTTTTTCGACATCCGTCATAGAAGGGAGGTCATACATAGTATTTAACAGCGCAGCTTCAACAATTGAACGTAAACCACGGGCACCCGTTTTACGTGCCATCGCTTTTTTCGCAATTGCTTTTAATGCTTCTTCACGGAACTCAAGTTCAGTTCCCTCAAGGCTAAACAGCGCTTGGTACTGTTTAGTTAACGCATTTTTCGGCTCTTGTAAAATTTGAATCAGCGCTTCTTCGCTCAGCTCAGTCAAGGTCGCAACGACTGGCAGACGACCAATAAACTCAGGAATTAACCCGAACTTAATTAAATCTTCTGGCTCAGCTTGCGTTAGCAATTCGCCTTCTGTAGCTTTATCTGACTCACCTTTGACTTCAGCAGCGAAACCAATACCTGAACGGGTATTTAGACGCTGACCAATTACTTTATCTAAACCAGCGAATGCACCACCACAAATAAATAGAATTTTCGAGGTGTCTACCTGTAAAAACTCTTGTTGTGGATGCTTACGCCCACCTTGTGGAGGAACAGCTGCAACTGTACCTTCGATAAGTTTCAAAAGTGCTTGCTGCACACCTTCACCCGACACATCTCGGGTAATAGATGGGTTATCGGATTTACGAGAAATTTTATCAATTTCATCAATATACACGATACCGCGTTGTGCTTTTTCTACATCGTAATCACATTTTTGCAGTAATTTTTGGATGATGTTTTCAACGTCTTCCCCTACATAACCTGCTTCGGTCAATGTGGTAGCATCAGCCATCGTAAATGGCACATCCAAATAACGTGCTAAGGTTTCAGCCAGCAGAGTTTTACCGCTACCTGTTGGACCAATTAACAGGATATTACTTTTGCCTAATTCAACACCATCACTGGTTTTGTCACCATTGCGCAGGCGCTTGTAATGGTTATAAACCGCAACTGCCAAGACTTTTTTCGCTTTTTCTTGACCGATGACGTAGTCATCAAGATGTTGCCTAATTTCATGTGGCGTCGGCAGTTCACTGCGCTCACGATGTGGCGCTAGTTCTTTAATTTCTTCACGGATGATATCGAGACATAAGTCTACGCATTCATCACAGATATAGACTGACGGACCGGCAATCAGCTTACGTACTTCGTGCTGACTTTTTCCGCAGAAAGAACAGTAAAGCAGTTTACCCGTCCCTTCTTTGCGTTTCTCTGTCATCAGTGACCTCACTTTTATCCATATTGCCTTGTTTTTGTTTGGTTAAAACTGTAAACACGGCAACGATTTTCTTAAAATAGTTTATGGTATGAATTAATTATACCAAAAGTTAACCAATTAACGGCTACTATAAATTTGGTCGACTAAACCGTACTCTTTCGCTTCATTTGCTGACAAGAAACGGTCGCGCTCAGTATCACGGCTGATTTCCTCAATGGACTTCCCAGTATGGTGAGCCATGAGTTCATTCATGCGTGTTTTCACTTTTAAAATTTCCTGCGCGTGGATTTCAATATCCGTCGCTTGGCCTTGGTAGCCGCCTAACGGTTGGTGGATCATCACACGGGAATTTGGCAAGCAAAAACGCTTACCTTTAGTGCCAGCCGTCAATAAAAATGCGCCCATAGAGCATGCTTGCCCCATGCAAATGGTACTAACATCTGGCTTAATAAATTGCATGGTATCATAAATAGACATACCCGCCGTAATTACACCGCCTGGTGAGTTGATGTACAGCTGGATATCTTTTTCAGGGTTTTCTGCTTCAAGGAATAACATTTGAGCGACAATTAAGTTCGCCATATGATCTTCCACTTGACCCGTCAGGAAAATAATACGTTCTTTTAATAGACGTGAATAAATATCATATGAGCGCTCGCCTCGAGAGGTTTGCTCAATGACCATTGGCACAAGAGCCATTTGGGATGCTAACTGTTCCTGACCGCCAAAATGTGACATCGAAATCTCCTATTAAAAACTTTCTGGTGCTTGCGCCTAATTTGCTATCTACTAACCATCATATTGAGCAAAAAGAGTATGGTATAACAACGTGTATTAAAAATACCTCTATCTGCAAGCTTTAACGATCTGCTTATTTCACTATTTTAGCCTATATTGGGCCGATTACAGGTGAAATAAGAAGAAAATGCAGCAAACTGTGCTGATGTCAATAAGACCCTCTTTTAACAAGTTTAACACAAGTCTGTTTACTTACACGGTATTATCCCATTAGAAAACCATAACTGATTTTCAAAAGTGGCGAAATAACTCTTTTGGTTGAATTCGCCTATTTCTATGATATTTGCTCTTCAAAATAGTTCAAATCGCAAGCGAAACTGAATACATGCTAATTGAAGTGTTAGGGATATAATTAGGGTTTAAATGTGATTTTCAAGGTCACCCTATCTTAATTCACAAAAAAGTCGTTATTTAAAAGCTTTAATTGCAAAAAAACCCGCAGTAGAACACCACGGGTTTTTATTTTGTACAGCAAGAAATAAATTAACCAGCTTGAACTTGGTTCATCAGCTCAGTGAAATTAGTTTCTTTTTCAGTCACTTTAGCAACAGCCAGAACAGTTTCAACTGCTTGTTCTTCTAATGCTAAGTTACGAACGCTGTTCATCAGCTCTTCGTTTTTGCTGTAGTATTCGATAACTTCAGCTGGATCTTCGTATGCAGACGCCATTTCTTCGATCAGCGCTTTAACACGATCTTCGTCAGCTTTCAGTTCGTTTTTGTTGATCACTTCGCCTAACAATAGGCCGATAACAACGCGACGTTTTGCTTGTTCTTCAAACAGTTCACGTGGTAATTCCATCGCTTGTTGTTCGTTGCCACCAAAACGTTGTGCCGCTTGACGACGCAGAACATCGATTTCACCATCAATAACAGCAACTGGAACTTCGATGTCGTTCGCTTTGATCAAACCATCAAGAACTTGTGCTTTAACACGGTTACGAATGGCATTTTTCAGCTCACGTTCCATGTTTTTACGTACTTCAGCACGCAGACCGTCTAAAGTGCCATCAGCAATACCGAAACGCTTGATGAATTCTTCAGTGAATTCTGGCAGTTCACGTTGTTCTACTTTCTTCAGAACGATAGCAAATTTCGCTGCTTTACCTTTCAGGTTTTCAGCGTGGTAATCTTCTGGGAAGTTAACTTCGATATCGAACTCTTCGCCAGCTTTGTGGCCAACAACGCCTTCTTCAAAGCCTGGGATCATGCGGCCTTCGCCCATAACCAGTGCGAAGTCTTCAGCTTTACCGCCTTCGAACTCTTCGCCGTCGATAGAACCTGTGAAGTTGATAGTGATGCGTGAATCAGCAACAGCTGCCGCGTCAACTTCTTTCCACTCTGCTTGTTGTTTGCGCAGAGTATCTAACATGTTTTCCAGGTCTTCATCTTTAACAGAAACCGCTGGTTTCTCAACTTCGATAGTATCTAAACCAGTTAATTCGATTTCTGGGTAAACTTCAAACTCAACTGCGTAAACGAAATCTTTACCATCTTCCAGTTGCTCTGGCTTATAGCTAGGTGCACCTGCTGGGTTGATTTTGTTTTCAATGATTGCGTTGATGAAGTTACGTTGCATCACATCGCCCAGAACGTCTTGCATAACAGACGCACCATAACGTTGTTTAACGATGTTCATTGGTACTTTCCCTTTACGGAAACCATCAACACGTACTTTCTTAGCAACGCTAACCAGCTCGCTATTTACTGCTTTTTCAATATCAGTGGCAGGAACGGTGATTGTTACACGACGCCCAAGGCCTTGAGTCGTTTCAACAGAAACTTGCATCTTCTTACCTCAAAATAAATCTTAGTGATCGGTCTACTCCAGAGTTATGCCACTAAATAAATAATGGCGTTCTCCCTTCCAGAACCGGGGGGCGTTACTTTCATAACGGTCAATCCCTGATATCAGAAGCGTCCCGAAACCTTACTGAAAATTAGACGCAGCATTATACCGATGCCAGCGCCCTGAGTCGAGAAAAGCCGAGAAAAGAAGCGATCTTTCCTCTTTATTTGTGACTTTTCTGACTAAAATTTTTATTTCTTCACCAAAATTGAAGAAAAAACACCCAGCAAACTCGTTTTGAGCCCGAAGGATAATGCCAATAATCACCCATCAAGGTCAATTGGCAGTACAAATTAGCGGTTAACGCCGCCAACACCACGACAAGCAGGTGATTTTAACGCTGTATCAGCCATTTCGTCCCATTCTTTTGGTGTATAGGTATGCAATGCAAGAGCATGAATGCCCCCCGCTAATTCATCCGCTAAAATAGCATAAATTTCGCGATGACGGCCAAGCATTCGTTTATTTTCAAATTTATCAGTGACTAAAATAACTTTGAAGTGGCTTTCAGAGCCTGGCAAGACATTATGTTGATGGCTTTCATTAATGACATCCAAATGACTTGGCTCGAAAGCATCTTGTAATTTTTGGCTCACACGTGACTGCATACTTTGTGATGCATTGGCGACCATAAAATACTCCTTAATTTGCGGCTCACACTAGTATTGATAAGTGCAGTAAACTATATTGCACATCTCGATTATTGCTATCTTCTTATTATAGAAATATCCGATAATGACCTGACAATGTATGATATTGGCACGTTAGTGCGAATTTTTTCAAAAACTGTTGTCTAATAGTTCAGGATAATTTAGCCACTGGATTTCACATCGTGTGGCGGCTACCCGCACCATAACGAAACATTTTCAATTAGGAAAGATGAACTGGAAAAAATTATGTTAAGAAAACTGTGTTTTCCACTTTTTGCGTTGTTTCTACTTGCTGGATGTGCAACTAGCAGCAACACGCTCTCACTTGAACCAAAAATTGCTTTACCGGCTAAAAACCCAACACTCAATGCCACCTCAATTAGTGTTAGCAGCGTAGACAATCGCACCAATAAATCATTAGCGGAAGTCAATCGTAATGGTAGCTTAGTCATACTTAATCCATCCCGTGACCCGCGCTACTTAATGCAAGAAGCGGTTGAAAAACAAATGGCTGCGCGTGGTTTTATGGTTACATCACCAGCCAACGTTAATTTAGTCGTTCAATTAAACAAATTAGACACTAAAGTCGCTGAAGGTAGTCTGCGCCATAATATTACGGTGAATTCTAGCGTCAGCATTACGGCAACCGCACCAAATGGCTCAACAAAAACTCGCTCATTCACCCGTAATTTCAATACCCAAGAATTGTTAGCGGCGAATAATGCAAAAATCGAAGCGGCAATTAACAGTGCATTAGCTGATTTAATTGCAGATATGGCCTCTGATCAAGAAATCACAGATTTTATCAGACAAAATTCACGCTATTAAGCGAGCGAATACCCCAATTTAGTATTAAGCTATCCAAGTTAACTCTTGGATAGCATTGCGCGGTCAATACCTCTACAGCGCTATGTATTGCAGCAAAATCACTTTAGGCTTAGAGGGAATAATGCCTCGTTTCACACTACCGAATAATATTACCTTAATCCTTTTAGGCTTCGTCTCAGGCTTACCTTTAGCGTTGACGGCAGGGACATTACAAGCTTGGTTAACCGTTGAAAATGTTGATATCAAAACGATTGGCTTCTTTTCTTTAGTCGGCCAAGCGTATGTTTTGAAATTTTTGTGGTCACCCATGATGGACCGCTATACGCCGCCGTTTTTGGGTCGCCGTAGAGGCTGGCTGTTAACCACTCAAATTCTCCTGATCATCAGTATCGCAGCAATGGGGTTCATGAATCCTTCTGAACACTTGTGGTATCTTGCAGCATTAGCTGTCACCGTCGCATTTTGCTCAGCATCCCAAGATATTGTGTTTGATGCCTATAAAACAGACTTATTGAGCGCGGAAGAACGGGGCATTGGTGCGGCAACCTCAGTCATGGGTTACCGAATCAGCATGTTAGTTTCTGGTGGATTAGCTCTTTGGCTCGCAGATAAATTCCTGACATGGAAACAGCTTTATCTCGTCATGGCCGGACTAATGATTATCGGTGTGATAGCCACTTTGCTAGCAAAAGAGCCCGAAGAAAACAGCGCACCGCCGGCCTCGTTAAAAAAAGCGATTTACGACCCTTTAGCGGAGTTTTTCAGCCGCAACAACGCATGGCTCGTCTTATTATTATTGGTATTTTATAAATTAGGCGATGCCTTTGTGATGGCACTCAATACCAACTTTTTATTGAATGCGCTGGGCTTTAGCCTTAGTGAAGTTGGTACCGTGAATAAAACCGTCGGAATGGCTGCCACTATAATTGGCGCACTCTTGGGCGGTTACCTGATGAAAAACATGAGCTTATTTAAGGCTCTGTTTCTTTTTGGCTTACTCCAAGGTGGGTCAAATATTGGGTATTGGTTCCTCGCCGTCACGCCGCCTAATATCATGACGATGGGTTCCATTATTTTCCTTGAGAATATCTTTTCAGGAATGGGCACAGCGGCGTTTGTCGCACTCTTAATGACGTTGTGTAATAAATCCTTATCCGCAACGCAATTTGCACTTCTTTCCGCGCTTTCAGCAGTAGGGCGGGTGTACATTGGCCCGGTAGCCAGTATTTTCGTCAGTAACTATGGCTGGCCACTATTTTATTTGATCTCCATTGGCGTTGCCGTTCCTGGGATCTTACTGTTATTAGCCTGTCGAAGTTCTTTACTCTACACGCAAGCTACAGGGCTATTCCAGCGCCGTGAGCTATACGCAAATGGCTATCGTTTTGCTGTTTATGCCCTACTCGCTGCGGTAACTTGCCTTGCGATTTGGCTACTTTCTCTATTGGCATTTTCTTTTAGTGGAATGAAAGTATATCTATTCACCACACAGATTGAATTTTGGTTAGCTATCCCAAGCTATCAAAACATCCTATTTAATACTGGCATTAGCATCGGTGCTATCAGTTTAATTATCGGTGGTAGTTTAGATTTCCTCGCTGTTCGCAAAACCGTCAAGCAATAAGCAATAATTGATTTTCCTTTCATTCTTACTTATCTATTTAGCTGATTCCCTAAGACTAACTTATTAGTTTAGGGAATCTGATCATTCCAGAAAAATAGCCTTATCACACAAAAAACATCAAAATCACTTTTTGATCGTGATTATGATCACTCATTCAATGAAAAATATTTCTTAATTGCAATTTTTAAGCCTAATATATCACATGTTAGAGACTGGTTAGATAACACGTTAACGAATAGTGCACTACTCAATCCCATTAATTAATTAACGAAAATAATCTATTATGAAAAAACTCCTTTGTATTGCCGCCTTAGCTTCTGTGGCAGGTACGGCATATTCTGATGATCTTTTGGGCTATCAAAATGGTTTTGCTGATATCAATATTAACTATTTAGATTGGTCGCACCGTACTGAGACCAAAACGGAGAAAACGACTCGTAAGAAAGATTTCGCGTATATTGAATTAGAAGGTGGTGCTAATTTTAATTGGGGTGAACTTTACGGCTTCTTTGATGTAGAAAACCCGCTCCATACACAACATACCGATTCAGGGCGTAATAAGCGCTACACCATCAAAACGACAGGCCGTTTTTATTTAGGTGATACAGGTTTTAATCTGTACGGCCACGTTTATGGCACATGGTCACTACCTGGAACAAAGTATGGTGGTAATTTCCATGATGTAAACACGTTATATGGTATTGGTTACAATACCGCTTTTGGCGATTTATGGTTTAAGCCTTTTATCGCCCTAAACTATACTGATCAAACGTTCTATTCAGGTAATAACGGTTATACCGCAGGGTGGGTAGCGGGTTATAATTTCAGCGCATTTGAAGAGAACTTCATGATAACCAACTGGCACGAAATGGAATTTGCACGTAATAAGCGCTACAACGGCGGTAAGCGAAATGGCATTAATGGTGCCATGGCTTTTTGGTGGAATGCGACACCACATTTAGCGGCGGGTGTACAATACCGCTATGCTGACAATAAATTAGGCGATACTTTTTATCAAGACGCAATCATTTATACATTAAAGTATACGTTCTAAAAGTGTTCTAATGCCTTATTAAAAATTGTATAGCAATTTAATATTTTTCTTTTTAAATCAAATCAATAATAATTTTTCTTAACAATTTTGCCGATAAAGTGATAAAAATAGCTTTATCGGCACTAAAAAACGTAGTTTCCCTTACCATATTGCTTATCATTCATATCAGTTTTGTCTTTTTTTCACTTCTTTTGTATATATTTTTCTTTGAAAAATTACTAAGATAATTTAGTATTAAAGGGCTTTTATCAAAATATACTTATAATCTGTATCAATTTTAACTTTTTCTTTATAAGCTCTTTACATGTGATCATATTAACATAAAGAGCTAACAATTCAGTTTCTTTACCTTACAATCATTTACACTCGCATAACCTTACCGTAAAATGCCCGCACTGATGAAACGACAATTAGAATCTTGTCATTTGGGGTCGTGGATGAGACTTATGAACTACAAAAAAAGTATCGGAGCAATCTCGCTGGTTGCAGCAGCCTTATTATTAGGCGGTTGTGATATGGTGTTGATGGATCCAAAAGGCGCCGTAGGCGTAAAACAAAAAGAGCTAATTCTTATTGCAATTGGCTTAATGCTGCTTGTTGTTATTCCTGTTATTTTTATGACGATCATCTTCGCCAGAAAATATCGTGAATCCAACACGTCTGCTACATACCGTCCAAACTGGGCTCACTCAAATAAAATTGAGTTAGTCTGCTGGACTGTTCCTATCATCATTATCATCATTCTGGGTGCTATCACTTGGAAGACGACACATGAGCTGGACCCGTATCAGCCATTAGTGAGTGATCAGGAACCTGTCACAATCGAAGTTATTTCGGCTGACTGGAAATGGATCTTTATCTACCCAGAGCAAGGCATTGCGACAGTTAACGAAATCGCATTCCCTACTGGTGTGCCAGTTAACTTCAAAATCACGTCTGATTCGGTGATGAACTCGTTCTTCATTCCATCTTTAGGTGGCCAAATCTACGCGATGGCGGGTATGCAAACTAAACTTCACTTAATCGCCAATGAACCGGGTACTTACAAAGGCTTCTCTGCAAGCTATAGTGGCCACGGCTTCTCTGATATGAAGTTCAATGCGATTGCAACCCCTGACCGCCAAGGCTTTGATGAGTGGGTACAAAAGGTAAAAGCGTCTCCTAAGACAATGGATACAATGCAGGCATTCGACGAAGTCGCTAAGCCAAGCACAAATGTTCCTGTTACCTACTTCTCTAGCGTGAAACCTAACCTTTATAACGACATCGTTCTGAAGTTTGGTCATGAGCACCATAAAGGTCACGCTCCTGTAGAAACCAAAGAAGAATCTACAGGTCATTCTATGCATATGAGCCATAACGCTCATGCAGCAGGCGCTGAGGAATAAGGGCATGTTCGGAAAATTAACACTAGATGCAGTTCCGCTCCATGAGCCGATCATCGTTGTCACACTGATTGCTATTGTCCTTGGTGGGCTTGGCTTAGTCGGTGTGATCTCCTATTTCGGTAAATGGAAATGGCTGTGGAAAGAGTGGTTAACCTCGGTTGACCATAAAAAAATTGGTGTCATGTACATCATTGTTGCGATGGTCATGTTGTTCCGTGGTTTCGCGGATGCTGTCATGATGCGTGGTCAGCAAGTTCTTGCTTCTGCTGGCCAAGAGGGCTTCTTAAACCCTCATCACTATGACCAAATCTTTACCGCGCACGGCGTTATCATGATTTTCTTCATGGCAACCCCATTTGTTGTCGGTCTGATGAACCTCGTTGTACCTCTACAAATTGGTGCACGCGACGTTGCCTTCCCATTCCTTAACTCATTGAGCTTCTGGTTCTTTGTAGTCGGTGTTGTCTTAATCAACATCTCTTTAGGGGTAGGTGAATTCGCACAGACAGGTTGGTTAGCTTATCCACCATTATCGGGCTTGGAGTATAATCCGGGGGTTGGGGTCGATTACTGGCTCTGGAGTCTTCAGATATCCGGTATTGGTACGTTATTAACAGGGGTTAACTTCATCGCCACGATTATCCGTATGCGTACGCCGGGTATGTCGATGATGAAAATGCCTGTATTCAGCTGGGCTGCGTTATGTACTAACGTATTGATTGTTGCTGCTTTCCCTATTTTAACCGTCACACTGACGCTTCTGACGTTAGACCGTTATTTAGGTACCCATTTCTTCACTAACGATATGGGCGGCAACATGATGATGTACATCAACCTGATTTGGGCATGGGGTCACCCTGAGGTGTATATCCTTGTTCTGCCTGTGTTTGGTGTATTCTCTGAAGTCGCAGCAACCTTCTCGAAAAAACGTTTATTCGGTTATACCTCATTAGTTTGGGCGACAATCGTTATCACCGTTATGTCCTTCATCGTATGGCTGCACCACTTCTTTACGATGGGTTCTGGCGCGAACGTCAACGCCTTCTTCGGTATCGCCACTATGATTATCGCAATCCCAACAGGGGTTAAGATCTTCAACTGGTTGTTTACGATGTACCAAGGCCGCATCGAGTTTAAATCACCGATGCTATGGACTATCGGTTTCATCATCACCTTCTCTGTGGGTGGTATGACGGGTGTTCTGTTAGCCGTACCAGGTGCGAACTTCGTTCTGCACAACAGCTTATTCCTGATTGCTCACTTCCATAACGTTATCATTGGTGGTGTGGTATTCGGATGTTTCGCTGGTATGACTTACTGGTTCCCGAAAGCTTACGGCTTTACGTTAAATGAGAAATGGGGTGTCCGCGCATTCTGGTTCTGGATCATCGGTTTCTTCTTAGCATTCATGCCATTATATATTCTGGGCTTTATGGGTATGACCCGTCGTTTAAGCCAGAATATTGACCCTGCTTATCACTCAATGTTAGTTGCGGCTGCATTTGGTGCTGCGTTAATCGCAATTGGTATTGCATGCCAAGTTATCCAAATCATTGTGAGTATTCGAGACCGCCATGAAAACCGTGATTTAACGGGAGATCCATGGGGTGGACGTACACTTGAGTGGGCAACTTCTTCACCACCACCGTTCTATAACTTTGCGATTGAGCCACACGTTCAAACTCGTGATGCTTGGTGGGATCTGAAAGAAAAAGGTCTTGCTCATAAGAAACCAACTTCATATGAAGAAATTCATATGCCGAAAAATACCGGCGCTGGCGTAATCATCGCAGCATTTAGCTTGGTTTTAGGTTTCGCAATGATCTGGCACATCTGGTGGCTCGCAATCGTTGGTTTCGGTGGAATGATCGTAACTTGGATTGCAAAAAGCTTCGACGAAGATGTTGATTACTACGTACCTGTGGCTGAAATCGAAGAAATCGAGAATAAGCACTTTGAAGAATTGCGTAAGGCAGGTGTGAACGATGTCAACTAATACAATGACTAACCAAAATATCGCCCATGCAGAGCATGGGCACCACGATGCAGGTGGCACGAAAGTATTCGGTTTCTGGCTCTATATCATGAGCGACTTGATTCTGTTTGCTTGTTTGTTTGCAACCTATGTTGTTTTGGCCGATGGAACTGCTGGCGGTCCTGCTGGTAAAGATATCTTCAGTCTGAAGTTCGTATTAGGCGAAACCTTCTTACTGTTAGTAAGTAGTATCACTTACGGCTTCGCTATGATTGCGATGCATAAAGGAAAAATCGCTGCGGTTAACTTATGGCTGTTCGCGACATTCCTGTTAGGTCTTGGCTTCGTTATCATGGAAGTCTATGAGTTCCACGAACTGATTGCAGAAGGCTTTGGCCCTGACCGTAGTGGTTTCTTATCTGGCTTCTTTGCACTGGTTGCAACGCACGGCCTGCACGTTTCTGCGGGTCTGATCTGGATTGTCATCATGATGATTCAAGTCACTCGTCGTGGCCTGACTGATGTTAACAAAACACGTTTGAACTGCCTGAGCCTGTTCTGGCACTTCTTAGACGTGGTTTGGATCTGTGTATTTACCGTTGTTTATCTTCTGGGGGCTATTTAAATGAGTCATGCAAAAGATGCTCACACTGGAGCAAGCCACGGTAGCGTTAAGACATACCTGATTGGCTTTATTCTGTCAGTCATCCTAACGGTTATACCGTTCTGGATGGTGATGGAAGGCACTGCGACGACGGCAACAATCCTTTGGACTGTTGTGGGTATGGCAGTCGTGCAAATCTTCGTTCACTTAGTATGTTTCTTACATATGAATACCTCATCTGATGAGCGTTGGAACTTGGTTGCATTTCTGTTCACCATGCTTATTGTCGGCATCGTTGTTGTCGGCTCGCTGTGGATTATGTACAACCTGAACATCAATATGATGCTCGACTAAAGAGTTGCCGATATGTTTAAGCAATACCTGCAAGTGACCAAACCAGGAATTATATTCGGAAACTTGATTTCTGTGATCGGCGGTTTTCTCTTGGCTTCAAAAGGGTCAATTGACTACCCGCTGTTCGTTGCGACTTTGCTGGGTGTATCACTGGTCGTGGCTTCTGGTTGTGTTTTTAACAACTACATCGACCGTGATATCGACCGTATCATGGAAAGAACTAAGAATCGCCCTTTAGTTAAAGGGCTGATTGACCCGAAAGTTAGCCTGATTTACGCCGCTGCATTAGGTATTGCTGGTATGGTGCTGCTACTCGTAGCAGCCAATGCCTTGGCAATGCTACTTGCAGTCATCGGTTTCATTGTTTATGTGGGCGTTTATAGCCTATATATGAAACGTAAGTCAGTCTATGGCACGCTAATTGGCAGCCTGTCTGGCGCAGCACCACCAGTTATCGGTTACTGCGCTGTCACAAATGAATTTGATACTGGGGCTCTGATCCTGTTATTAATTTTCAGTTTGTGGCAGATGCCTCACTCGTATGCCATTGCCATTTTCCGCTTTAAGGATTACAAAGCCGCGAACATTCCTGTGTTACCGGTGATTAAAGGAATTTCTGTCGCTAAGACACATATCTTCCTGTATATCCTTGCGTTTATGGTTGCAACGTTAATGTTAGCTATCAGCGGATACGCGGGCTATAAGTATTTGGTCGTAGGTGCAGCAGTTAGCTTGTGGTGGCTGGGTATGGCGATTTCAGGTTTCAAAACTGAAAACGACGACCGCGTCTGGGCAAGAAAACTATTCATTTTCTCAATCGTAGCAATTACTGCATTGAGTGTAATGATGTCTGTTGATCCTACAGTTTCAAGCGATACTGTTATAGCTCTCGTCAGATAACCTATCTGTTCTCTGATGATAACAATGTCTAAACGGCGGGCTTTCCCCGCCGTTTTTATTTATCTCTAATTGCTTTTACAACTCACTTTTACGTATTCCGCCTATCCTTATGAATCTATTTTATGGTTAAATAGCCCCTTGCTATTATAAGCTAGATATAAAATGCACTATTAAAAGCTACAACTCATTGAATTTAAAAATTAAAGAGAAATGTCTTCCCATAAAAATTCAAAATAGTTCGAGTTGTAGCAAGGCGGCAAAGTGAGGACATCGCAGGGAGCATACATAAGTATGTGACCTGTGTGGCCGAACGAAGCCAACACAGCTACAGCTTGAAATATGACGAATAAAAATGAACGATAACAAAATGACATCCGCAGAGCTTAGATCCACATGGGGATTAGGCTCTGTTTTCTCCTTGCGAATGCTTGGCATGTTTATGGTTTTACCCATTTTGACTAGCTACGGAATGCACCTACAAGGGGCAAATGAATTTTTAGTGGGCGTTGCCATTGGTATTTATGGTCTGAGCCAGGCACTTTTTCAGATCCCTTTTGGTTTGATGTCAGACAAAATCGGTCGTAAGCCACTTATTGTTATTGGGTTAATCATTTTTATTATTGGGAGTATCGTTGCGGCGCTCAGTGACTCCATTTGGGGCATTATTATTGGCCGCGCATTGCAAGGTGCTGGTGCGATATCCGCTGCAGTAATGGCGTTACTGTCTGATTTAACCCGTGAACAAAACCGTACTAAAGCAATGGCATTTTTAGGCATAAGCTTTGGGCTAACTTTCGCGATTGCGCTTGTTTTAGGCCCTATCATTACCCATCTAATTGGGTTAAATGGTTTATTTTGGGGAATAGCCCTGCTTGCTGTTGGTGCGATTGCACTCACCATTTTTGTAGTACCAAACACCAACACCCATATATTGAACCGTGAATCTGCCTTTGTGAAAGGCAATTTAAAAACGGTTTTAGCCCAGCCTCAATTGCTAAAATTAAATATTGGTATTTTGTGCCTGCATACTTTGCTGATGTCGAGCTTTGTTGCCCTGCCCCTTATCATGACAAAAGCGGGTTTTCTCGCCCAAGATCATTGGAAAGCCTATTTAGTCACCATGCTAATTTCCTTTGTTGCGGTTTTGCCTTTTATTATCTACGCAGAAAAATACCGCAAAATGAAGCAAGTCTTCCTGTTCTGCGTCGTGCTTTTAGCAGTTGCAGAAATCACATTGTGGTTCTCTGGTAGCCAATTATGGGTCATCATCCTTGGCTTGCAGCTCTTTTTTATTGGTTTCAATATTATGGAAGCCATTTTGCCATCGTTGATTAGCAAGGAAGCACCTGCGGGCTATAAAGGAACCGCGATGGGGGTTTATTCCACCAGTCAATTTTTAGGTGTTGCCCTTGGGGGGATTGTCGGTGGATGGTTATATAACTTCGAAGGGGCAGATACCGTCTTTATTGGTGGGTTGATCCTGACAATCCTTTGGTTTGTCGTTAGTTTAACCATGAAACAACCGCCATACGTCAGCAGCATTCGCATCGAATTACCTGCACACCTAAAAAACACTCAGGCCCTGGAGCAAAAGCTACGAGCTCAAAATGGTGTCATGGAAGCCTTGGTTGTCGATGAAGAACTCAGTGTCTACGTTAAAGTTGATCGGAAAATCATTAATCGCGAGCAACTGGAAGCCATTATTCAGCAATAAAAAAATAGGCCTGCAAAATGCAGGCCTGTGGTTGTTGACAAAGCAGGATAAAAGCGTGGTTTTTCCTGCTTTGTGTTATCAGCCGAAAATCAATAAATTGATTTTCCTAGCTTATTTTCAAAACCTATCCAACCTGCGGCCAAACCTAATCGGTTTGTCTGCAGTCTGAGGCCTGCAAAATGCAGGCCTATTTTTATTGATAACTTACTCGCCGTGATTAATCACGGAAGTTATTAAATTGGAAAGGCTGACCTAAGTTTCCGCCACGAACTAATGCCATGACCGATTGTAAGTCATCACGCGCTTTGCCCGTCACACGCACTTGGTCACCCTGAATTTGCGCTTGAACTTTCAGCTTGCTATCTTTGATTAACTTAATAATTTTTTTAGCAATCGCCGCATCGATGCCCTGTTTGAACGTCACTTCAACGCTGTAGGTTTTCCCGCTATGAACAATATCGTCAGGAACATTTAGCACCGCGCCATCAATACCGCGCTTTGCCATTTTTTCTCTTAAAATATCAACCAATTGAAGAACTTGGAAATCAGATTCACTGGTAATTTTCACTGATTCATTTTTATCGTTCAGCTCAAAACTCGCTTCGACATTTTTAAAGTCCCAGCGGCTTGTTAACTCGCGCTGCGCATTTTCTACCGCATTACGCACTTCATTCATTTCAACTTCAGACACAATATCAAATGATGGCATTGTTCAGACCTCTAAGGATATTTTTTGTTAGGTGCATAATAACGTTTTTAGCCACTGTACTTCAAGTTATGAGGGCATCTCCCCTTCCCTACGCTATAATTACCCCACACTAAGGTATATACTGGTTAGATAGCCAATGTCAGAGATGACAAGGTGTTAGAGCACATATTTCAGAGGGACACTATGAAAATAACCCTGATCGGTTGTGGTGCTATCGGTAAGCTGTGGCTTGCTGCGCTCACCTTACAAGGCCATGATATTCAAGGCTGGCTGCGTGTGGCTCAGCCCGATTTGTTTGTCGATGTGAATGAGCCTGATGGACGTACTTTTCGCGAACTCATTCCCTGCAATAATATCCATCACCTACAAACCAGCGAACTAGTCATTGTCTGCCTAAAAGCATGGCAAGTTTCCGATGCTTTATTGCCTCTACTTAGCAATATTCCTGAAAAAACACCGATTTTACTGCTCCATAATGGAATGGGGACAATAGAAGAATTGGCGCCTTTACGACACCCCATTTTAGCAGGTGTGACAACCCATGCCGCTTGGCAAGAAAACAACCAAGTATTTCATGTTGCTCACGGAATGACACACATTGGGGCTATCAATTCACAAGCACAAGCTTATTACCCTATTGCAGATATCCTACATGAAGCGCTTCCTGACGTTGCTTGGCACAGTCAGATTTTGACGACCTGTTGGCGAAAACTAATCGCTAATTGCGCCATCAACCCACTAACTGTGGAACACGATTGTAAGAATGGTGAATTAGTGCACCACACTGAACAAATTTCACGGATTATTGATGAAATCTGCCGCGTGATGGCAGCGGAAGGGTTACATACCGATAAAACAGAGCTAACTGAGTATATTGCTGGCATCATTCAAAATACCGCCAATAACTACTCATCCATGTTGCAGGATATTCGCAATAATCGCCGTACTGAAATTGATTACATAACTGGATTTTTAATTAAGCAAGCCAGAGCTCATGGCTTAAGCACTCCTGAAAATGACCGTTTATATCATTTAGTCAAAAATAGAGAACAACAATATGACGACTTCCGTTCTAATTTGCATCACCCATGGTAGTGAAGAAATTGAAACTGTTACCACAGCAGATTTATTAGTCAGAGCAGGTATTCAAGTCACTCTTGCCAGCACCAATGAAGACGGCTCCCTGCAAATTACAGCTTCACGCGGTATGAAACTCATCGCAGATACTGCACTTATTAAGGTTGCAGATGAGCCTTTTGATGCCATCGTCCTTCCAGGTGGCATTCAAGGTGCTGAAACATTTCGTGATAGCCCATTAGTGGTTGAAAAAGTACGCCGCATGCACCTTGATGGTAAAATTGTTGCAGCTATCTGCGCTGCCCCCGCCGTCGTTTTAGAATATCACCAGCTATTTCCACTAGGAAATATGACGGGTTACCCAACGATGAAAAATCAAATCCCAGCCGAAAAGTGGGTAGATCGCCGTGTTTACTTTGATGAACGCGTCAATTTGCTGACAAGCCAAGGGCCCGCTACGTCCTTTGATTTTGCCTTGAAGCTTATCGAGTTATTAGTCGGTCGAGAAACGGCAGGAATGGTTGCCGGACAGCTAGTTTTACCGAATGGAATTAACGACTATTTGGAAGATAAACCCTCGACTCATACCCACAATGAATGATTGATGAAAAATCAATTAACATACTGAATTAAAATAATTTATTTTACAAATAATGACAAGAAAAGCCTTTGACGCTCCCGACTTTTTGTTATGATTGCGACGGGTGCTTGGATCATTTTTGGTTCAAGCATGAGCAAGAGCCAAAAAGATAAAAGCCCCGAATTTAGATGTTAATCTTAATCCGAGGCAGTCTCAAAACCCAAACAGTTTGATTCTGTCTCCTTTTAGAAAAGGAGTCAAGAGGAATGGCCAAAATTGCCCTTGTAGGGTTAATTACCGTGTGTCTTACGGTATTGAGTTTTTCAGGCATGATGCAAGAAAGGTTATGTTCGTTAAGCATCAGTAGCGGAAACACTCTGGTTCAAGCTACTTTATCGTGCGGTAAGTAGTCTTGTGGGGGAGTTATCTCCCCCACATTTCTCTTTGATTGGTTTGGATGGTACAAGCACCCTACCTTATTTATCACTCATATGACATACCACTATCATTGGTTTTTCCCAATAGAATTAACGACTATTTGGAAGATAAACCCTCGACTCATACCCACAATGAATGGTTGATGAAAAATCAATTAACACACTGAATTAAAAGAATTTATTTTACAAATAATGACAAGAAAAGCCTTTGACGCTCACGACTTTTTGTTATGATTGCGACGGGTGCTTGGATCATTTTTGGTTCAAGCATGAGCAAGAGCCAAAAAGATAAAAGCCCCGAATTTAGATGTTAATCTTAATCCGAGGCAGTCTCAAAAACCTAACAGTTTGATTCTGTCTCCTTTTAGAAAAGGAGTCAAGAGGAATGGCCAAAATTGCCCTTGTAGGGTTAATTACCGTGTGTCTTACGGTATTGAGTTTTTCAGGCATGATGCAAGAAAGGTTATGTTCGTTAAGCATCAGTAGCGGAAACACTCTGGTTCAAGCTACTTTATCGTGCGGTAAGTAGTCTTGTGGGGGAGTTATCTCCCCCACATTTCTCTTTGATTGGTTTGGATGGTACAAGCACCCTACCTTATTTATCACTCATATGGCATACCACTATCATTGGTTTTTCCCAATAGAATTAACGACTATTTGGAAGATAAACTCTAGACTCATACCCACCATGAATGATTGATAAAAAACCAATTAACACCTTGAATTAAAAGAATTTATTTTACAAATAATGACAAGAAAAGCCTTTGACGCTCACGGCTTTTTGTTATGATTGCGACGGGTGCTTGGATCATTTTTGGTTCAAGCATGAGCAAGAGCCAAAAAGATAAAAGCCCCGAATTTAGATGTTAATCTTAATCCGAGGCAGTCTCAAAACCAAACAGTTTGATTCTGTCTCCTTTTAGAAAAGGAGTCAAGAGGAATGGCCAAATTTGCCCTTGTAGGGTTAATTACCGTGTGTCTTACGGTATTGAGTTTTTCAGGCATGATGCAAGAAAGGTTATGTTCGTTAAGCATCAGTAGCGGAAACACTCTGGTTCAAGCTACTTTATCGTGCGGTAAGTAGTCTTGTGGGGGAGTTATTTCCCCCACATTTCTCTTTGATTAGTTTTGGATGGTACAAGCACCCTACTTTAATTTATGGGCGATAAACCTTAATATTATCAAATCCTTGCTCTTTAAGGTACAGCGCCTGTAAACGGCTCATTACCCCACGGTCACAATATAATAGATAGGTTTTATCTTTTGGTAAGTCACCAAATTGTGTGCTGAGTTTGTAGAATGGGATATGTTTGATTTCTATACCTTCAACTTTTAAAGGCTTATCTTCGAACTCATCAATAGAGCGAATATCCACAATCACTTCGTTTTCTGCTGAAAGCTCACTGACCATTTCAATCTCAGGGACTTTCTCCAGACTTTCTTGCGCGATTTGGCGAATATCAATATTTTGTGCCTGCTCAACAACAGACTCTAAAATACCAAAGTCAAAGTTTTCTTCTTCTGCTTCGATACGCGCTTTGACCGCTTTCACCGTTGGGCTTTTCGAAATCACACCACAATATTCCGGCATGGTTTTCGCGAAATCTTCAGTACCAATTTGGCGAGCCAGTTTAATAATGTGTTCTTTATCATGGGATATCAGCGGCCTTAATACTAAGGTATCAGACGCATTATCAATCAAACGTAAGTTTGTTAAGGTTTGGCTGGAAACTTGCCCAAGCGCTTCACCCGTCACAATCGCTTGCACGCCATAACGCTCTGCAACTTTAGACGCTGCACGCACCATCATACGTTTTAATACGACACCCATTTGGCCATCGTCAACTTTTTCTAAAATTTCCGCGACAACGGGTTCAAAATTAACGGCAATAAAGCGAACTTTATGAGAGCTACCAAAGCGGTTCCATAAATAGTGAGCAATTTGTTTCACACCAATTTCATGGGCTGCGCCCCCTAAATTGAAGAAACAATAATGCACACGGCAACCACGACGCATTAACATGTAGCTAGAAACGCCAGAGTCAAAACCACCTGAAATTAATGATAAAACGTCTTCTTGAGTTCCAATTGGGAAGCCGCCAATCCCTTCAATGCGAGCTTTAACTAAGATGAGTTTGTCATCTTCAATTTCTAAATGCACCGTGGTATCAGGGTCTTTAAGCTTCACTTTCGCAGAAGCAATGTGTTGATTTAACCCGCCGCCAATGTAGCGCTCGGCTTCAATAGAGGAAAACTCGTGCTTACCGCGACGCTTTACACGCACGCAGAACGTTTTATTTTCTAATGATGGACCGTAAGCTTCATGGGCCATTTCAAAGATATGGTGCAAACTGGTAAACGGTTTTTCTTCGACTTCAAGAATATGGTGAATACCGGGAATACGGCCCAGCATGTCACAAATTTCGTCATGCTTCGTTTCCCCTTTCACACGCACTTCTATGTTATCCCAATTACGGACAACCGAAATTTCTTCGCCAAGTGACTTAAGCACGTTACGAATATTGCTGGTCAAAATTTTAATAAAACGTAGCCTAACAGTTTGGCTTTTAATGGTAATTTCTGGGAATAACTTAATGATAAACTTCATAATAGCTGCATGTTCATGGTTGTTGGGGCAAACGAATGTATCTAACAGTGACACATGTGCACGTTACCAATTGTCAATAAAGAGGCGTATTATAACACTATCTTGCGGACTGAATCTAAAAACACCAATAATAAATTGTAACCGTAGCAAGACTGCGTTAGTCTGCTAAATATTTAAAATACCCCAAATATATTGATTTAACATTAGTGGCTAAACAACATGGCTAAAGAAAAATCTCAGCAAGTTCCAACGGTTAGTTTCGAAAATTCACTTCAAGAGCTGGAGCAAATTGTTGCTCGCCTCGAATCTGGCTCCCTTCCATTAGAAGATGCGCTCAACGAATTCGAGCGTGGTGTTCAAATCGCCAAACAAGGTCAAAAAGTACTGCAACAAGCCGAGCAGCGCGTACAAATCTTGCTTAGCGACGATGAAAATAAACCCCTTGCCGATTTTTCACCTGAAACTGAATAAATTATGTCTGAACAACTTCCAGATAGCTTCGCGCTGCAACAAAAATACGCCTACGACAGAGTTAACCAATACCTATTAGATACGCTAAATTCGCTGCCCTTTGCCGAGCTGCCGTTGGCCAATGCGATGCGTTACGGCGCATTATTAGGTGGAAAGCGTTTACGCCCCTTTTTAACTTACGCAGTCGGTTCCATGCTGGGTGTCAGTGAAGAAAACCTTGATGCACCTGCATCAGCGGTTGAATGTATTCATGCTTATTCATTGATTCATGATGATTTACCCGCTATGGATGATGATGATTTGCGTCGCGGTCAACCAACTTGCCATATCAAGTATGGTGAAGGCAATGCTGTTTTAGCGGGGGATGCCTTACAAACTTTAGCATTTCAATTACTTGCATCAGCAAAAATGCCTAATGTCTCTGATAAAGACCGTATTGCAATGATAGCTGAGCTAGCATACGCCAGTGGCCTTGCAGGGATGTGTGGTGGCCAAGCCCTTGATCTAGATGCAGAAGGCAAACGGGTTGACCTTGCTTCATTAGAACGCATTCATCAACATAAAACTGGCGCACTCATTCGTGCGGCAATTCGCCTTGGGGCATATGCCGCGGGCAATAAAGGCCATCAACTGTTACCAGTCTTAGATAAATATGCTGAATCCATTGGTCTTGCCTTTCAAGTACAAGACGATATCCTAGACGTCATTGGTGACAGTGCAGTAACGGGCAAGCGCCAAGGCGCGGATGCCGAGCATGAAAAAAGTACCTATCCATCTCTACTTGGCCTTGAGGCCGCACAGAAAAAAGCGCGTGAGCTATATCATGATGCGATAGACGCTTTAGAGACGATCCAATCCCATGGGTATAATATAGATATACTAAGTGCTTTAGCTAATTTTATTATTGAGCGTAAAAGCTGACAATATGCTTTGCCTTTAGGCATTAAGAAGACTGATAATTACGGCATTGATTACCCGACGTAGTTTAAGCTGTAAAACGGGCTTTACCTTAAATATTTGATGTGACAGGTCAGAGGCTAATAGAACAAATCGCGAAACATCGGCTTTTATGTCTGGTTAGCGTAAGAAAATACAGCCCCTTACTGTCGCTGAAAATATGAAGGGTATTTTTGATTAATTATAAGTGAGCACCTAATGAGTATTGATATCGCTAAATATCCAACGCTAGCATTGGCAGAGACGCCAGATGAGCTTCGTCTGCTGCCCAAAGAAAGCTTGCCTAAGCTTTGTGATGAACTCAGACAATTTTTACTGAGTAGCGTGGGTCGCTCTAGCGGTCACTTTGCCTCTGGTCTTGGTGCAGTAGAACTGACTGTTGCCTTGCATTATGTCTATAAAACACCGTTTGATAATCTAGTTTGGGACGTAGGCCACCAAGCGTATCCCCACAAAATATTAACGGGACGTCGTGACCGCATTGATACTATTCGCCAAAAAAATGGTTTACATCCATTCCCTTGGCGTGATGAAAGTGAGTATGACATTTTAAGCGTTGGCCATTCCTCAACATCCATTAGTGCCGGTTTAGGTATGGCCATTGCGGCAGAAAAAGAGAAACAAAACCGTAAAACTGTGTGTGTGATTGGCGATGGTGCAATCACGGCTGGTATGGCATTTGAAGCAATGAACCACGCGGGGGATGCTGCACCTGACATGTTGGTGATCCTCAACGACAATGAAATGTCGATTTCTGAAAATGTCGGCGCGCTAAATAACCATTTGGCTCACCTGCTTTCTGGCAAGCTGTACACCACATTACGCGAAAGTGGCAAGAAAGTGTTTTCTAACATGCCACCGATAAAAGAATTACTGAAGAAAACCGAAGAACACATCAAAGGTATGGTGGTTCCTGGTACGATGTTTGAAGAGCTTGGCTTCAACTATATTGGCCCTGTCGATGGGCACGATGTTGTCGCCCTCACCCAAACATTGAAAAATATGCGCGACTTAAAAGGGCCTCAATTCCTGCATATCATGACGAAAAAAGGTCGTGGTTATGAGCCTGCGGAAAAAGACCCAATTAGCTGGCATGCTGTGCCTAAATTTGACCCAAGTACCTTTACGTTACCGAAAAGCAAAGAAACGGGCCCAACATTCTCCAAAATTTTTGGTGATTGGCTGTGTGAAGAAGCAAAAGACGATGACAAATTGATGGCTATCACGCCAGCTATGCGTGAAGGCTCTGGTATGGTGCGTTTTTCAAAAGAGTTCCCGAACCAATATTTCGACGTCGCGATTGCTGAGCAACACGCAGTCACCTTTGCCGCAGGTTTAGCCATTGGTGGTTATAAACCGATTGTGGCTATCTATTCAACATTCTTACAACGTGGGTATGACCAAGTCATTCACGATGTGGCGATTCAAAAAGTTCCCGTGATGTTTGCGATTGATCGCGCGGGGATAGTGGGTGCTGATGGGCAAACTCACCAAGGGTCTTTTGATATTTCATTCCTACGCTGCATACCAACTATGGTTATTATGGCTCCGAGTGATGAAAACGAGTGCCGCCAGATGCTACACACCGGCTACCATTATAATGATGGCCCAAGTGCTATTCGTTACCCTCGCGGTACGGGGACAGGGGCTGAGCTCGAGCCTTTAGCACCATTACCAATCGGCAAAGGCGTTATCCGCCGCCAAGGTGAAAAAGTGGCTATCCTGTGCTTCGGTACTTTACTGACTCACGCTCTTGAAGCCGCAGAGCAATTAAATGCGACCGTTGTTGATATGCGCTTTGTGAAACCATTAGATGAAGCATTGATCCTCGAAATGGCAAATAGCCACGATGTGTTAGTCACACTTGAAGAAAATGCCATCATGGGTGGTGCAGGCAGCGGCGTGAACGAATTTTTAATGCATGAAAAGAAAATAATCCCTGTATTAAACCTTGGCCTGCCAGATTACTTTATCTCCCAAGGTAGCCAAGAAGAGCTAATTACTGACCTTGGATTAGATGCCAAAGGCATTGCAAATTCAATCACAAGCTACCTGAATAAATAACCGTTTATTGAATGAGAGTCATTATTTTACGTAATGACTCTCATTCTTTAAATACACACAAATTGAGTAATAAATTAATTTGTTATAAAAACATTTATTTTAAATAACAACTTTCACATATCCCCATTAATTTAATATCATCCATTCCAATAAAAAAACCAAATATAATCAGCTTATAAACAACAATGTTTATCTCTTTACCCAAAAATAGAATATAAACAAAATTATTGCTTTGAATGTAATTTTCAAAAATAAACACATGCAAATTATATTTAAATCTATTATTATGAACCCTGTCACTGTATGACTGCGCAATTTAGGCTCTGACTTATATTCGTTTATAAATTCCTTAACTATTTTAAAGTAAAGTGAAACAAATTAATAACGACTATATTATTTTAACAATTTTAACCAGGCTTTAATAATTAATTATTTTTCTTTAATTTATCATTGAAAAATAAATGACATTATTCCAACTACAATTTACATATAGTTTCTCTTTATTTATTCAATTTTAATAATTAGATTTGGGAGCGCTTATGTGTGGACAATATATTAACGAACCCTTGTATTTATCCATAGCACATTGGGTAATGAAGCAAGGTCGTTGGACAACCGCCAGAGAAATATCTAACAATTTCGATATTCCGCATCCTAATGCTGTCAATATTGTTTCTTATATTCTATCGGATGTGGCTGAAATCCAATGTGAAGTTAAAATGATCCCGAATAAACTTTCGGGTCGTGGGTGTCAATGCCAGCGTTTAATTAAAGTGAGTAAAATTGATAACCAACTTTATTCTCGTTTAAGAAACCACCAATCGGAAAAAGTCACCATTGATTCCCCCGTGAAAGCGGCCTCAATGCCACCCAGTGAACTGAATAGAGAACAGAAATGGCAATGGATGTTATCCAAAGCACAGCGCCGATAGTTAATGTGTTATATCAATAAAAAAACGCAGGTTTTTAAACCCGCGTTTTTTTATTTCCGACCAATATTTATTGTCCTTTAGGCTTCACGTCTGTGGTACCAAACAATTTTGGTCGATTAATTTCAATTTCAGTGAGGGGCTTCGTTTCTTCGAGCCCAATAAGATAGCGCCCAGCAAGGTCTTGATACTCTTTTGTATTTAGCTGCTTCCAATGCAATTCTTCATCCCTAACCTGCCGAAGAAATCGCGCAGGGCTTCCCACTAACATCTGCCGTGGTTCACCTTGAAATCCAGCTTTAACGAAACTCATTGCAGCAACAATACTTTCTTCACCAATCACTGCGCCATCCATAATAACGCTATTCATGCCGACTAACGCATCGCGGCCAATAATACATCCGTGTAAAATAGCGCCATGCCCAATATGCCCGCACTCCTGTACAACCGTTTCTACATCACTGTAACCGTGCATAATGCAGCAATCCTGAATGTTAGCCCCTTTTTCAATCACTAAGCGCCCATAATCCCCTCTGAGTGACGCATTAGGCCCAACAAATACCCCTTCTTTGATAATCACATCACCAATCACAACCGCAGAGGGATGAACATACGCCGTTGGGTGTACCACGGGCCTTACGCCTTCAAACGAATAAAAGCTCACAGTTAACCTCTCAGATGACTAGACTAGCGGCCTTTCCAGCTTGGTGAGCGTTTTTCTGCAAACGCTAACGGCCCTTCTGTCGCATCTTCAGAGTGTAAAACCGCTGGGTAGTTGGTTAGTACCCCACTGCGCATCAATTTGTAACCCTCTTCGATAGTCAACTCCCCTGTCGCACGGAAAATTTCTTTTAATGCCGCAACCGCCAATGGCGCACTTTGCGTGATTTGTTCCGCTAGCTCACGGGCTCTATCCATCAATTTTTCAATTGGCACCACGTCATTCGCAACACCCCAACGCAAAGCTTCTTGCGCATCCATGCGCCTTCCTGTCATCACCATTTCATTTACAATAGGTGCTGGTACAATTTTCGGCAGACGTAAAACACCACCACTGTCTGGGACAATCCCTAATTGAGCTTCAGGCAGCGCAAAACTGGCATTTTCTGAACAAATAATCATATCTGCTGCCAATGCGAGCTCAAAACCACCACCAAATGCATAGCCGTTCACTGCCGCAATCACGGGTTTATTGAGATTAAAAATTTCGGTTAAGCCAGCAAAACCGCCGGGGCCAAAGTCTGCATCTGGGGCTTCACCTTCTGCGGCAGATTTTAGATCCCACCCCGCAGAAAAAAAGCGCTCTCCTGCCCCAGTAATAATCGCAACTCTCAAAGAAGGGTCGTCCCGAAAGTTAAGAAAAACTTCGCCCATTTTGAAACTGGTTTTTGCATCTATCGCATTCGCTTTAGGCCTATCGAGTACGATTTCCAAAATGGAGCCATTACGGGTAATTTTTAATGATTCGCTCATAGTGCAATCCTTTAGTCATCATAGGGTGGCAGCTCTGTTTTAAGTCATAAACAGGGCTGCACTCATAATTAATAGAATGATCCGATTATTGCAGATGTTTTTTCAGTACTTTCCCAGAACAATTTCGCGGTAAATCTTTGCGCACCTCGACACATGTCGGCACTTTGAATTTCGCCATTTGTTTTTCGCAAAAGGCAAAGAATTCTTCCTGTGTTAAGGTTTCCCCTTCCTCCAGCACTATAAACGCCTTAATGGCTTCATCGCGTATATCATCCGCAACACCTATGACAACCACATCGACGATAGCAGGGTGTGAGGCAATGATATTTTCGATTTCACTGCAAGAGACATTCTCACCACCGCGTTTGATCATGTTGCTGCTTCTATCGACAAAATAGAAAAAGCCATCTTCATCTTGGTATGCAAAGTCCCCCGTGTGCATCCAACCTGCGTCATCAAAGGTTTTTGCCGTCACTTCAGGGTTGTTGTAGTACTCTTTGAATAGCGTTTTCCCGCGTTCGCCTTTAACACACAATTCGCCGACCACGCCACTTTCGACGGGTTGATTATTTTTATCTCGAATTTGCGCTTGGTAACAAAAACCTGGACGACCAATGGACGGCCAGCGGCGGATATCGCCGGGTCTGTCTCCAATTAACCCCACTATTGTTTCGGTCATACCATAAGAGGTCAAAAAGCGTTTTACGCCAAAACGCACCATAAATTGCTCTTTTTCTTCATCGCTTAAATTGAGATAAAACATCGCCTCTCGCAGGCAATGATCTTTTTCGTTATCCGCCAGCGGTTGGCTTAATAACGTTCGGATCATCATTGGGATCAGCTCTGTGACGGTGGCGCGGTGCCTAACAACTTGCTGCCAAAAACGCCGCGCACTGTATTTTTCGATTAAGACAAACGTGGCACCAACTGAGAAAGCCGCCATCGATGCCGTACACTGGCAGTCTATGTGAAAGGCGGGCATCACGGTTAAATACACATCATCGGCACGTAACGCGTTCTGCCATGAAGAGTAATACCCCGCAAAACGTAAATTATAATGGGTGATAATTACCCCTTTGGGCTTTGACGTTGTTCCTGAGGTAAATAATATTTCCGCAGTATCACTCACACTGAGCTCGACAATTTTTGTGAGTTCCGTAAGCTGATTTGCTTGTTCTAATAAAAAGTCTGAAATACCGTCTTGTTGTGGGACGGGTGCATCTGCAATTAAAAAAATATGCTCAAGACAGGTGCTTTCATCCGCTAAAACACGTTGATAAATATCTAAAAATGGCGTGCAGGTCACCACCATACGAGGTTGGCAGTTCTGCATAATCCACGCACTTTCGTTATATTTATACCGTGCATTGATGGGCACCATAATTGCGCCGATTTTCGCTAAACCAAACCAGCAAAAGAAAAATTCAGGGCAATTGTCCAGATGTAAGGCAACTTTATCTCCTTTTTGAATGCCATAGGCTAAAAAGAGATTCGCTGTGCGATTAATTTGCGTATTCATATCTAAATAGCTGAATTCGCGAATATTTCCATCACAAGACTCAAAGATAAGCGCCTTATTATCTTGGTGAGTCAACGCAAGGTCGTCCCACATTTGACGCAAATTTTGTCTACCGATTACATCCATTAATTGTTTTCCCTCTATTTCCCCAATGAACATTCAGGCCAACAGGAAAGATTGACCTGAATAATCATTTAATTACTCAACAATTTTGGCTAGCCCTTTATCGACTAGCTCCCGAATATCATTTTCGTTGTAGCCAATGTTTTTTAGTATCTCAGTAGTATCCATGCCGTGAGATGGCATACCGCGCCAAATTTGCCCCGGATTGTTTTTGAATTTTGGCATCACATTTGGGCCACTGCAGGTTTCGCCGTCCATGGTTTGCCAACTGGTGATGGATTCACGGGCAATATATTGTGGGTTAGTTTCTAACTCAGGAATGGTTAACACTTTGGCGCTCGCAATATTTAGCTCGGCTAACCTTGCAAGTACCTCTTCGATGGAACGCGCGCCTAACCACTCATCTAGTTTTTCTTCAACGAGTGGCCCATATGGGCATTCCACACGGTGAATGAGTTGCGTACCTTCTGGAATTTCAGGCGTACCCAGCAAATGCGCTAGGCCGATATCTTTGAAGATTTCTTGAATTTGCGTGATACCGACAATTTCCATGACAATATAGCCATCATTACAGCTATACAGACCACAACCTGCGTAATACGGGTCTTTCCCTTTGGTCATACGTGGGCAAACTTCACCCCCATTGAAATAATCCATCATGAAGTATTGCCCCATGCGCAGCATAACTTCATACATTGCCACGTCGATGCTTTCCCCTTTCCCTGTTTCGCGCGCTTTATATAACGCCGCTAATGCAGCGGTTGTGGCGGTCATGCCAGAGAAATAGTCTGCCGTGTATGGGAAAGCGGGCATCGGTTGGTCTTTATCACCGTTTTGAATAAGGTAGCCACTGAAGGCTTGAGCGATGGTGTTATATGCAGCAAGGTTGGTATATTGCGGATCGCCATACTGGCCAAAGCCCGATAAGTGAGCGATAACCAATTTCGGATTGTGCTCCCACAGCACTTCATCCGTGATCCCGCGGCGAGCAAATGCAGGGCCTTTGCTTGCTTCAATAAATATATCCGTCGTTTCCATCAACTTGAGAAATGCTTCTCGTCCTTCATCCTTAAAGATATTCAATGAGAGCGCCCGTAAATTACGTCGCGAAAGTTGCGGGTAATTTGGCTGGACACGGATAGTGTCGGCCCATGCCACGTTCTCAATCCAAATAACTTCTGCGCCCCATTCCGCAAACATTTGTCCCGCGAATGGGCCTGCAATTTCAATTCCTGAAAATACGACTTTAACCCCTGAAAGCGGGCCAAATTCAGGCATAGGTAAATGCGCTGCCATGTTCGATTCTCCTGTGAAACTCGGTTGACCCTCTAACTTTGGTCAAAGGGCCAATCCACGACGGTTACGTCATTAGCGGTACTGTTTCAGTACACTGCGGCCTAGTGTCAGTATTTGCATTTCATCTGAACCACCTGATACGCGGTCAACACGCAGGTCGCGCCAGAAACGTGCGATCCGATGTTCACCCGCGATACCAACGCCACCCAGTACTTGCATCGCAGAGTCCACCACTTCGAATGCGGCATTTGCACAGAAGTATTTACACATAGCTGCATCACCTGAGGTGATCAGCCCGTTATCACTCTTCCATGCAGTTTCGTATAACATGTTGCGCATTGAATTGAGCTTGATCGCCATATGTGCAAATTTTTCTTGAATTAATTGGTAACGACCAATCGCTTCACCGAATTGAACACGTTGGTTGGCATAACGCGCCGCATCTTCAAATGCGCACATTGCTGTACCGTAGTTAGTCAGCGCCACCAAGAAACGTTCGTGGTCAAACTCTTCTTTTACGCGGTTAAAGCCGTTACCTTCGCGACCGAACATGTCTTTTTCATCCAGCTCGACGTTATCAAAGGTAATTTCACAGCAGCTGTCCATGCGCAGGCCCAGTTTTTCAAGTTTGTTAACCTTGATACCTGGTTTGCTCATATCCAAAAACCATTCAGTAAAGACAGGTTTATCCGGTGAATCCGCGTCGCGACTCATTACCACAATGTATGGTGTGTAAGCGCTACTGGTGATAAAACATTTGCTTCCGTTCAGGTAAACTTTACCGTTACGGCGCTGATAAGTGGTTTGCAGGCTACCCACGTCAGAACCCGCGCCCGGCTCAGTAATTGCCGAGTTCCACATTTGCTTCCCTGTACCGCGGAACGCCATGATTTTATCAATCTGCTCTTGAGTCCCTTCACGAAGCACGGTATTGAAGCCACCCGGTAGTTGGTACAGCACGTAAGTTGGCGCACCTAAACGACCCAGCTCCATCCACACCGCAGCAACGGTGATAAAGCCTGCGTTTAAACCACCGTGTTCTTCTGGGATCAGCAGGTTATCGATTTCCATATCCGCTAACGCTTTCACAAAACGTTCAGGATATTGGCTGTCACGGTCACATTGTGCGAAGTAGCTTTCCCAGTTTTCACTGGCCATCAGTTCACGGATCCCTGCGACAAACAGTTCCTGCTCATCATTCAATCTAAAATCCATATCAATAACCTCTTAAATGTTGTTTCTGAGTAAATTAGTCATCTTTCCAATGCACTTTGGCATCTTTAATAAACGAGAGCGTTACCATAATGTTGACGAAAAAAAGTGGGCATCCTCCAGCAATTATCGCTGTTTGAATTGGTTTCAATCCGCCGAGTGCCAATAAAACAATGCCGATGACACCCACTAAGACAGACCAGCCGATGCGCACTAACAATGGCGGCTCTTCACCGTCTTTCACTGCGCGACAAGTCGACATAGCGAGGGTGTAGGAACAGGCATTAATTAGTGTCACTGTGGCGATAAAGCAGAGGATGAAGAAGCCCCAAATTGTTACAGTGCTCAAAGGTAAGGCAGCCCATGTCTCAATGATGGCGCGTGGAACGCCAAACTCATCAATCAGTTTTGGAATGTTAATAATGTTTTGGTCAACAAGTTGCAGTGTGTTACTGCCTAAAATCGTCCAAATCAGCGTGGTACCTGCGGTCAGACCCGCAACCATACCAATACACAGTTCACGAACAGTACGACCTTTAGAGATACGTGCGAGGAAAATACACATTTGGATAGCATAGATAACCCACCAAGCCCAATAGAATACTGTCCAGCCTTGTGGGAAACCGCTTTTACCGACCGCATCTGTATAGAACAGCATGCGTGGCATATACATCATTAATACCCCGATAGAATCGGTAAAGTAGTTAACGATAAAACTTGCACCGCCGACAATGAACACCCACCCAAGCATTAAGAAGCTCAGGTAGCTACGCACATCACTGGCAATTTTCACCCCTTTTTGCAAACCAAATGCCACACAAATTGCGTTCAAAATGATCCAACAGAAAATGATGATCGCATCGAGCTGTAAGGTATGCGGGATCCCAAATAAATACTGAATACACTCAGTGACTAGTGGTGTTGCTAACCCTAAGCTGGTACCCATTGCGAGGATTAACGCGACTAAATAGAAGTTATCAACGATTGTCCCGAACCAACCATTAACATGCTTTTCACCCACCAGCGGTACTAATGTGCTACTTGGGCGGATAACATCCATTTTACGCACAAAGAAGAAGTAACCAAAGGCGACAGTTAAGAAGCTATATGTTGCCCACGGTAATGGCCCCCAGTGGAATAAGCTATAGGCCAGCCCAATACTTTTCGCCTGAGTTGAATAAGGTGCAAATTCAAAAGGTGGCGTTGAAATATAATAATAAATTTCAATAGACCCCCAGAAAAGCACCGCTGCTGATGTACACGAAGCGAACATCATGAAAATCCAGCTCGCGCGGCTAAACTCAGGCTTCTCTTCCCCTAGGCGTTTTTTGGCATATGGCCCTAAAATCAACCAAAACCAACCACCAAACATCACGACCATATACCATTCAAATGCCCAGCCCCACACGTTTGTCACGTAGCTAAACACTTGGTTGATCACTTCATTCGAAGCATCAAGGTCACGGACGGTTAACCAACACAATAGTCCAACAATGATCAATGGAGGAAAAAACACTTTAGGTTCTATCCCACCCTTTTTATTTTCTTTGCTCATAGTTCGATCCCGATTTATTATTTAATGCATAAGTTTTAAAATAGATATTATTCTCAATACCTCACCACTTATTTATTATTTAATTCCCATAAATTTAATTAACTATTAATCCAATCACTATTCAAATCATGTCGGCTCGTCATTAACAATTCTGTTATTAAGGTCACAATATTATTCGTGATAAATATTTGTTACTATTTTTTCGCGTTTTTATTATGTAAATAATCAATAAATACAAATGGATAAAATATAGTGTAACGACGATGTTATTAAATACCTTCAGTATTGGTGATTAGGGTAGCAATATTGAACATTTCGTCGCTAAGTTGATGATTTTTACAATATTGGTGAGTAAGGTAGCAGTATGAATATTTAAAGCGCCTTTAATTTCAAGTTTTCAATATTGGTGACCTAAGTTTTATTTTTAAATATCCAGTTCATGATAATTATATAATCCGAAACCAAAACGGATCATATTTATTAAATATATTTTTAGGAGATGTAATGAATATTATTACATGCTATAAATCTGTTCCTGATGAACAAGATATTATTATTAATAGCTCAGATGGCTCTTTAGACTTTTCTCGTGCGGATACCAAAATTAGTCAATATGATTTAAATGCCATCGAAGCGGCTAATCAAATTAAAGCACAACAACCCGATAGCAAAATTACAGCGTTAAGTATTGGTGGCAAAGCGCTAACCAACATGAAAGGCCGTAAAGATGTGTTATCCCGCGGCCCAGATGAATTGGTGGTGGTTATTGATGACCAATTCGAACATGCCCTTCCTAATCAAAGTGCGATTGCCCTCGGTGCAGCTGCACAAAAAATAGGTTTTGACTTAATCATTTGTGGTGATGGCTCTGCTGACCTCAATGCACAGCAAGTCAGCATTCTACTGGGTGAAAGCCTGCAAATTCCTGCCATTAATGGCGTGAAGAAGATTGTGTCTCTTGGGGCTGATAACATTGTGGTTGAGCGTGAACTTGAAGATGAAATTGAAACATTGTCGCTCCCGCTGCCAGCCATTATTGCTGTGACCTCCGACATTAACGTCCCTGCTATTCCATCCATGAAAGCAATTTTAGGCGCTGCGAAAAAACCCGTTCAAGCTTGGGGCATTGCAGATATTGCCCTCACTGATATCGCCGCTTTATCGGCGCAGTCTATTGCGGCACCGCAGCAAAAAGTACGTCAGCGCATCATTATTGAAGGTGATGGCGACGACCAAATTGCACAGTTTGCTGAACATTTAAGAAAAATTATTTAATCGGAGGCGTCATGAGCAAATTATCAACCGTTTGGGTCTTTAGTGATATGACTTCTCGCCTACCCGAACTGATTGGCGGAGCACTCACCCTTGGTGAGCAAGTGAATGTATTAGCATTAGATGAAGCGCAAAGTTCCCAAGCATTTCAATTAGGTGCAACACAAGTATTTCAATTAACGGGCAAACCAGATGACCGTATTTTGGAAGACTACGCTGATACCATCGTTGCGACCATCAAACAACATGGCGACAAAGGCTTATTGTTATTACCAAATACGCGTCGTGGCAAATTACTGGCCGCCCGCTTAGGTGCAAGATTACAAGCCGCTGTATCGAATGATGCGGCATCGATTTCTGTCGAAGCCGACAAAGCAGTCATTAAACATATGGTTTACGGTGGCTTAGCTTTTGGTCAAGAAACCTTGAATAGCGTCTTTTCCATTGCAACCGTTACCACAGGCACCTTTGACGCGGCTACAAGTGATGCATCACGTAGCGGCGCAACTCAGACTGCACAATGGGTCGAACCAAAACAATCTGTTATACGTACCTCGGTTCAGAAAAAAGCAGGCAACTCCGTGGAATTAGACAAAGCTCGCCTTGTGGTGAGTGTCGGTCGTGGGATTGGCAGCCAAGAGAATATTGCGATTGCGAAAAACCTTGCAGATGCCATTGGCGCTGAAATCGCCTGCTCCCGCCCTGTCGCTGAAAACGAAAAATGGATGGAACACGAGCGTTACGTTGGAATTTCCAACCTAATGCTCAAACCTGAACTGTACCTTGCAGTTGGTATTTCAGGGCAAATTCAGCATATGGTCGGGGCAAATGGCGCACAAACTATCGTTGCCATTAACAAAGATAAAAACGCGCCAATCTTCCAATTTGCCGATTACGGCATTGTCGGTGATTTATTCAAAATTCTGCCTGCTTTAACGCAGCAATTGGCGAAATAAGCCTATCGCAGTGGAGCGTTGGCTCCACTGCTTTGTAAGATTTGGAGAAACTATGTCCGATGATATTTTTGATGCGATCATTGTTGGCGCAGGCCTTGCGGGCTCTGTCGCTGCACTGGTTCTTGCCCGTGAAGGTGCGCAAGTTCTCCTAATTGAAAGAGGAAACTACGCAGGCGGAAAGAACGTCACTGGCGGGCGAATGTACGCCCACAGTTTAGAACGCATTATTCCTGGATTTACCCAAGAAGCGCCTATCGAGCGCATGATCACCCGTGAACGACTGTCATTTATGACCGATACGGGCGCCGTCACAGTCGACTTCCAAAATAGTGCAGAACAAAGCCCAGATGAAACATCTTGGTCTGTTTTACGTGGAAAACTCGACCCATGGCTGGTAGAACAAGCTGAAAATGCGGGAGCGCAATGTATTACGGGTATCCGTGTTGATAAACTGGTCGAACGAGATGGCAAGATTGTCGGTGTCGAAGCGGATGGCGATGTGCTTGAAGCCAAAGTGGTCATTTTGGCAGATGGGGTAAACTCACTGCTCGCTGAGCAAATTGGCATGACAAAACGTGTGAGTGCTGAACATGTTGCCGTTGGGGTGAAAGAGTTAATCGAACTCCCTAAAGATGTTTTATGTAACCGCTTCAATATTAAAGACAATGAAGGTGTTGCATGGTTATTTGCGGGCTCACCAACTGATGGACTAATGGGCGGAGGGTTCTTATATACCAATGAGGATACGGTTTCTTTAGGCCTGGTTTGTGGCCTGCATCATATCAAAGATGCCAAGAAATCCATTCCACAAATGTTAGAGGATTTTAAACAGCACCCCGCGGTCGCCACGTTAATTGAAGGCGGCAAAATGATTGAATACGCAGCTCACGTTGTGCCAGAAGCGGGTTTAAAAATGCAGTCTGAGCTTGTCCGTGATGGCGTGTTAATTGCGGGTGATGCAGCGGGCATGTGTATGAATCTTGGCTTTACCATTCGCGGCATGGATTTAGCAGTTGCTTCTGGGGAAGCTGCAGCCAAAACTGTACTTAACGCAATGAAAAAAGAAGATTTCAGTAAACAGGGGTTAAGTGAATATCTCACATTATTAAATGAAGGCCCACTTCGGGACATGAAAATGTACCAAAAAATGCCTGAATTCTTAGATAACCCACGCATGTTTACGGCTTACCCAGAAATGGCGGTGGGGATTGCGAAAAAACTGTTTACCATCTCAGATGAAGCGCCTGTTCCACTGCGTAAAACCATGCTGCAACATGCGAAAAAAGTGGGCTTCATGAATTTAATCAAGGATGGAATTAAAGGAGTGAGAGCAATATGAGCCAACCAGTTAACGTGGACGTCAAACTTGGCATTAATAAATTTAATGTCGACGAAGAAAATCCACATATCGTCATCAAAGAGCACCCAGATATGCAAGTGCTCGACACATTAACAAAGGCCTGCCCCGCAGGTTTATATAAAAAACAAGAAGATGGCTCAGTCCGTTTTGACTATGCCGGCTGCCTTGAGTGCGGTACCTGCCGTATTTTAGGTTTAGAGGGTGCACTCGAAAAGTGGGAATACCCACGCGGCACTTTCGGCATTGAATTTCGTTACGGCTGATTAGCATTACTCTCGAAGTTTCAAAGGCTTCGAGAGCTTTATTGCGTACTTTACGCTGACACTGGGATACATAATGAAACCGAAAAGTTTTGATGATATTCAATTCTCCTCCGTGCATCGGCGGATCATGCTATGGGGCAGCGGCGGGCCTTTTCTTGATGGTTATGTATTGGTCTTGATCGGTGTCGCACTTGAACAACTCACCCCCGTACTCAATTTAAGCAGCGAGTGGATAGGCTTACTGGGTGCAGCAACCCTTGCCGGGTTATTTATCGGTACATCGCTCTTTGGCTACATATGCGACCAAGTCGGTCGGCGCAAAATGTTCCTCATTGATATTGTGGCAATCGGCGTCATTTCTGTCGCGACCATGTTTGTCTCCACACCATTGCAACTACTTCTTATGCGCTTTTTGATTGGTATCGTAATTGGTGCGGACTACCCCATTGCCACCTCAATGATCACCGAATTTTCAAACACGAAACAAAGGGCATTTGCCGTCGGCTTTATTGCAGCAATGTGGTACGTGGGTGCAACTTGCGCCAACCTTGTAGGCTACGCGCTGTATGATGTCGAAGATGGCTGGCGTTGGATGTTAGGCAGTGCAGTGATCCCGTGTATCGTGATTCTGATCGGCCGCTTTGATTTGCCAGAGTCTCCATTATGGTTAATACGCAAAGGGCGAATTAAAGAATGCGAAGAAATGATGAAAAAACTCTTTGGCCAGCCGGTGATTTTTGAAGCTGAAGAACAGAAAAAAACACATTTCCTGCAACTATTCACTAAACGTCATTTTTCTTTTGTCTTATTTACCGCGATTATTTGGACTTGCCAAGTGATCCCGATGTTCGCTATCTATACCTTCGGCCCACAAATCGTTGGGCAGCTCGGTTGGGATCAAGGTAAAAATGCCGCGCTCGGTAACGTCGTGATCAGCCTATTCTTTATGTTAGGCTGTATACCTGCGATGTATTGGCTCAATAAAATGGGCAGACGCCCTTTACTTATTGGCAGCTTTGCCATTATGACACTTGCACTAGCGATCCTCGGGCTCTTCTCCAACCTTGGGATCTGTCTGGTGATCATTATGTTTGGGATCTACGCCTTTTTCTCTGGGGGGCCAGGGATCTTGCAATGGCTGTACCCAAATGAACTGTTCCCAACCGATATCCGAGCTTCAGCCGTTGGCGTGATCATGTCGATTAGCCGTATCGGAACCATCTTTTCTACGTGGGCTCTGCCTGTGTTTATCAGCGAATATGGTATTAGCAATGTGGTATTGATGGGGGCGGGAGTGTCGTTATTAGGTTTGGTCGTTTCGATACTGTTTGCGCCAGAAACCAAAGGGTTAACGTTAGCACAAACATCAGTAATGGGAATTAGTCGTCGAAAAAAATAACATTTTAAACATGTTAACAAGCAAAAAAGAAAGGCTATCCATTGATAGCCTTTCTCATTTTGCTGATTAAAATGGCAGGAGCTTATACCAAACGCATAACCAAACGGTGAAATAAGCAAAAATAGCCGCGATAATATCGTCGATCATAATGCCAAAACCGCCGCTGACTTTACGGTCAAAAATACGGATCGGCCAAGGCTTCCACATGTCGTAAATACGAAAAACAACAAATGCGGTGAGAACCCACGCTACATTTACCACAGGAATTGCCATCAGTGTGATCCACATACCGATAAACTCATCCCACACGATACTGCCGTGATCATGAATTTTCATGTCGTCCGACGTACGCTGGCAAATATAACAACCAATAATAAAACCAACCACAATAATAGCCCAACATAACCATACTGGCAGGTTGATCATCAACAACCAAAATGGGATCGCAGCGAGTGACCCCATTGTGCCGGGAACAATTGGCGATAACCCACTGCCAAACCCTGTAGCAAGTAAGTGCCACGGATCACGCATGTTTAACCGCTTTTTGGCTTCAGCTTTTTCTTGGCTAGTCGCCATAAACACCTTCCGAAACAAAGTGATCGAAACCTTTAAGGTTTACATCAACTTCTTGGTTATTGCAAAAGTAGCTGATCCCTTCGGATTGTGGTTTGATCTGCCCGATGCAGGTAAAACCAGAGCCTGTATGCGCTAATGCCATTTCTAGCGCACCACGATTTATTTCAGGCACCGTAAAGCACAATTCATAATCTTCACCACCACTAAGCGACCATAAACGGCCTTGCTCTACGCTACAACTGTCCTTTAACGCTTGAGATTGAGGTAGTGAATCTAAATTGATCCGCGCACCGCAGCCACTGGCTTTCAAAATATGATTTA